>JAFGOZ010000373.1 GCA_016926235.1 Bacteroidales bacterium | reverse complement strand
TCCACGAAGCTTTTACCTGAGCGGATGATTGTCGTTTATAATCATGCTCGTGTGTGTTAAAAGATTTATCATGGATGTTTCATTTTGTTAGGTTATTGGATGATAGTTGATTTTATAAAATGTCACAGGAGTTATTGCTCCATAATATATATTGTAAAATTCCTAATTATCGATTAAAGATCCCACCCCATATTCGTCAATGAAAGGTTAGAATTCGTTCAAGGGATGAGGGATGAAAGAAGAAGGAATAAAGACGATTGACGGTTGAGGTGGGATTTGGAATATGAGAGATGGGGTTAAAAAATTTATCGTAAACATACAATGATTTCATGTTAATACCTGTTTAATAACATTTAATGTTCATTTATTTATTTTCATTGTTTAATAATTGGATGTCATTGCCCGATAATTTATTGTCAATACTCAATATTTTGTTTTTCATGTCTGATAATTGATTGTAACACCTCATTTATTTGCTGTAACAGTCCGTTTATCGGTTGTTCGATCCTGATAATATGGTGTAAACAGGCATTAATTGGCGGTAATGCTTCAATAATTCTCTGTTAACAGGGAATATTTGACAGTACGAATGCAATATTTTGTTGTAATGGCATAATAATTGAAAGTAAATGCCGTAATAGTATAATATAAAATTGAAATAAATGATCCACATCTCAATAAACTCAAATAATAATACTAAAAATTTAAGTTATGAACAAAAGATTGGAAAACAAGAATCTTATGATTTTGGCTACTAACGATGTCATGGACAAACATCGTTCACTATGGAAAGATATACCCATATTTAAAGTAATTATGGAAGAAGTTGGTTCCAATTTAACTGTTATTGAAGAAACGAGAAAGATAACAGAAGATGATATTACTGGTACCACCAGTGATAAAAACGCCCTTGAGCAGGAGCTGATACAGTGTGTGTACGAATTATCATCAGCACTGTGCGTAATGGCAAAACGCACAGGAAATAATGAATTGCTTGAAAAAGTAGATTTTACATTAAGTGAACTGCAAACAGCCAGGGAGGCCGAACTGGTATCGACCAGTGAAAATGTGGCCATACTGGCGAAGGAACACATAGATAAGTTGACTGATTATGCAATAACAGCCGATTCTGTAAGTACACTGAATAACCTTTCGGCGCGTATGAAAGGCATGATCTCAGCTCCACGTGTATCCATTACCGAAAGGAAGACGGCCAACAGTAAACTCAAAGAGGTGATGGACAATACGTGCAAGCTTTTAGAAGAGCAGCTTGACCGTTTGATGCTGCGCTTCAGGAAGTCGCACCCGGAGTTTTACGCCGATTATATAAATGCACGCCATACCATAGCACATGGCGTAAGGCATAAAAATAACAATGAGCAGGAAGCTGCTTAATAAACAAAACACGATGTGGATGATTGGCAGCCCCGCTTTTAGCGGGGTTGTTTTTTTGTAGTAATTCAAGTTTATGCATTTTATCAATATAGTTAATCAGATCATGACAATTTTAAAAATAATGGTATGTTTTTTTAAAATGAAGGAGTACCCATTATTCAAAACAAATATTCGAAAAAGAAATATTTATTTCTGAGCTAGTCTGGTTTTTAGCTTCAAATGTTTCCTCTATTCTTTTGTGAGCATCTTTATCAAAAACGATCCATACAGAATAGTAAGAATATTCTCTTCTTACTTCTTTTATCTTCTTTTTCGCTTCTGAATATAAACTAAAAGGAGAATAATCCTTAGGTTGATACATTTCAATCTCTATTGAACAATTGCGATAAAGAAAATCCTTTGTAACTCCGCTGATATATAGGTTATTTTTATGAATTTATTTTAATTACTCCGTATAAATTAAACTTTTATCCCATTACACCATAACCTTCCATATCTTCCACCTTAGCCCTGTTACCTGCTATGTGCCATGTTTTGATGTCCTAATTTAGGGTTTGGTTTATACATTTCCAAGTGTCTTGTATCAAATTGTTATGTGGTATAGGTTTATTCAATGATGTATTTTTTTGTCTCCATCTGGTTTTCAAATACCTTTACATTGGGGAATTCATCTTTCACTTCTTTAGCAAAATCAACAAACCTGCTATTGTCATCATGTTTTATATGCATTAGTACAATATTTTCAGGTTGTATATAATTCCTTATTATATCTGGCTTTCGATATACTTAATACCCTACCCTTGTAAAAATCTCAGGATCATGAGGCCCTAAAACCAATGTATGTTCTGTCAACTCCACAATTTCAAATTCCATGTTTAACCCATACAACTTATACTTTATTATCTGTCCGTCAAACGAATAGTTCTCAGCTTCCAATCTCATCCTTACACCATCACAAATCTTAATTTCGTTCAGATTTGTTGAAGAAATTTCTAATTGCTGTGTACATCCAAGTGAGCTGAGTTCTTCCGATTGCCAGGTGCCGTTAAGATCTTCCTGCGAAAAGGTTTTTTCTTCTTTTTTGCATGAGCTTGCTATAAACAATATTGCACTGAACATGATTATAATTTTTCTCATAGTTAAACAGTTTAGTATAATTTTAATTAATTAGGTAACTTTCATTTATTGTATACTGCATTTTCATAATAAACTTTATGTCTAATGTAATCATAAAAAATTAAACGAAAATAATAAAACAATGGAATGGTTATTTATAAACATACTTTCTCTATCAATCATTAATTCATTTCTAAGAAAATTAGCATACCTGATTTCATAGCTTATTCTTTTTACATTCAATCCTAATCCACCTAAATATGCAATAGAAAATGTGCCTTTTAAGTTATCATAGGTTTCCGAATGCCATGTCTCCTCAGCAAAATAATCACTTGTATCCCAGGTATTATATTTATACTTTGATTTTAAAGTAACAGAAGGTGACATTCCCACATAAATAAATGTAGATATCCCGAGTATTTGGGTCGTTAATTTCAAATAAACTGGTAAATCAATAGATTGTATACGGTAATCGTTTGAAAAATACGCTTTTTCGGATTTATTACTAGAAAGGTTAACTACTCTTACATCTTCGTTTTCTTTTTGATAACTTCCCCCTCTTGCATCGTATAAAACTTCTGCTCCTAAAGAAAAGGACTTGTTTAAGTCATAAGAAGCAGAAAAGCCAATATTTAAAATAAGTAAAGCTGATTTTGAAAATCCTTGAAGTTCATATTTGTCAATGTCGCTAAAAAAGCAAGAACCAAAACCACTTTTAACACCAAACCCAAATTTTGATGTGTCAGAATCTCCAAATACTTTAATACTGAATAACAAACCTAATAATATAATTCGTAACTTCATTTTTATACCTCATTAATACATGAATATCGCAAAATATCATCAGCATCTTTAAACCAAAGACTCACCATTGTTTTACAAAATATGCTCCATAGCACCATAACCACACTTATTCTTCCGTTTAAGCTTATTGCTGGCATTATATTGCGTTTATTGAGGACAATTTAGTGTTTAGTTTTTTGTTTTGCAAGAGTCTTTTATCTATTATATATTTTATATCGAATAAAGCGGTTCTCCTCTATTCATAAGTTAAGGTTTTTCAAAAAAACTATATTCTGATTATCTTCGCCTGATAAAAATAAAATTTATTTTAATTAAGGAATCAATATGATCCAGGAAATATTTCCACATCGTTTCAATAATAATTACGCTCCAAAAGCCACAACAGGAGAAAATGATTATATCCTTTATTATTCCGGGAGCTCGGTATTGCTGAAAATCAGCGGTGATAAACTGGAAATCCCACAAAAGAAGGATTTTTCAAATATTCCGGATAAACCAGAGACGACATTCCTGTTCACATTTAATGAGGTTCCATGTTTTCTTATTTGGGATCAACCGGAGGCAGATGATCCAAATATAATTTTAAAGGAAATCAGCTTTTTCAGAACTACCCGTCAGCAGGAAATTGCATGGATCACAATGGTCGGTTTCCATCTCATGAACTGGTATTCTGCGAACAAATTTTGCGGAAAATGCGGGGCAGCAACACAACAAAAAACTGACGAAAGAGCCCTTTTATGCCCTGAATGCAATACCATAGTCTTCCCGAAAATTTCTCCCGCTATTATAGTAGCCATAACATGTAACAATAAGATACTTCTTATTCGAGGTTCAAATTTCCCAGGAAGCTGGTACTCATTAATCGCGGGATATGCTGATATAGGAGAAACCCTCGAAGAGACAGTAATACGTGAAGTAAGGGAAGAAGTGGGACTGGATGTTACAAATATCCGCTACTATAAAAGTCAGCCCTGGCCACTGTCAGGTTCAATGATGATTGGTTTTGTTGCTGAAGCTGATGAGAACCAGGCCATTTGCATCGATAAAAAGGAGATTGCCGAGGCTGCATGGTTCAGTCGTGGGAATCTGCCAAACTATTCGCGTAGTCTGAGTATAGCCGGCGAGATGATCGTAAAATTTGAAAAAGGGGAACTATGACAAAAACCAATGCAGCACGAATACTTGACCGGATGGGAATAAAGTACGAACTTGTGTCGTACGAAGTGGACGAGTCCGACCTGAGTGCTTCGGCTGTAGCAGAAAAGCTCGGCCAGAATATTGACCAGGTATTTAAAACACTGGTATCGCGAGGTGATAAATCCGGTATTTTTGTTTGCATCATCCCCGGAGCTGAAGAGCTGGATTTGAAAAAGGCTGCCCAAATATCAGGAAATAAAAGTGCCGCCATGATCCCTTTAAAAGAAATTTTAGATATTACGGGTTATATACGTGGAGGTTGTTCACCTATAGGCATGAAAAAGAACTACCCGACCTTTCTAGACGATAGCTGTGTCCTCTATGATTTTATTTTTGTGAGTGCAGGAATACGGGGATTGCAGCTAAAAATAACACCTGATGATCTGATAAAAGCCACATCCTGTCAGACAGGGGATTTGGTAACGATTATTAATCATTGATATTTCTCAATATTTATTTTCTCCGAAAAACTAATCATATAAGATAATTCATTCCTTTAAAATTTTATGCACAGTTGTTGCATACGCAGATGTAATTGATAAAACATATACACCCTTCGGAAGATTTATCATTGAGATCGGTTTTGTCAATTCATCAATATTATCAATTTCAAAAAGCGATTTACCTGTAATATCAAAAACATTAATACTGCTCATTTTTACATTGCTGCTTACTGTCAGGTTATCGGAACATGGATTGGGAAATAACGTAAACTCCATATCATTAATCTTTTTAAAATATACGCCGGTTGGTTCTACAACTGAATTATTGACCACATTCATATCCGTAACAGGGGACAGAACACTGCTATCAGAGGCTCTCAAAGTACCTGAATAGGATAGTAAAACAACATCACCTATAACCACTTGTTTAGAAACTTCTAAAATCAACACCGGTTTATTTGCTGTATTGTATGAGATACTATCAATTGTATATCCGGTAGTCTTTCCATTTACCTTGACTTTAAAGCCATAATGAAAATCAGTCGGGTCATTCATGTCTTTATTACATGTAACAAATAATTTTAAACCGGAAGTATCCGTTTCGGCAGATATAATATTCGCGTCTTCCTTTATGTTTTTCTCCCATTCTTTCCGCACCAATAAAACCCAATCGTTAATGGTGTCAGGTGGAACAAATGCATAATTCTGAACAACGGATATTGTAATACTATCTGTTTCCACTCCAGCACCCGTTTTTGTATTTATCCACTGGTTACTATTATATTGACCCACTGCAAGCTGAAGTTTAAATGAGTCTCCTTCTGTAGTGAATACCAGATATTGCTCTGCCGAATCAGAAAGGCACCATACCCTGAGTGAATCACAACCAGAGAGCAATGAATCGGATGGAGACAAGTTATAAAAAGCAACTTCATTATTCATGACATCAGCCAACAGATCTATTTCATATGCTGCCCGTGCATAGGGGTTTACATCTCCATGGAATGGTAAACCTTGCTCACCATATGCCATAAGGTCTCCTGTTTCATTATGACCACACCATGTGAAAGAAGATGCAGCAGTAGCACATCCCCAGGCAGATTGGCGTACCTGGTCCAACGTCACGTATTTACCTGTTTCTGTAAAGATTTTACTTCGCCAGTAACGACGCCAGAGTGCGTTCCCTTCAACCATATAAACCGGTTTGCCGGGCACATAACCCATAAGACATGCCCAGTGATGTGTCCATGGTTCTGCCCAATATTGAGGTTCCCTATTATCTGAGTGTATCCTGTGATTTTCAACACCGGCAAAATTATATTCTGGCCTGTGGAATTCATTATATTTTGGTTTCTCATCCTGGTATCCGCGAAGGTGGTCAAATACATCATATTTTTGGATCAGCCTCATACAGCCCAATTCACCATTTTCGGTATTGCCTTCAACTTCCCAGGTATAATTCCAGCCTGCGATATTTGCATAGGGTGCAAGCCTTGCTACAACGTATCGTATATAAAAATCTTTTTCAGCCTCACTTAATATAGTCCAATCAGGCCCGCCGTTACGGCCCCCATTAAGTCCCAGAAACATAAACAGTCCGATATTATGTTCGTTCAACCATGCCACATTCTGTTCCATAAGTTTCCATACATCCAGGCGCATGGTACTTGAAGCCTGACCACTCGTGTACAAAGTAAGGTCGGTTGTTGATTGAGCCGGTCCATCATGATAAAACTGATTATAACAACAGAGCGAGAGCAACCAGTTTACCATCAAATGATTGTAACCTTCATCTATTAAGGGTTGATATACATTTTGCTTAATCCAGTCAAAATCCTGTGCTATAGCGCCATGTCCACTTTCGTAGTAAGATTTTATCCATACAGGTTCCGTCCCATTGTATGCCAACCACCTTGGATTATTTTCATAAGCCCGCAATATACCTTTTCCCGCATTTTCAGTAACACACAAAAAAGTATCCTGACCGCCCGTTGTTGTATCGCTCCATGACCATGAATATATCCATTGGCCGACGGTATCCGGCATAAAGCGTAACTTCCAGATATTTCCGGTAGTTAAATTACCTCCGCCGTTACCATCACCATCGAAAAAGCCATAAAAATCCGTTGTATCACCTGTTGGGGATATATACTTACAATTTAATTCCACGTCGCTGAATTTATTCGAATAGGGGTTAGTGTTGGTTACCGAACGCTCGAAAGTACGATAAAGTCCAACTTCGGTGTAAGTTTGTGCTTCTGCATAATTAATAGATAAAAATAAGCAAAGCAGGAGAATAAAACTCTGTGTTTTCATCCGTTTGTTTTTTTGATTGGGTTGTTAAAATACAATTAAACAAAATAACACATAAAATTCAAATGTTCAAATAATCATCATGTTAATTATAGTATATCTTAAAATAAAACAGTAAAATAAAAATAGAACAAAAATATTCTATAGAATCAAATAATATCTCATAATGTTATCCCCTTTATCCAAATGAATTGTCTTTACCATAAAAAAGTCCATACTTCACTATAACAAATAACTTTTAATATAATTTTGGTATCTTTCAAAATCCAAAATGAAGATGTAAAACTAAAGCACATGATGAACAATATAAACTTTAAGAAAATCATACCGCATATAATAGCAATAGCAATTTTCATAACCATTAATTTAATCTACTTTAATCCACAGCTTTCAGGAAACAAACTCAAGCAGAGTGATAACATTACCTCCAAGGGAATGAGTAAGGAATGCGGAGATTTCAGAGAAAAATATCATGCCGAACCTTTATGGACAAATTCAATGTTTGGAGGTATGCCTGCATATCAAATCTCAATGAGCAACCCTAACATTATATCCAGAACAGAAAATCTTATTCTTAAGGTAATGCCCAAGCCTATGGGTTATATACTTTTAATGATGATAGGGTTTTACATTCTATTGCTGTGTTTTGATATAGACCCCAAAGCAGCTATAATAGGTGCAATTGCTTTCGGATTATCTACATATAATATTCTATACATGGTTGGAGGTCATAATTCCAAAGTTCATGCAATTTCTTTGATACCACCAATAATAGGTGGAATAATATATGCATATCGTAAAAATTATTTAATTGGGAGCGTTCTGGTAGCAATATTTACCTGCTTACATTTAACAGCTAATCATCTGCAGATGACCTATTATATGTTGTTTTTATTAATTGCAGTTGTTTTAGCCCAATTGTATATATCCATTAAAAACAAACTCTTCCCAAGCTTTCTGAAAGCATCCATCTTCCTATTGATTGGGGCCATGATAGGAATGATGCCGCCTATAGCTAACGTTGTTTTAACCAAAGAATACAGTAAATATACAACCCGCGGCAAATCAGAACTTACAATATCTGAGAATGAAAACATACAGCATACTACCAGCATTGATGCATTAGATCCCGATTATATAAAACAGTACAGCTTTGGTTACAGTGAAGTCCTTTCATTGGTAATACCCAATATTAATGGGGGAACTATGGGATATTTAGGAAACGACAAAGACCTGATGAAAAATGTTCCTGCTGAATATAAACAAACAATAGCTCAATTTCCAAGGTACTGGGGTGAACAATATGCCACGGGAGGAGCATTTTACTTTGGAGCCAGCATTTTCATTTTATTTTTACTTGGGGCATTCTTTGTACAAGATAAGATGAAATGGGCATTAATTGTCGTAACCCTTATGTCCGCCATGGTATCCTGGAAGTATAGCAGTATAACAGATTTCTTTATTGCCCATGTTCCATTATTCAATAAATTCAGGGATACCAAGATGATCCTTATGCTCGTACAGATTTGTTTCTCGCTTCTCGCCTTACTTTTTATAAAACACCTTATAGAAAATGGAGTTAATAAGAAAAAATATATCTATATAACCTTAACTGTGTCAGGTTTGCTATTCCTTTTTTATATAGCACCTGACACCTGGTTTAATTTTTTTAGCAGAAATGAAAATCAATATTTTACGGATTTACAGCAAAACTATAGAAATGATCAAATTACACTGAATCAAATTGATAAAGTAAAAAATATCATTACGGATATTCGGATTTCAATATTCAGAAAAGACTGTTTGAGGAGTTTGTTTTTTATATTAGTTACTTCAGGAGTAGTTTATGCCTATATAATAGGCAAAATAAAAGAGACTAACTTGTACATCATCCTTGGCCTGATTGTACTTATTGATTTGTGGAATGTAGACAAGCGATATCTAAATAATGATAAAAAAGGATCAAAATATGTTCAATGGGTTAAAACTTACGAGTATGCAAATCCATTTACGGCTACAAATGCTGATAAAGCTATATTGCAGCAAGAAATAAATAATAATGCTGAAATTAATAATAAAATCAATATAGCGCTAAGTGCAATGGATGTATCGAAGCTAAAACCTACAGAAATTGAAAATGAAAAAGATAAAATTCGATTTCGTGAGTTAAATTTTGCTACAGATTGCAGGGTTTTATATTTACCTGATCCTTTTAATGAAAGCAGAACCTCATATTTTCATAAATCGATTGGAGGTTATCACGGAGCGAAACTAAAAAAATATCAGGAATTGATTGAATATCAAATTCATCCGGAAATAGCAAAGATAATAAACCTGTTAAATACGAATTCTTCAAACAAGGGGATGGATTCACTGCTAAAATACAATATCCCCGTTTTAAATATGCTTAACACGAAATACCTGATCTATAATGTTGAAGCACCACCTATTACGAACCCATATTGCTATGGGAATGCCTGGTTTGTGGATAGTATAAAGGTTGTGAAAAATGCAGATGAAGAAATCCTGTCGCTCTCACAATTAGGAAAAAATGATGCTGTAGTGCAAGAAAAATTCAAGCAATTATTACCTCGAACAATTAAATTTGATTCAACCGCTACAATTAACTTGATAAGTTATCTGCCTAACCACTTAATCTATGAATCCATAACTAATTCAGAGCAGATTGCTATTTTCTCTGAAATATATTATGATGCGGGCTGGAATGCATACTTGAATGGACAACCAGCCGAATATTTCAGGGCCAATTATGTTCTTCGGGGGATGACCGTGCCTCCGGGAGAAAATACGATAGAATTTAAGTTTGAACCTAAACTCTATTATAAAGCCCAATGGTTCTCAAAAATAGGGTCAGGATTAATCGTACTTTCACTTTTAAGTTTAATTATAATTAATATCAGAAAAACCAAAAAGGGCTTATCTCAAAACAACGAATAATATTGACAGACTAAACATCTACAAGTTACAATTAACCCGATTCAGAAGATCTTATGAAAACCATATATTCTTATTTTACATTTTTTATCCCATTTATTTTTACCCAGTTTGTATTATGTCAAAAATATACGGGTATTGTTTCTAATGATAAAAACTTACCAATAGAATATGTCAATATTGGAATTATTAATAAAAATGTAGGGACCGTGTCAGATCAGAATGGGAATTTCACTATTGTACTAGATACTCAATATGAAAATGACACAATTGTGTTTTCCTGTATAGGCTACCAACCCTTTCTTATTAAATTTTCTGATTTTAAAAATCAATACAAAAAAGATGTAGTACTGAAAGAAAAAGTATTTGAATTGAGCGAAGTTACCGTTAAACCAAAAGTCTATAAATACAAGAGATTAGGAGTCACTTCTCAATCAAAATCAATACAGGCAGGATTTAAAGAAAATCAATTAGGTTATGAATGCGGAATCATTATCAAGCTAAATAAAAAAGCCTCATTAGAAAAACTAATTATTAATGTCGCCTCATGCTCTTACGATTCCATTTTTTACCGGGTGAATATTTATAGTATTAAGGGTAAAATGAATTTTGAAAATATACTTAAACAACCTATTTATATTAGTTTAGCGAAAGAAGACATAAAAGATAAAATTGAATTGGATTTAAGAAAATATGATATTACGGTTCGAAATGATGTTTTAATAACACTTGAACATGTTAAAGATCTTGGGCCCGGACACTTATTCTTTTGTGCCGGAATGTCAAAAACATATTATAGAAAAACCAGCCAGGGAAAATGGGAGACTGCTCCAATAGGTATTAGTTTAAGTGTTGATACTAAAGTAGAAAAGTAATTTTCTTCAAATTCTGTCGTTACTAATAAAATCAGTAACTACTAACAATATGAAGAAAAAACTCAATTTTGTAATTATCTTGTTTGTTGCAATTCTTGTTAGCCAATGTAAAAATCATGAAAACTACAAATTCATGGGGATGTGGCAATCACTAAATGAGTCTTCCTTAATAATCGAATTCAAGGATGATAATAAGATTGATCTATATAGAAATGGAGAACCATTCTGGTCCATGGCATCCGTAACAGGTGAATTAAAATATGAGATACGTGAAAAAGAAAAAGGCTGGTATGATATTTCAATTATTGACAGAGATGAAGTCTTTGTTCATGGTAAAATTGAAATTATAAATGAGGACAGGATCCGGATTTATTTCTTTAAACACCACGACATCCTGGATGCTGCTGATGAATATTACAGGACTAGTGATTTTGATAGTTTTGGTAAAATAATGGATAAAATTGATAAAGAAAGTTGAAATTTAATACAAAACATTATTCATTAAGAATATTATCTTTAGACTGAATTAATCAAAACCAAAATGCCCAGCTTCAAAAGCAAACTATTCTTCTTCCTGATGCGAAATGCACATTTGCTGCGAGGAAAATTAAAAAAGGAAGTTTTCGATTTTGATACATCCATACAGGGATTTAGAGACCGGTGCGAAAGAGGTGCAAACAGATATGCAAAGCTACCTCCTGGTGTAACTATCGAACCAGTAAATATTGATGGGATCAATGCAGAATGGTTAAAGCCGGAGGGTGCCCCTGAGAACAAACTGATCCTGTACATTCATGGAGGAGGCTATGTTTCCGGCTCATGCAGCGACCACAGGGCTTTCGTATCAAAGTTCGCGAAATTTACAGGAATTTCCAATCTCATTTATGAATATAGACTTGCACCGGAACATCCGTTTCCGGCAGCAATAGATGATTCAATAAAAGTTTATCATTGGGTGCTTTCTTCCGGTTACAAACCTGAAAATATTGTATTTACCGGAGAATCAGCAGGAGGTGGATTATGCCTGGCTTTACTCCTGGCTCTAAAAGAAAAAAATATACCCCTGCCAGCAGCAGCCATAGCCATCTCCCCCTGGACAGACCTGACCTGTTCCAGCGATTCCTATACCACAAAAAACAAAGTATCACCTGCTCCACTCAATTCATGGATTGTTTTTAGTAAGTATTATGCCGGAGATCATGAAACAACCAATCCCCTTATTTCTCCATTATTTGGAAACCTGAAAGGACTGCCTCCCCTTTTCATTAATTCCGGAGTAGATGATGAACTATATGATGATGGGGAAAAGTTTTACATAAAGGCAAAAGAAGCAGGTGTTGATGTCACATTCAGGGCCGGAATGGGGATGGTTCATTGTTATCCTTTACTTGCACCTATGTTTAATGAGGCTACTGATGCTATGGAGGAAATTGTTGCGTTTACTAAATGCCATTTGAATCTTTAAGAAAATTAATTTCTTTAATTCATCTGAATAATAATCATTTTTCTTTATAAGCTTTTATATTTTTGTTTATACTTATATTTTACGTATATGTATGAAATTCTTATACTTCTTGCATTAATAGGGATAGCCACTGCTATAAAAGAGCATCTTGCCTATAGAAGAAGACAAAAGGAACGAAAGCACATGATTAAAGAGTTTGAAAAAAAGCATCCCCCCACTGACAAGAGAAAAGATAAATTCTCTTAATATATCATATTTCTAATCCTTTTCTTATTAAAAATCTATAATTTTACATTAGTATTCAGACAAATAGAAATATTGAAAAAAGTGCTAAAGCACATGAATGCAATCTATTGAAAACAAGCCTGCTAAAAATTGCGGACTAAAGTCCGCGCTAATGGGAGTTATTTACTTTACCCCCGGATAAATCCGGGGGCTAAATGTATTACTTCTGATAAGGCCTGTATTCATTTATAATATTATATTCATTTACAACTGATACTTTTATTATGCTGGCGATGGAGGACAGATATCAATCCATGAAATATAATCGTTGCGGTAAGAGCGGACTTAAGCTTCCCGCTGTTTCTCTGGGTCTCTGGCATAACTTTGGGGATGTGGATGATTTTAATTCAAGCCGCCAGATGATCATGAAAGCCTTTGACCTGGGTATTACCCACTTTGACCTGGCAAACAACTATGGGCCACCACCGGGATCGGCTGAGATTAACTTTGGAAAGATATTGCACTACGACTTAAAAAACCACCGCGACGAGTTGATCATATCCACTAAAGCCGGATATGCCATGTGGCCCGGCCCCTATGGTGACTGGGGCTCACGAAAATATTTAATTGCCAGCCTTAACCAGAGCCTGCAACGCATGGGACTGGATTATGTGGATATATTCTACCACCACCGCCCCGACCCCGAAACCCCCCTCGAAGAAACTATGGCAGCTTTAGATCATGTGATAAGGAGCGGCAAAGCATTATACGCGGGAATATCAAATTATCCTCAGGACTTAACTGATAAAGCCGCAAAAATACTGCAATCATTGGGAACGCCCTGCCTTATTCATCAGGCTAAATACAGCATGTTTAACCGGTGGATTGAAGATGGTCTACTGGATGTATTGCAGGATAGAGGAATTGGCTGTATTGCTTTCTCCCCATTAGCACAGGGAATATTAACTGATAAATACTTAAAAGGCATTCCTGATGGTTCACGGGCAAGTAAAAAACACGGGTTTTTAAAACCTGAACACATCACAACAGAAAACTTAAATAAAGTACAAAAGCTAAATGAGTTAGCAAAAAATCGCAGACAAAGTCTCGCTCAAATGGCATTGGCATGGGTTCTGCGGCATCCAGGCATGACATCTGTTCTAATAGGTGCCAGTAAAGTATCCCAAATAGAGGATAGTGTAATATCTCTGAATAATCTGACTTTTACTTCAGAAGAACTAAACACCATTGATAAAATACTAAAAGCATAAGTGCCTGATAACGAAGATCAATAAATCGCTATTTTCATTCAATCGTCATCAATTTTAACTCCCTGATCACCCAATAACATACATCGGTTAACTGAAAGGTTTATTCTATAAAAATCAGAGTATTTTTAATGACAAAAAGGAAGAAATTTCGTAAATTTAATATAATCCATAAAAAACACGAAGATGAAAACTTATATTCTGATTCCCCTTTTGTTTATTCATATTCTTGTTTCTGCACAAGAAAACTCAAACACAAAAGTTGAGTTTGATTTTATTATGATAAGCGGAAGCTTTGGTGCAGGAGGTGTAATTAGCACAAATATTGTGAACTCAGGGGCCGTAATTCCCGGTTCTATTGATTTTTTAGGACAGATTAAGCATCAGCGCTATGGATTTGGCGTCACACACGAATTATACCTGACCCCGGAGAACCTTGTGAAATTGGTTTTAGGTGAATCCTCCAATACGGAAAAATACTATTTTATGTATGAATGGACAGTCTTCAAAAACAGTCCTGTAAACCTCGGCGTCAGCACACAATTTGGAGGATTTTATGTCGGAAATGAAGCAGATATTGACGATGACGATTCTTTTAAAAACAGGATGTTTTTAAATGGAGGTTTAATAGTAGAAGCAGGACTTCCCCGCTATTTCTTCTTTGTAAGGCCTGCCCTGGAATACAAGTCTTATGGGCCGGGTTCCTGGCATAAGGAACTGCTTGCAACTGTTTCTGTTGGATTTCGTGTAAAATTACTCACTGAAGAAGGCAAAGCTAAAAAGGGTAAACATTCACAAATATTTTCCGATGATTTACCCCTGTTAGTAAATAATTACTGATTATAAATATTGTAACCTGCTCTAATATCCTTTCTAATTACCAGCTTTTTGTTTTATAGCCATTGTAATAAAACCAATGGCGAATAGTATACCTCCTATTAAACCCAATCCATATGGCACCATCATTATTTTACCAATAGTTGCACTTGGCAGATTGCCATTTATCATTACTAACTGAAACGCAATGTTCAATATTGAAGAAAGAATGAGAATAATTTCCCCGACAAGCAATAATATAGAAGCTGTTCCTCCAACTCTCGAAACATATATTATACATCCTATAAGGATTGCCAACTGAGGAAGCATATGTATTAAATTTGGCAAAGCAATTCTTGTTCCCATAATTGTTTAATTAAAAGTTATATCCAAAAATATTCATTTTTATCCAATCTGTAATTTCCTTAATTCCACCATTTTTCAAATTTCCTTAGTAAATTGCATTTCCAGACCGCAAGTTTTCACATTATTTGGTGTCATATTATTTAAATATAAAATAGATAGCAAATACTTAAAAGCCAAATAGCAAGAATGCAATCCCAAAAATTAGATAAGACATTAACCCTGACTGATAAGGAATTAGTTGAAGGCATTAAAAATCGCGATGCGCAAATATTCCGTCAATTTGTTGATGCTTACCAGGTGATGGTCCGCAATACTTGCATGGGTTTTGTCAACAACCATGAAGACACGGATGACCTGGCCCAGGAAGTATTTATAGAAGTATTTAATTCTATTGGTCATTTTCGGGGCACCTCGAAATTATCAACATGGATTTACCGCATTGCTATAAACAAATCATTAAATTTTCTCCGTAACAATAAAAAAAGACTGGCGGCAAAGGATTTAGAGACTAAAAAAGACATACCGGACAATAACAATTATGCCAATCCGGATGCAAATATTAAATCTGCTGAAGATAAACTGGCCTTGAAGTCTGCTCTTAGGTCTCTCCCGCGAAATCAGCGAATTGCATTCACATTAAATAAACAGGAAAACCATTCTTATAAAGAAATTTCTGAAATTATGGATACTTCTGTTTCATCTGTAGAATCGCTAATACACCGTGCAAAACAAAACCTGCAGAAGAAACTGATAAATTTTTACAAAAAATAAAAAACAAACCGCAAGTTTTTAAAATGAATTGTGTCATATATAAAAACAGACAAAATGAACTGCAAACAATTACATAAAAACATTTTTAAGTATCTGGAAAAGGAACTTGATTCTGATTCCCGCAATGAAATGCAGCAACATTTAACATCATGTAAGCATTGTCAATTATTGATGAGTAAAATTGAGGGTACTTACAATCTCATTTTACAAGAAAAAATAACTGAACAGGATCCATTTTTTTATACAAGGCTTGAGGTAAAGATGGAAAGAAGGCATGAAGAATTCATTCCTGCTAAAAGAATTTATATTCCGGCATTAAAATATGCTTTTGCCACATTTCTTGTCATTTTCGCTCTTATATCCGGAACATTAATTGGCTATGGTTTCAAAGACCTGGATAATCATGCAAATATTGAAAATATTTCGTATGTTGATGAATACACAAGCGATTACTATATCAACGAGATGGATAATGAAGTCATTGAAGATTTTTTGTTAAACCAATAAGCTGAATAAGATGGACTATTTTACAAAAAAACGATTAGTGATTTGGGGATTTATCATACTTATCATAATAAATCTATCTGCTCTAGGTACAATTGCATATTTCAGGTTTTTCAAACCACCGGTAAAAGCTTGTGCCATATCGGATATCCAAAGGCCTATGCATAGTGTTTGGCAAAAACTAAACCTTACCGAAAATCAGGAAAATAAAATAAACGTATTAAGAAGAGAATTCAGGTCAGAAACCAAATTTTTAATGGATTCACTTAACATAATGAGATTTGAAATCGTGAAAGAAATCGGTAAAAAAGAACCTGATCTGCAATATCTGGATAAAATGACAGAAATAATTGGAAACCTTCATACGCAGCTTAAAAAAGAATCGATTCATCACCTCCTCGAGATGAAGACCATTTGTACTCCGGAACAGCACCGGGAACTTACACGATTGTTTTTAGAGAGCATGCGTGAAGGAGATAATGTAAGACCAGGTATGGGAATGGGTATGGGAAATAATCCTGAAAACAATACAGGTCATATGAAAAGACATGGAAGAAAACGTGATTCTTTCAGGCCAGCAGATACATCCCTGCAAATAAATTAGCAAGGGAAAAATTGCAGAGACCATAATTTGAATGAAATAATTTACCCGGGAATAATATAATAAACAAATTGTTGAACTATAAAATGTAAAGTGATGAAAAGGATTAGAATTAAAAAACAGATTGGATTAGTGGCCATTTTACTTGCTTTAGCAACAGCGGGCAGTATGGCACAATGTCCAAGTGGAGGTATGGGACAAGGAAACGGAAATAAACAAAAAGTCGCACAATCGGGAAATGGTGCCGGATATTTCTGCAATAATATTCCTAACCTCACAGACGAACAAAAACTGGCTATTGATAAAATAAAGCTGGATCAAAAGAAAGCGGCCCTGGAAACAAAAACAGAGATAGATTCAAAAAAAATAAAGCTTAACGCTCTGTTAACCACTGATAATCCGGATAAAGCCTCTATTGATAAGCTTATTGATGAGATCGGTAAACTGAAAACTGATATGCAGAAGAAACATGCAGCAAATTTGATTGAAATACGAAAACTTCTCACAGAAGAACAAAAAGTATATTTTGACAACCATATGATCTCCAAAGGATTCGGATCTGGACAGGGAGGTAAAGGAGGACATATGGGAATGAGATAGATTTAGAGATTGAATGGGAAAGAGGCTGTCCTCTTCTAAAAAGTATTGGACGGCCTCTTTTATTTAAAAACAATAAGATCAAAGATACAGTTGGAAGAGGTTACTTCCTAACAGTCAATACTGTTTCAAAATAACATTGGTGACATGATAGCGGCTAACTACCCTGTACGCATTGTTTTCCCAATAGTTGATAGATTAGATGTTGAAGATATTTAAACGAGTTACAAAGGAGGAGACACAAGTAGCTACCATCCAAAAACAATGATTAAAATATTGTATTATAGATTTTTGGGGTATGTATATTTTTGTCAAAAGATAGGCTTGTCAGCTTGAAAATAATACTAACTATATGTGGCTATCGGGTAGCAACAAACCCAACTTTCATACAAAAACAATATCTTTTTACCGTCAAACCTTTATTAAAACCAATCAGAAGATTAAACAGTATGCCCAATGGCACAGCACATGAAATGCATTGGAGTTGGGAAAAGGGGAAGTAGCTTTGGTTATGAGTACCATGTAAATATCTGCCAAACCCATAACTATAAAGGATGCCCACTCAGGAGATATTATCATAAGGGGCAGTATAACAGGCAGATATAATTAATTATAAACTTGTAGAATACCGAGAAAAGGCAAAAGAAAGACTAAACTGTAAAAAGGTATTTACCATAGAAGCAAACGACTAATTGAACCTGAAACTGTATTTGTCAGGATTTAATTCAATAAGTAGTATAATAGATTTAATCTTAGAGAATTAGAGAAGGTTGAAGTGGATTTTGGGTTGATAATCCTTTCACATAGCTTAAGAAAAATAGCCCACATTGTTGCGAAAAACCTAAACATTAATGAATAGCAACAATTTTTATTGCATTTTCCTATATTTTTCGAGTATTTGACTCGAAAAGTTCATAAAAACAAAACTAAAGTTATTAATCTTAATAATAATCCTGATGGTTTAAAATTGTGTACATGAAAAGAGGCTGCCTTTTTGGACAGCCCCTTTTCTCATTATGAAACCCAGACTTATAAGTTTAGTAGTCTGATTTAAACACTTTAAATGCTCTGGTTGAACCATCAAAATCAACTCTCACAATATACATGCCTCTACTTAAAGCAGCAATTATATTATGCTCATATGTTTTACTAACATGTTTATAAACTACTTTCCCCGTCAGGTCATATATAGTAATGGCATTCATTTCTATAGATGATTCAACTTTTAGCCATTCATTGAATACAGTAGGATATACTTTAAGAGTATATGTTTTTTCCACTATAGGCTCGGCTACATCTGTCGATAAATCAAAGAAAACAGAATACGTTACTTTAGTTACATTATCAGGTGCGGTAACAACAATAAAGGTAGTATCTGGTATTGAAGTAGCAGGTATTACCAATGCTGAAGCATTCGAATATTTAGTGGTTGCAGTTACGGTCGGAACTACAGTTGTGCCGGATGATACATAATGTGTATAATCCAATTTGTAAGATGCAAACCCCGCAATTGTTACTCCATCTACCATCAAATCTGATAAAGTGGCGTCTGATGTTGAATCTTCTACCGGGAAATTTGAAGCCCTTAAAGCTACCGTTTCAGCATCCATTGTACCACTATAGATATTATACTCAAAAACTTGTCCCATCCATGTCTGGTCACCAGTATAACCAGATTTACACAGATAAGCATAATTGGTACTAAAATTGTATATTTTATTATCTGCTGACATAGCAGCCTGACCGACCAATGCGCCATCAATATAGAGTATGACCGTGTCATAAGTAAGTACACTTACAAGATGATGAGGAAGACCATCATCAAGCAGATTAGTGCCTGTTATTCCGGATTCAGTACCCCATGGATTTGAAGTGTTATTGCAACTTACAGCAGCACGCGATTTCAGAGAGGTAAAGAAATAGTCAGTGCCATAACTGCCCGTAGTATTGCCAAAATAGGTTACCATAGTGTTTACATTATTGGTTGTAGTAGTTTCATCTTTTAGATAAGTCTCAACGGTTATTGAAGGATAAGTGTTGATGGCAATCTCATCACCTGGAAATGAAATGTGATGTCCATTTGTAGATGCGGTATAAACGCCATCTTTTATCACACCTCCGGAAACGGTGCCATGAGCATCACCCACTGTATCCTGAGCAGTACCGTTAAAGAACGTATAGGAATGTTTCAGGGTAAGTGGTGTGTCTTTAATATAATGAATTCTATAGTCAGTTGAATAACTCGGATTTGATGCTGTAACCTTGACCGTTATTGTACCTTGTTGGTTAGGCGCAGCTATTGTTCCGGTACCAGATACCGACGAAGTGACATCATGTGCCGTTGCATTTACTGTTATAGAAGTCGTACCGATGGGTAATACTACATAGTAATCCTTAATATAAAGAGCGAATGACGGGCTTAGCGTTCCAGGAGTTACTGAAAGATCGGAAAGATAGGTATCGTATGGAATAACATCATCAGGAGGAAGAATGTTCCAGATAGCTAGAGTATTATCTTCATATTTGTCACTAAATATCCAACTGTTATAATTCCCATTGTTTGTGCCCATATATTTCTGTTCTGTCGGGGATTTTGGCACAGATTCTATTCTAAACCTTCCAGGCTCAAACTCATGAAGTATAAACCGGCAACTATCCAGATTTTGAGTAAGGGTATCATACATTAACATATCCCAACTACTGGATGGACTAAGGGTTAAATAGCTTGTGTTTTTGTTTTTCAGGAAGTATTGATCAGCTACACCACTTTCAATTATTTCAAATAACTGGGTTTTTTCATACTTCAATGGGGCGCTAAGCCATAATACATTATAGGGGTCTTCCAAACTTTCTTCAGCTACAAATTTGGATGTTTCATGCTGGAGATAGTAATATTGTCCTGTAGTGACTTTTGATGCATAAATATCCAGTGAATATTGTTTTGTGTGCAACTCATCTTCAGAAGTCACTGTTATATTTGCAGTGCCATGTCCATTGGTTAATGTAATGGTGCCATCACCTGTTACATTTGCTCCGTCCCAGCTTGGATTTGCTGTAACTACAACAGAACTTGTTCCATAAGGAACTATAGCTGTGTAATCTGTAGTATCAGGATGAAAATCATTAAGAATATTGCCCGTAGAAATATCAATAGAGCTCAGGTAGGCTGACTGTTCACCGGGATTCACAAAAATAGATACATAGTATGACTCTTCAGTAGATTCGTCCAGGGCAGTCACAATAATTTCAACATCAATACCATCATCTACCGGAAATGTAACAATACCGTCTACTATTTCATTACTCAAACCGTCATACATTTTAATTGTTGCTCCCTCTATTGCAGTTACTGCGTCGAGTGTAAGCGTAGAAATGCCGTAATCTACATACACTTCATATTCATATACTTCCGGGTCAAATGCGGGAGTAAGAGTACTTGTATTTGTGGTTAAGCTTGAAAGTTTGGCATTAAAGAAATCGTCTCCTACAAAATCTTCATAGTGTTTTTTAATGGTATTTTCATCAAGCACTCCTTCATAAATATTGAATTTATCAATTGTGCCCTGCCAGGTTGGATCATCTTCATACCCTCCTTTACATAACCATGCTTGCGCATTACTCAGGTTTGCAATTGAGTTATCCCCTGATACATCAGCAGTATTAACGAGGACACCGTCGATGTATAAACTTATTGTGGAGTTAGTTAGCGTACTTACTATGTGGTGTTTGTTGCCAGCACTGACTGGACTGCCGGTTACTCCTTGTTCAGCAGACCATGGCGAAGAAGCATTGTTACATGAAATGGCAACACGGCTTTCTGTCCAACGATCAGGGGTTATAAAATAATAGTTAAAACCGTAATTATGTCCTGTTTCTGTCTCTGTATCGCCAAAATAAGCCATCATAGAAGCCCATGTAACATCTACATCAGCACGAAAAAAGCCTTCTAAAGTGATGGATGAATACGTGTTAATAGCTATTGTTGCAGCAGGCAACTGGATGCATTCACCATTTGCAGCAGCAGTATATGCACTATCAGTTATTGTGCCTCCAACTACCGTTCCATGTGCACTGCCTACCACATCATTTGCTGTGCCATCATCAAATGTGTAAGAATGCATAAGGGTTTGGCCATAAACTACTGATGAGCATACAAATCCCATTAGCATCATGATCAGCCAGAATTTCAAAAGTAGATATTTATGTTTCATATTCAATAAGGTTTAGATTAATGTTTAGGTTAATGTTTAGGTTAATGTTTAGGTCAATGTTATCACACTGCTAAATGTGGGTACAAGGTATTTATATTATAATAGTTTTTATATTCACATTTTCAGCTTTTTTCAGCAACAAATTCGTCAGGCTGTTTTTTTATCAATAAACCAGTCAAATAGCTAACACACCCTTTTCCCGATTTTGGACTTTAACACTCTAATTGCCACACTCAGGCTCAACCACAAATCTCGAGTCTTTCGTCCATCGTCTATTATCTTTTATCTATCGTTCCCATATTCTCCGGCAAATATTTTGCAAAAACCATTCAATCTCCTACATTTGTCCTTTCCATTGAAAAAGCTTTACTATGTTAACTGACAATATACTTGATTTAATAGGTAACACACCTTTATTTAAACTGAATGGCGAAGAAATATATGCCAAGGCAGAGTTCCTTAATCCAGGAGGAAGCATAAAAGACCGTGTGGCACTGGCTATGATAGAAGGAGCCGAGCGAAACGGGTATTTGAAACCGGAAACTATTATTATGGAGCCAACATCTGGAAACACAGGCATTGGTGTAGCTATGGTTGGCGGTATAAAAGGTTATAAGGTACGCATTGTGATGCCCGAAAATATGAGCGATGAGCGCAAAAGATTGATAAAGTCACTAGGGGCTGAGCTGATACTTACCCCTGAAAAGGAGAGCCTGACAGGTGCGGTTAATTATGTAATTGAAGCAAAGCAGAAGGATTCGAATATTTATGTTCCCCAGCAATTCGAGAATCCTGACAATGCTCGTGTTCATTATGATGAAACAGCCCATGAGATATGGAGGCAAATGTCTGGCAAGGTCGATTATTTTGTGGCAGGTGTTGGTAGCGGGGGAACTATTCAAGGTGTAGGAAAATTTCTAAAGGAACATAATCCACAGGCAAAAATTATTGCGGTTGAGCCTAAAAATGTATCTGCCTTGCTGGGGCATGAGCCTGGTTTGCACCAGATACAGGGTATTGGGGATGGTTTTATACCCCAGTTGCTTGATACTTCACTAATTGACGATGTGATTGAAGTTACTGATGACGATGCTATAGATACAACGCGCCTGCTAGGAAGAAAATGCGGATTACTTGTAGGCATTTCATCCGGTGCCAATATATGGGCAGCCCGATTATTTGCACAAAAGTATAAAGGAAATATTGCCACTGTACTTCCCGACAGGGCTGAAAGGTACTTTAGCACGGCATTGATGTAATTAATGGCTATTGGCTTTAAGCTTCTGATAGCTATCGGGATAGCTATTGCTGGCCTAGCAGAAATAGCATTATTTTCCTAGTTTAATTTCACAACTTGTTTGGTAGTTGTTTTATGCATAATGCTGAATACTGAACAACTGAATGATGAATACTCTATTTTATATGGGTAATTGCACCTTATCCACGCACCAGTAATCATATTCATTTACCATGTCAAAATATCCCTCTCCATTAAATTGTTGTAATTCTCCCGAACCTTCAATAATACCCGTAAAATCAATATTGAAATTTACTTTCCCTTTATTTCCTTCATAATTTAAAGAGGTTATTTGGAAATGGCTTAATGTGAATTCTCTAAATGAATTCCTGAAATAAAACAGGTTCTTGTCAGATTCTACATTCTTCGTTATATAGGTAGTATAAAAATCGCTGTCTGTATTAAGAAAATCCTTTACAAATTCAGTGCTATGTCTTTCAATGTCATGTTCGTGATTAGGGTGAAATTCTTCATATATAAAACATTGGTGCATACCTTCAATTCTTACATTATTAACTTGCTGAAGAAACAGTTCTTCGGTGACGAATTTGTATAATGTCCGGTCGTCCACTTCACATATAGTATCCAGGTCAATACCATTTAACACCAGGATTTCCATAATATGGTCCAGTTCATAGACTAAATCTTCATCTGAAAGTTCTTCTTCTTTTATAAAGTCAGGTTTCCCAATATAGTCATACAAAATAATCCGTTCGGAATTTTGGTGTGTAGACTCAAATGTCTCAATATATTTGAGAAATTCATTCTCAATTTCGGGTGGTAAATCTTTTTTATCAGGTATCTCCGGGAAAACTGCGCCGTATTCTAATGAAAGTTTTATTTTTCTAATTTCATTTTCTAGGTGTAGCCTTTCCTCCTCACTGAGGTTTTGTTCTTCATCAAATTCTTTCATCTTGTGGTTGTTTCGGGTAATTATTTGCAAATTAGTGAAATATTTGGGATTTTTCATAACTGATATTCTCTATTGTCCATCACCCTTACTCAAATTCCAATGTCTCTTCACTTTTTCCTATTTTGGTCTTCCGACTTCTGACTTTTGAATTCGCATTATACATTTTTCATTATTTTTTGATAGTAAATGCGACATATGTTAAATTACTTTTAACAAAAATACACATACGTTACGCATAGAATTATAATATTTGTGGAAATTTTATTTTACAAATACTTAAAACGAATGGACACAACAACTTTTAATGGAAAACTTAAGCTTAAGGAGAAGTTAGGATACGGGTTTGGTGATCTTGCATCAGTATTGTACTGGCAAACCTTCATGCTTTACTTTACCTATTTTTATACAGATGTATTTCTTATTCCACTGGGAGTAGCGGCCGGTATGTTTTTAGTCAGCCGTTTATGGGATGGCGTGAATGACCCTATGATGGGGATTCTTGCTGACAGAACTAATACACGATGGGGTAAGTTTCGTCCATATTTATTATGGATGTGTGTTCCATTTGCCGTAGCGGGAGTATTAACTTTTACTGTTCCAAACCTGGGAATGTCTGGTAAAATAGTATGGGCTTATGTGACATTTATCTTAATTATGATGTTATATACAGCTATAAATATTCCTTATACATCACTATTAGGAGTAATATCTCCCGATTCTAAGGAAAGAACCTCTGTTTCATCCATAAAATTTGTATTCGCTTTTGCCGCAGGTATTATTGTTTCGGCAACACTATTACCAATGACTAAAATGCTTGGGAAAGATGACACTTCTATTATCGAGGCATCATTAAAGGAGAATACTATTGAGGTTAGTGAGGTAGAAAAAGGGAGTTCAACGATTGTTTTAACTGCTGAAGATCCACAGGGATTAAAAAATGAGGTGGCAATAGGATTTAGGGTCGATCCTCTGGAAAGCAATTTACCGGAAATAATAAATCCTATTACTACATTGCGATTATTTTCAGGGTTTAATACAAAGGAGATAAACATTAGCAAAGTGTTTGCCGGAAATGGTAAAGATGGATTTGAATACAAATTGGATAATAAGAATCCGGACTTAGTCGATGTTGAACTATCAGGTGATAACCTAATAATTAATGAGAAGAAAATTGGGAATGCAAAAATATTACTGACTGCAAAAGATAAGCTTTGGGGTGAGAGGACAAACGAGTTTTATATAAACGTGAATAAGGTAGATAATAATGATCCGGTATTTGTCGATTCCGTAGATTTCTTTAGACTGGATGCCGGATTTAAGAAAGAGGAGATTAACCTTGCAGGTTTAATTGAAGATCCTGATAGTATGGACAACTTGTCATTTTTTGTTGAAACTGATAATGAAAAGGTGGCATCACCAACATTACATGGTAATGTAGTGACATTTGATGAAGGGAAGGCCGGACTAGTCAATCTTACTGTGATTGCAGTGGATAGTAATGGAGGACAATTGATTCATAAATTAACATATTTAGTTGCTGCTTCAGAAAATAATCCCCCATTCGTTAATGTACCTAAAAATAATATTATTGAAAAAGTTGGATTTGGCAAAACGGATATTATAGTATCAAATATGTTTGTTGATCCTGAGGGAGCTTCACTTAAATATAGCATTAAGGTTATCAATGATGCAAAAGGATGGCAAAAGTCTTTTATGATTTATGGTTTTGCAGCTATCATTTTCTTTCTAATTGCTTTTAAATCAACAAAAGAAAGAATAAGTCCTCCGAAAACACAAAAATCCAGTATTGGGAATGATTTAAAAAACCTCTTTACTAATAAACCCTGGCTGATATTGCTCTTTACTACTATAACTTTTATTCTGTTTGTAGCTTTAAAAAGCAGTGTAACGGTGCATTATTTTAAATATATAATTGGAAACCAGGAATTAAAATTGCCTTTCCTTGGAAACAGGACATATGATTTTGTGGCACTTACTTCAGCATATAATACAATTGGCCAGATTTCTTCACTTATAGGAGCAATAATAGTAGCAGGAATTGCAAATCGCATCGGCAAAAAGAAAGCATTTGTCTTGCTATTTGTTATAGCTATTTTCAGCACGGGTATTTTATTTTTCCTCACGGCCAAACAACTTGGCCTGGTCTTTTTATTCCAAATAACGGGTTCTATGACCGGAGGACCACTTAGTGTATTAATATGGGCTATGTATGCTGATACTGCTGACTATAGCGAATGGAAGTCAGGAACCCGTTCAACAGGTTTAATATTTTCGGCTTCTACCATGTCTCAAAAAGTTGGATGGGCAATTGGTGCTTATGTTGCTCTCACATTAATGGCTCAGTTGGGTTTTCAGCCCAATATGGCTCAAAGTACTGAAAGTTTGAGAGGTTTGCTTCTTCTTTTCAGTCTTATTCCGGCTGGCATGGGTATTGTTTCACTCTTTATTTCCATTTCATATCCATTACATGATAAGCGGGTGAAGGAAATAACGACGGAATTGGCTGAAAGGAGAAAATTTGCAGGGGCAACAGAATAATAAAAAGTTTTAAAAATATATATTGCGATAATTGTCATATGTTTGGCGATCCCAATGTTTTAACATAAAAATTTTGCATTATGCAATACGGATATTTTGACGATAAAAATAAAGAATATGTGGTGACAAACCCTGATACTCCGGCATCATGGAGCAATTATCTGGGTTCAAAGGTATATGGGGCTATTATTACGAATAATGCAGGTGGTTATAGTTTCTATAAATCGGCAGCACAAGGGCGCTTTATGCGCTTCCGTACAAATACAGTTCCCCTGGATCAGCCTGGCAGGTATCTATACCTCAGGGATATGGATACAGGCGACTATTGGTCGGCATCATGGCAGCCGGTTGGAAAAGATCTGAAGGAATATAAATCCATTTGCAGGCACGGTACAGCTTATACAATTATTGATTCTGAATATTCCGGCATACAATCGGAAATCACATATTTTGTTCCATTAGGAAAAGAATACGAATATTGGGTTTCCAGAATAACTAATAATAGTGATAAACCGCGTAAACTTCGTGCGTTTACATTCGTAGAATATACTAATGAGTGGCAGTTATGGATGGACCTTATCAATATTCAATATACCCAGTATATCCTCCGTATGGATGTGAAGGATAATATCATTGATCATGGCATCAATGTGTTTTTACCGGGTTTGGATGATGAGTTTGATCCCAACCATCAGAACCGGCACACTTTTCTGGGAATTGCCGGAGCAGAAATAAGTGGTTACGATACCGACAGGGATGTTTTTCTTGGAGTACATCGTTCGTATACCAATCCCCGTGTGATTGAAAACGGGGAATGCACCAATTCCATAGCATTTGGAGATAATGGTTGTGGTGTAATGCAAATTGATGTTGAATTAAAACCTGGTGAAAGCAAAGAGTTTGTAGTTGTAATGGGTGTTGGAAGGGCTGAGAAGCGTGGTGCACAGGCAGTAAAGCATGCCAGCGACATTAATACTGTTAAAAAAGAACTTGATGAATTAAAAAATTATTGGCATAGCCGTATTGAAGGGTTTAGCGTAGAAACCCCGGATCTGGAATTTAACAGTATGGTGAACATGTGGAATCCATACAATTGCCTTATTACATATGCATGGTCAAGGGCTGCCAGCCTGGTTTATGCAGGAGAGCGGGACGGACTGGGTTACAGGGATACTGTACAGGATATGCTGGGCGTGCTTCATACAATACCTGAAGATGCAAGAGAACGACTGGAATTAATGATTACAGGCCAGGTTTCAACCGGAGGAGCAATGCCGGTTGTTAAACCATTTTCTCATGAACCCGGAGAAATGGGAAAACCGGATGATAAAGAATATCGCAGTGACGATTGCATGTGGTTATTTAATACTATTCCTGCTTACATAAAAGAAACAGGGAATATTGATTTCTTTAATAAGATACTGCCCTATGCTGATGAAGGGGAGGATACTGTATTGGGGCATATGAGGAGGGCCATTGAGTTTAACCTACATCACTCAGGGGCTCACGGTTTACCTTGTGGTTTAGCAGCTGACTGGAACGATTGTCTGGTACTTGGCTATAAAGGAGAGTCCGTATTTGTCGCATTACAGCTAAGATTTGCTTTGGCGACCTATATTGAAATTTGCGACACGTTAAAATTGAATAGCGAGATTTCATGGGCGAAAAATCATTTGGTCAAATTAGATGAAAACCTTGAAAAGTATGCCTGGGATGGCGAATGGTACTTACGTGCCTATAAAGATGATGGTACAAAATATGGGGCCAGAAATGATGAAGAAGGAGCACTTTGGCAAAACCCGCAATCATGGGCTGTGCTCAGTGGACATGCAGACAAAGTTCGTGGACGCAAAATAATGGATGCGGTAAAAAGTAAATTAGCTACTGAATATGGTATCGCCATTATTGATCCACCCTATGAGAAAGCTGACATCAATGTTGTAAAAGCACCTCTTTTTAATAAAGGAATGAAAGAAAATGGAGCAATCTTCTGTCATACCCAGGGCTGGTCTATTATAGCTGAAGCCATGCTTGGTAATGGCCAGCAAGCCTATGATTACTTCAGGGCCTATATGCCGGCCTCATTCAATACGAAGGCCGAAATACGTCAGATTGAACCTTATGTATACAGTCAGTCGACGCATAGTAATTACAGCCCGCGGTTTGGGGCTTCACGTTTGCCATGGCTTACGGGGGCTGCTACATGGGCTTACTATTCGGTATCCCAATTTATTTTGGGACTGCAGCCTCAATATCAGGGAATTAAAATTGATCCCTGCATTCCTGCTAGCTGGAAAGAATTTAAAATGAAACGCCGCTTCAGGAATAAAATGCTTGAAATAAAGGTTGTAAATGAAAAGCAGGTAATGAAGGGAGTTCAGCACATCGTTTGTAACGGAAGTAAGATTGAAGGCAATTATATTGCTTTTAATCAATTGAAAGCGCAAAATGAGGTGATTGTGTATATGGGCTAATTCATTTCGAATTTTGTGAACCTTTTTTTTAGTGTTTTAGGTTTTTTTTAGCTCTAAATTCATAAAAACCTAAATCCCATTAAAGCAAATTGAAAAAACATAATATAAATGAAAAAGACAATAATAGGAGAAGCATTACCAAGCCTTCCCTGGGAAGACAGGCCAAAAGGATGTACAGATGTTCTTTGGAGATATAGTAAAAATCCCATAATAGGATGGAATCCTACTCCTTCAACAGCCAGGATATACAATAGTGCTGTTCTTCCATACAAAGGAGAGTTTGTTGGAGTTTTTCGGGCTGACCATAAAAATGGAAGAGCCAATATCCATTTTGGCACTAGTAGAAATGGATTTGATTTTATTATTGATGATAACGTAATTCCCTGGGTGGATGAAAACGGCAAACCAAATCCTATAAGTTATGGATATGATCCCCGTTTTGTGAAAATTGATGACTGGTACTATGTGGTATGGTGCGACGATATGCATGGTGCATCGATTGGCTTGGGGAAAACACAGGATTTTAAAAAGTGGATACGACTACCCAACCCACTCATGCCATTTAACCGGAATGGAGTGCTTTTTCCGAGAAAAATAAATGGTAAATATTTGTTGCTGAGTCGGCCCAGTGATAGTGGACATACGCCATTTGGAGATATTTTTATTTCGGAAAGTCCTGATATGATCCACTGGGGTAACCACAAGTGGGTAATGGGCAAAGGTGGCAAAGGCTGGTGGCAGGGCACTAAAATTGGAGGTGGTCCTGTACCGGTTGAAACTACGGAAGGCTGGCTGCTCTTTTATCACGGGGTTTCAAATACTTGTAATGGTTTTGTTTATAGCTTTAGTGCTGTAATACTGGATATAAATAATCCCTCAAAAGTGCTTTATCGTTGTGGGGACTATATGTTTACACCGGAGAAAGATTATGAAACAGTAGGTTTTGTCCCTAATGTTACATTTCCCTGTCAGAATCTATATGATGCTGAAACCGGACGAATAGCAATATACTATGGGGCTGCCGATACATATACTGCCCTTGCTTTCGGTTATGTTGACGAGGTTATCGACTTTGTAAAGATGCATCATGAGGATGTGAAATGATATGAAATCTTTGCTGTCTATACGTGAAATAAAAAATATTGAGCAATAAAATCTAAATTAAGAATAGGAATTGCCGGCACCGGCTTCATTTCTGATCTTCATTTTCATGGATTTTCAACCATTGAAAATGTCGAGATAGCAGGGATATGCCGTGATTTCTATGGTGATGCTACTCAACAGGAAAGACAAAAAAAACAATTGATGGATAAAAGTTACCAGTTCAATTGCAAAGCCTATAGTAGTTACGAAGAGATGGTAGAGGATGAATCCATTGATGCGATTATAATCGGGAGTATTGATCCTTATCATTTTCAACAGATTATTAAGGGCTTAAATGCAGGAAAGCATCTTTTAGTCGAAAAACCAATGGTTACTAAGTTAGATCAAATCGATGAAATTGAGAAGCTTAGCAATATAACTGGAAAGGAAGTTTTTCCCGGGCATAATTTTGTTTATAAAGGAGCGTTGCAAAAAGCAAAGGAGATTATAGTTAGTGGGCTTCTGGGGGCTATCATTCATTCATCTATTATTGAATCTTACTCTATTAGTGAAAATCATCAAAAGGGTTGGAGAACAGATAAAAAACTGGCCTCAGGAGGAGCGTTGATGGACAGCGGACATCATTTGATTTATCAGAGTATCTTTTTATTTGGTATGCCTGTAGCGTTACAGGCCTTTTCATCTAACATAATCTTAAAACATATCTCTGCAGAGGATACGGCTCAAATTAATATGCAATATGCCGATGGTTCAGCATGTTCTATTATGCAGTCGTGGGCTTCAAACCACGGACAAGGAATAAATGGGATACGCATTCTAGGAAATAGAGGAAATTTAGTTATTACCGATGCACTTTATGTAAATGGAGAGAGGTTGAATGATGATGTAGATTATGGGAATTCCTTTAAAAATCAAGCAAAAGTATTTATTGAAACTATTGAAAACAGATGTGAACCTCTCTCAAATCTTTGTGATGCCAGGAATACGCTAAAGATCATTATAGAAGCATATAATAGTATCATTAATAAAAAAGTGGTAATATTTTGCTAATGTTAGTTAGTGTCATGTCAATCCTAAAATGTCATGTATTATTCATCCGATGACTTATAATTGTTACTTTATGTTTTCAATTGGCCTTAGGGTCATCGGATGAATTTATAGAAAGTTCATAACTGAAATGACACTGGTTAGATATTGGAATAATTCCAAAACCGAATTCTTAAATAAAAAACGCTGGCATAACCTAATAAACCCGCCAGCGTTTTTCCCTTAAAAATAAACCAAACCTAAACCAAATTACACTATGAGATGAGTATTTTAAAATAATCCTCCACCGTTATCTTCATCTGTATTTTTGTCTCTCTCAATTTTCTTTACCTTGTTCCCATAATTAAATTTATAGCTCAATCTTATTGTAAACAAAGTTCTTGGAGGAATTGTAAACTCAGAAGTCTGAGTAAAATCCCTTCCTTCATATACTGTTTTTTCAGCTGTAAATTCTTTCGTAAATGGAAGGTATGTAAAAGCACTTACCTGTGCCGCCTGCTTCATGAAAGACTTTTGCACAGCTAAAATGTAAACAGGAGATCTTGAGTTTGTCCGTTGTGGATCAATATTTGGACTGGCATAATAACCATAAAAAATCAACATAAAATCTTTCGGGAAAAACATCAGGGAAGTCAGACCACCTCTCCAGGAATACATATCCTGGTCAGGGATGTCATAAATACCTGCATCATTAACTGCATGCAATTCTTTGTAAAAGCCGGTAATATCAGGATTTAACCTCCAGAATTTAAATACCTGGAATCCGCCTCGTACAGACATCCCGTATTCAAAACCTTCTCCAACATTATCCACGTATGATTCTGAAACATTATTTTCATTTATCGTTACTATCGAATTAAACATATTATCAAAGTAATACATGTATACAGAAGGAGTTACGAAATTGCTTCCAATATTTCTGGTATAGGATAATTCTAATTTATGCTTATAGCGCGGATCAAGCTCTGGGTTTCCTCTTGAAAGATGTAAAGAGTCAGAATACCTTACAAACGGATTCAGATCACCAATACCCGGCCTGTCAATAGACTTACGATAGCTAAATTTGATGGAATTTTCCTTATTAAACTTATAATTAATATTAAACTGCGGTAATACACAATAATAATCAGCTGTGGTATCATTATTAATTAAGATGTTAGCATCTTCATATCGCAAGCCTCCCTGGTAGGAGAGTTTGTTCCATTTTCCGGCTAAGCTTACATATCCTGCATTGCGAAATTCGTCATATTCAAGCTGGTCTGCAAGCTCGTCATTTGTAACATAAAACTTATTGTCGTACCACTGTATTTCACCTTCATAACCTATTTCAATTTTCAGATACTCATTGACCGGATGTGAATAGTCTGTTTTAAAGCGCAATCGGCTTCTTTGATTATCCGTGGTTTCATCCCTGAATATCAGGTCATCGAAAGGGGTGATCATATCGGGCATATAGTATTGAGTATTATAAAAGCTTTTATTCGTCCCGTCATAATTATAATAGTTGATATCGGCAGTTAATTCATGAGCCGTTTTATTAAATGAGTGTTTATAAAATACAGAATAATAGGATGATACATTATTATTATCCTCAGAATTCTCCGCAACAAAATAATTGATAATACTGCCATCTTCAATTAGACTGCTGGTTGTCCTTCCCTTCATTTCCTGGTCTAGTGAGGGCGGCCTGTAATTGCCATAAAAGCTTAGAGAGTTTTTATCATTAATAAAATAGTCCATCCCGTAGTGAAATTTTTGATTAGCGAATGTTCCAGTCCCTAGTCCATTTTGCTCTAATATGGTATGAATATTATCGATGTCTGATACCCTTTCGGAGTTTATTCCTACATCCTCAAAACTTTCGTAATGCATATGCCATGAAGCAAATACGCGTATGTTGGAGTAACCCCATTCCAGGTTAGCAGAATTATTGCTGATTTTCTGCGGACTCACTGGTGCTTCAGCTTCAAACCTGCCTGTTATACCTAACCTGGCCTCTTTTTTGGTTATAACAAAAAGAACAGCGCTTACATCTGCATTATATTTTGCAGAAGGATTATCCATAACTTCAATTTTTTCGATTGAAGCAGGATTTAGTTGAGCAAGATAATCCCCATCGCGTTGTTTTCCATCAACGAATATTAGAATGTTTGAACTACCGTTTATAGAGATGTTATTTTGAAAATCCACTGCTACAGTTGGGACTTGTCTCAATATTTCGAGGCCGGAATGAGCAGCTGCCGCCATATCGGAATTTACCACATATACAGTTCTGTCTACTTCTTCTTTGGCTTTTAACATTTCACCTTTAATTTCCACCTCTTCGAGTTGTTTTACTTCTTTTGCTAACTCTACGGTGCCAACATTATATGATGAGGATTCGTTACTTATTTTTATATTATTTTTTGATGTTTTTTGATAGCCCATATAACTAATATCAATATAATAATCTCCCTGGGGCACATCTGCTAAAAGAAAATCACCATTCTCATTACTAATTACACCAGAAACCAAGTTAGAATCCCCCACAGTATATAAAGCAATGGAAGAATAACCAATAGGACTTTTTGTATCGCTGTCAATAATAGTCCCATTAATACTTCCCTTGGATTGTGCTAACGTTGTGATTGATGGTATACATAGGAGAAATAGTAAAAGAGGCACAACTTTGTTTTGCTTATTATCACTAATTAAAGAGTATAGAAGAACTGAGATAAAAATACCTGCAATTAAGGTTTTTAATGCTACTAAGAAAATTAAGTTCATTGAATAAAGATTTATAATATTAAATACGAAATTTATCGTAGGACGCTAATATTAACGAAAAAGTAACAGCGTTAAGTACTTTTTTTTGATATTTTTTTTTAAAGTATTGAATTACAGCGCAAAATTATTTCATTTTTATCGGAATGAGGCATTTTATTCAGTATGGGGTTCGTGTAAGTATTTTTTTGTTGGATTTTTATAAGCTAATAATGCACGGTATATTCCTTTACCATTTTAAGAAGAATATCTGCCTGTAAAGGCTTTGGTAAATAATCATTGGCTCCAATGTTAATGAATTGCTTTATAGCTTTCAGGTCTTTTACTTCTGTATGGATGATAATAGGCTTATTGCATATCCTTATAACAGTATCAAGGTAATGTAGTGTGTTTATTTTAGGCCAGACTACTTCTGTTATAAGCAGGTCCGGATTTTCTTTGCAAATAAAGTAATTAACATGAAAAGGATTGTCAGTAAGGATGACAGTATATCCCTCATCTTTCAGAACTGCCTTTAGAATAATGCGGGAACTTTCTGACTTATCGGCAACCAATATTCTATGCATAATTACTTGTTTTTAAGTAATGCAAAAATATGGACATTTTCACCTGTAAATCAGGGTGAAATTAGAATCATAAGTTACGATTATTTTTTGACTTATCCGAATTTTTAAATACTTATTTAAGCTTTATCAATCAGGCTCTTGGCAGGTTAAAGGAAAAAGTACTTCCTTTTCCCTTTTCGCTTTCAACAATTAGTTTGCCACCGTTAATCTGTATAAACTCGTTACACAGTATAAGACCTAAACCTGAACCCTTTTCTCCATCTGTACTTTCTCTTGAAAGGCTGCTATTTAAATCGAAAAGGCTATCCAGAATTTCCTGTGCCATACCAATGCCATTATCAGAAATTGTAATAGTAATACTATTGGCGTTTTCCTGGGAGGATATTATTATTGCACCACCTGCAGGTGTGAATTTAATTGCATTATTCAGGAGATTGCGAATAACTGTTTTAGTCATATTTTCATCTGCATATACAAATGTGCCTCTTTCAATAATTAAATTAACATGAAGGTTTTTTTCCTCAATCTTTAATGAAAACAAGGAAATGGCATCCTGCAATACATACTCAAGATTAAGTTTTTCAGGTGAATATTTTATTTGATTTGTTTGAGATTTTGACCAGTTTAGTAAGTTTTGTAAAAGTGAATATGCCTGTCGGGAGGCATTATAAATTGAAGTAGCCATTTTTATTTGTCTGTCTTTTGATATGCCAGCAATACCTTTTGCAAATGCTTCGGAAAACCCAATAATAATATTAAAAGGACTTGTAAGGTCATGCCCGATGATTGAAAACATCCGATCCTTAGTGTTGTTTAATTTCAGGAGTTCATGGTTGGCTTTCAATAACTCATCTGATTTTGCTTTTAGCTCTTCTGTTTGTTTCAATATTTGTTTTTGTCTTTCCTCTAATAATGCGTTGGCGTGCATCAGATTTTGTGTTTGTTCATTTAGCTGAGAGTTTTTCTCATTTAGTTCTTTGGTCCTTTCTCTCACAGTCTTTGCTAAAATTAACCGTTGAAGCCTGATTTGGTTAGTCCTTATTAAGTAAAACCCAATGAATAAACTAATAACAATAACAGAAACAACTGCTTTAAATCCCCAAGTCATCCACCATGGGGGGGTAATAGTAATTTTTATTGATGCCCCTTCTTCGTTCCATATTCCATCATTATTAGAAGCGATAACTTTAAATATGTATTCGCCCGGATCAAGGTTTGTATAGGTAGCTTCTCTTTTGTATGTAGCAGGATGCCAGTTTTCATCAAAACCTTCCATTTTATACTTATACATATTTTTTTCTGGATGAATCATGTTAAGGGCTACAAAATCAATTGTTATAACATTTTGCTCATGTTTTAAGACTATATGATCAGCCATACTTATGTGTTTGCTAAGAATAGACGGGTCAGTTTTATAAGATACTTCATTATTGAATATTTTCAACGCTGTAAATACTACTGGAGGCTTTTGTATGTTTATTACAAGCTTATCCGGATTAAATTTGTTAAATCCTTTAATACTTCCAAAATGAAGTTCGCCCTTTTTATTCTTTAATCCTGAACGGTAATTGAATTCGTTTGATAGAAGTCCGTCAGACTCATCATATCTTTTACATTTGCCATTTTCAGGATTTAATTGATACAAACCATTTTTAGTGCTTACCCATATATTGCCCTTCTCATCATCAAGAATATTACAAATGGTTTGATTTTTAAGCAAGCCTGATATTCTCTTGAAATTATTCGTCTCATTATTGAATAAATTCAATCCTTTATTTGTACCAACCCACAAATTGTACTTTGAGTCTTCATATAAATCTGTTATAAGATTATCTGACAAACTGAAAGTGTCATTTTGAACAGAGTAATAACTGGTAAAATTTTGTGATCCGTATTCGAGTCTGCATAGTTCCCAGGCAGTTGCCACCCAAATGTCTTTGTCTTGTGTTTGGATAACATCAAATGTCCAGTTATTTGAGAGATTGCTGTTCTTTTCGTTATAATGTGTAAATGTATTGGTCTTTACATCTAATTTATCTATTCCTTTTCCATGAACACACACCCAAATATTTCTATCATGATCAATGGCAATTGAACGTATGTCATTGTTTGCAATAGATAAAGGATCTTCCGGATTGTTTTTATAAGAAATAAATCTGTTTTTAGCAGGTTCGAAGTATTGTAAACCGCCATGATTTGTTCCGATCCACATTTTTTCAATATCCCGGTATAAAGCTAATGTTGCACCACCACCCAGACTATATGGATTTTTGGGATCCCAATTGAAACTTTTCTTTTTTCCTGTATCCCAATAAAATACTTCGATACCATTGAAAGGATTAGCAAGCCATAGGTTCCCAATATCATCTTCTGCAATAGCTGAAACATTAGGAGTAGTTAATGACCAGTCTCTATTCTTATCGTTATAGCTTTCAAATCCTTTTCCAACTGTGCTCAATCCTATTCCCCCGGGAGCATGGAGAGTCCAGTAATTACCCTGTTTGTCCTGAAAAATTGCAGTCACAGATAATTTAATTGTAAAATCTTCATCGCTGATTACGGAAAAGGGTATAAATTGACCAATAGCTTCGTTATATATTTTTAATCCTGTATACCCGCAAGTCCAAAGTTGTTCATCCTTGTCAATATATATCTGATTGATGTAACTTTCATATTCGTTTGAGTATGGATATCTATTTATTTCACCGGTTTCCAAGTTCAATGCATTTATACCTCCTCCAGTTGTTCCAATCCATATTTTTTTGTTAAAATATGCAATATCAAATATAGAGTTTGCGCTTATAGAGTTTTTATTATCTTTTTTATACAAATAGCGTTTCAATAGATTGCCATTTTCGTCGAAATGATACAATCCTCCGTCATGTGTAGTTCCAATCCAGAGTTGATTGCTTTCATCAAATAGAAATGAAATGATTTCACCTGTTTCAACACGCAAATATTGTCTTATGTAATTATCTGATTTATTAAAATAGAACAGAGTGTTACCATTACAAAAGAAAATTTTATCCTTTGTATAACCAGAAATATCTGTAACTATTAGTTGCTCATATTCTGATGTATTTATGTTTGGCTCTATAGTTGAGAATTCATCATATTCTACTTCATATCTACATATTCCTGCATTTGTGCCAATCCACATAATTCCCTCAGGGTCAATATATAAGTTGCGAATATAATTATCAGGCAACGAAGTAGTGTCATTATCTATATGTTTATATATTTTAATAGTATACCCATCGAATCTGTTTAAACCATCTTGTGTACCAATCCATATAAATCCTGTTGTATCCTGCACTATGCAGGTAGTCATGCTGTTTGACAATCCTTCGGATTTGCCCAGGCTTTTAAAGTTTCTTTCTGAAAGCTGGGGAAAAGCAGTTATTATTGAGATGATGTATATGTAAAAGATCAGAGTCTTTTTCATACTAAAATTTAAAAAAATATTTTCACATTTACTATTAATTTCTTATAAAGTATTTACAAGTAAAAATCTCAGATTTTTGTAAAGCCTTCTCTGGTTTAACAAAATGCCAAAATGAATCGGAGTTTGTCTATATTTACGTTAAACAGAGGTTTAGGATACAGTAAATAAGCAAAAATGGCTATATGATGTTAATATTCTTAAGAAAAGAAGTGGTTGTATTTCGTAAATAATGTGGATATTGAAGAAGTAGATATTTTGCCTATTTTATTGCCGTGGCTTTAAAAAAAGTATAACAGAAAGTACCCTCTCCTTCAGCCGTTTTATTCAGGTCTTCTATTCCTTTGTTCCAGGTTTTTTCATCTAGCAGATTACTGCTTAAAGCCTTCTCTTTTACACCTTCTATCATGGCAATAAAGGTTTTCCGGGTAAATCCGTCAACCATTTCAGGCAGAGAATCATCAGCATATACAAAACGGGGATTGACAATAACATTTTTGAATCCAGTTTTATTCAGGAGAGGATATAATTCTCTTCCTATAAGGCTGTTGCCTCCCATTTGCTCTTGAAGATGGATTAGGCAGTCAATGGTTTTTTGTGCATATTGGCTTTTTGGGTGGTAAAATGCAGAATCATGATCCCCTTCAATAACTGTTAGCGACCCTCCCTTTTTTAAAACTTTCATCAGACATTTAAGAGCGGCTAAAGGATTTGGAAGGTGTTCGAGTACAAAACATAAAAATATATGATCAAATGACTCAGGTTCAAAAGGCATGTTGAAAAGATTTGCCACTTGAAATTGAACATTTCTGATTTTATTTCTTTTAATAAGCTCTCTTGCGTCATTCAGCGATGCCTCGGAAATGTCAATTGAGGTAAAGAAAGCATCAGGTGATTTTTTTGCCAGTGTTATAGTTTGTGCACCTATTCCGCAACCGGCTTCCAGTATTTTATGCCCTGGAGGGTATAAAGTGTCATGATGCAACAACTCTGTGAGTGTGACGGCTTGGTCCTGAAGCCTGGAACTTTCTAGTTTGGAATATCCGTGTACATAGTAATTTTCATTCATATTCTGATATTTAAACCTTTAATGTACCCAAATATCATTGCGAACATAAGGATTTAACGTTAAAAAAAGTTAATTAACAATGAATTTTTTACGTATCAAGCCTGTTTCGGAATGTATAAATAAATAGTGTAATCCGGGATTTAGATTTTTTATATTAATTGAAACGATATCTGTGCTATAATCCATTGTTGTGCCATTAGATTTTTTGCCCAAAATATCGGTTACTTCTATGCATTTATAAGGTTCAACAATTTTAATATAAATGAAATCTTTCGCAGGATTTGGATAAATTAGAACTACATCAACCATGTCTTCGTGTTTATTCACCAAGTCAGGATCCCAACCCGGACAGAGCAGGGCACTGTCATTAACCCGTTGTCGCAATTCCGGAAACATTTCATATAATTTCTGTCCCGGACATTCTGTGGCACAGCCATCGCGGTGGCCAGCAATAATAGGAAGCGAATAATTCAATGGATGCCAATGCGTTAAAAGGGGATTGAGGTCATCTTTTACAATTTTCCAGGTCAGTAAAGATACAAGGCTTGCAATAGCACTATCGGATGGTATGACATCGGTATAGGTTCCCATAACGCATATACCCATTGTATTGGAGTTATATCCACAAAAATGAGCACCCATCACATTGTCCTGTTCATATTCTCCCGGATCCCTGCCTTTAAATATGGTTCCGTCATTGGCAATCAGATAATTATATCCAATGTCTGACCAGTCTCTGTCAAATGTATGATAAACGTATATATCCCTTACTACCTGAGTGTAATTATCACTTAAAATGTTACCCGCAGAATGATGGATAATAATATTGTAAACAGGATGCACCGTCCTCGTGTACTCCTTTGTGGCTAATCCTTCTCTCCAAACAGATTGATCAACGCTTTCGGGTTCGGAACAATTTTCGCTTACTTTTTTTTTTACTTCTTTTTCCGGTGTCGTTTTTTCCTGTATTGATGCATTAATATAGAAGAAGATGATTTTGTCCAGATCTGGTCCGGCGTGTAATTGGAATGTACTTATTTTATTTCTGAAAACTATCAATTCTGAAGAAAGAAGTCCGTTTTCTACTCCTCTTTCGATATCAGACTGGGGAATAATTGTGTCGCCGGCAGCAATAATATACATTCCTTCAAAGGTTTTTCCTTCTTCAATTTTGCATGTAAGGCTGGTTACGTCCATGCCAGGATTAATCATGTAACTATCTTCCTCTTTATTATAGGTTTTAAGTAAACTTAATTTTAGAGTATCCCTTTTATAGGTTTGAGTGAAAGAAATTTGCGAAATAGTTAAAACTAAAACAATGAATATATTTCTTTTTATAAATAATGCTACCATCCTGATTGTAAATACTAAATGTTTTATGATTATTGTTACCAATTTATATGCCAAAGTTATAAAATAATATACGATATTGATGTGATATAGTTTTTGTTCTCTCATTTTACACTAAGTTTTTAATGCTTCATAATGTTTAGTAATTAGTTTTCCAAGTTTCTGTATGCCTTGCTCTATGATCATAGGACTTGAATTAGAAAAGTTGAGGCGCATTGAATCATTACCCTCATTTTGTGTATAAAATGTTCTTCCGGGTACAAAAACAACTTTGTTATTTATAGCTTCTGTTACCAGGTCGCTCGTGTTAATATTTCCTGTAAGTGATGCCCAGATAAACATTCCGCCTTCGGGATTTGTAAGTTGGGTGTCTCTCGGGAAAAAGGTAAGCAGCATTTCTCTCATTGTATCCTTTTGGAATTTATAAGCTTTTTGGATGGATTGAAGATGTGAGTCAACATCCTGATCCATGAGATATGAGTGGATCATTCTCTGTACAAGGTTGTTTGTATGGAGATCCGTAGCCTGTTTTGCTCTTAAGAAGTATGGCATGAGGTCTTTTGAGCAACATATCCAGCCGGTTCGGATACCCGGCGATAGCATTTTTGAGAACGATCCGCACCAGATTACTCTCTCCGGATTGAAAAAGTAGATTGGAGGCAACATGTCACCCTCAAAACGAACTTCATTATAAGGATCATCCTCTATCAGTATAGCATTATATTTGTCCAATAATTCAGCAACCTGCATTCGCTTCTCCAGTGAATAAGATATTCCTGAAGGATTCTGGAAATTAGGTATAGCATATAATACTTTTGGCCGCAAGGTCTTGAAGATATACTCCAAATCATCTGTATTTATCCCGTCATGCTCAAGCTTAACCTGTATAAATTGTGGTGAATAAGCAGAGAAAGCCTGAATAGCTCCCAGGTAAGATGGTTTTTCAAGTATTAATGGATTGCCTGGATTAATGAGGATTTTTGAGCTCAAATCTAAGGCTTGTTGTGAACCACTGGTTATAAGCATCATATCAGGTGTAACCTTCATACTATACTTGTTATTGTAGCGCTGGCAAAGCCATTCACGCAAAGGGAGATATCCCTGGCTTCCTGAATATTGCAGAATGTTTTGTCCGTCTTCGGTTAACACTTTTTGCAGAGCCTGTTTAATCGGTTCAACAGGAAAGAGTTCAGGATTAGGCAGTCCCCCGGCAAAAGAAATCATACCGGGTTGAGTAGCTAAATCCAATATTTCTCGTAAAAATGAACTGGGTATATTTTTACAACTGCTCGAAAGAAATGAATCATACTCTGTTTTCATGGTGTAAATAATTTAATATTAGTGAATTATATTAAAAAAAAGGCCTTCCCCCGTTTGTTCAGAGAAAGGCCTGTATATTATTATTATGCTAATTATACTTTCTCTATGGTGGGGGGCTGGTGTCAATAAATGCTATCGCAACAGCTACTATAATGGTTACTGCTGGCGCATCAATGATAAGTGCTATGTTCATTAGTTTCTTCATCGTTCAAAAAAAAAAGCCATTCTGGAAGGGAATGGCTGCAAATTCTTTTTATATGTATTTTACTTTATGCCATACCCTTCCTGTTGTCCTTGTCGGCAATCGCCACAATGGTAAGAGAGATAAACATAAAGTTGTTATTCATAATCTTCTGTTTGTTGGGACAAATATATGAAAAACATTTTGTATTTATGCTATGCACAGAAAAATTAGTTTAATTTTAGTTTAATTAGATTAATTTATGTCATTGCGAATTTTAGTTGCACCAGACTCTTTTAAAGACTGTCTTTCCTCCGGTGAGGTAGCAAATAGTATTGAAGAGGGGATACTGCTTGCTTTGCCTGATGCAATTATTGAAAAAGTACCTCTTGCAGATGGAGGAGAGGGTACTGTTGAAGCTATGATTGAAGCGACCGGGGGTAAAATATTCAAAGCACGCGTACACGATCCTTTAATGAGATTAATTGATTCCTGTTTTGGTGTATTAGGTGACGGAAAAACAGCAGTTATAGGTATGTCTGCTGCATCAGGGCTGGAATTGCTTACTAAAAATGAACGCAATCCTGCATATACAACAACTTACGGTACTGGAGAATTGATAAAAGCCACGCTTGATTTAGGTTGTGAGAATTTAATTATCGGGATAGGCGGGAGTGCTACTAACGATGGAGGAGCAGGAATGCTTCGGGCTTTGGGTATAAAATTATTAGATAAGTGTGGCAATGAAGTACAACAGGGAGGACAATTTTTGCTTGAAATTGCGAGTATTGACACAAGTCAATTTGATAAGAGGTTGGCCAAAACCAGGATAAAGCTGGCATGTGATGTAACAAATCCCTTATACGGAGCTAGAGGAGCAGCTTATACATATGCACAACAAAAGGGAGCAACGCCAGAGATGGTAATGAAGCTTGATAGAGCATTGGAACACTATGCAGAAATTTTAAAAGCTGCTACTGGTAAAGATGTTTCCCAAATACCGGGAAGCGGAGCTGCAGGGGGGATCGCTGCAGGTATGATGGCCTTTATGGAAGTAACAATTGTGCCAGGCGCAGAGTTGATTATGGAAACATTAGGTTTGGAGGAAAAAATTAAGCATGCCGATATAATTATCACTGGTGAAGGTATGATTGACGGCCAAACTTTGTTTGGAAAAGCACCTTTCAGGGTGGCACAAATGGCTAAGAAGTACAGCAAACCTGTTGTTGGTATAGCCGGTTCAATAGCTGGGGATTATGAGCAGCTTTTCAAGGAAGGCTTTTTATCTATTCTCTCAATAATGGACAAACCCATGACATTAAACGATGGAATAAAGGATGCAAAGTGTTTAATTAGAAACACTTCTGAAAATATTATCAGGTTATTTGCAGGAAGGTGAATGTACCAAGAAAACGCTGAATGGTATTTGAATTGTCAGTTTTATGGATTATCTTTAGTAGACTAGTTAAAAATTTATTTCTTGTTAATGTGAAATCATTTTGGTACAAAATATCAAACCTGGGGAATCAGGACTTTTATAATGACTCAAAACAGAGATCGATTATTTTGCTTAATCGCATTAATGCAATACTAATATTATTGATGCTTTTTGGGTTGTTGATGACTATGGTTGATAGTTTTATATTAGGAGGTGGTAAGTTGGGATACGGATCACTGAGATTGCTATTAACTTTGATTTGTAGTTTGTTTTGTCTTTTACTTAGTGCTAAAAATTACATCTTTCAAGCTAAAATTATTACTTCAGTTGTACCAATATTTCTCATTATTATCTTTCCAACCATTTTTGGAGAGGTAAAAACCGAATATTTTTTTTACTATCCCTTTGCTGCGGCTTCTGCTACACTTATACCTATGCTTTTATGGATGGAGGAGGAGAGACGGGTCATCTACTACATAATTATTGGATATTGTTTTATGCTTACAATTTCTGTAGATCAGGTATTGCTATTTTTCGCAGATAAGTCTGAGCCCTATGTCAGTGATATTTTAGACCGTTATATTCTGTATAAAACTTCCCAGATAATACTTTTTCTTTTTGTTGTATTGAGTGTTCAATACCTAATTAAATTAAATAAGATCATTGAGGGGAAACTCAGGTCTCAAAATATTGAATTGAAGGAACATAAGGAAGAATTGCAATCACAAAATGAAGAACTTCAATCTTACCAGGAAGAGTTGAGCTTACAAAATGAACGATTACAGGAAGCATTTAACAGACTTCGGGGTACCCAGGATCAACTCCTGGAAACAGAGAAAATGGCTTCGATTGGAGTACTCACTGCCGGAATTGCACATGAGATTAATAACCCTATTAACTTTATAAATTCTGCCATTGAGGGACTGAAAAGTATAATGGAAAATTTATTGCCATTGCTGAAGGCGTTTGATGAACTGGAACCGACAACCTGTAGAGAGCATTTAAGCCGGATTAATGAATTAAAGAGACAGATTGATTATAAGAAACTCATGAATAATATCGCCTTGCTTATGGATAGGATTTCACAGGGGATAGATCGTACTGTGGATATTATCAAAGGGTTAAGGACTATTTCACATTTGGATATTGAGGATTTGAAGAGTGCAGATATCGGATCAATTATAAATGATGCATTAATATTACTCGAAAACCACATTCCAAAGCGAGTGAAGATTATCAAAAACTTCAGGGAACTTCCTTATATTAAGTGTTTCCCTGGTCGGTTAGAACAAGTTTTTGTAAACATTATAGGGAATGCTATTGATTCAATTAGCAAGAAAGGTACTATTGAGATAAGTGTCGATTCTGCAAATGAAAATGATGTTCTGGTTATAATAAAGGATAATGGGGTAGGGATAGCCGAGGATATTAAAAGTAAAGTTTTTGATCCATTTTTTACAACAAAGGATGTTGGAAAAGGATCAGGGCTTGGATTAGCTATAAGCTATAGTATTATTAAGAAGCACAGTGGGAGAATTGAATTTGACACAAAACCTGGTGAGGGTACAGAGTTCAGGATATATTTGCCTCTTAACCCAACTAATTAAAAAGCAAAGAGGAGTTAATTCTAACTCCCCTCATACTTGTTTATTCACCACTTGATTCCTTTTTTTGTTTTAAGTAGTCTGAAAATGCCTGTTCGCCTTCTTCTTTCCAGAATTTGTCATAGTATTTCCAGTCACTCCAATGAAATCCGTTTACACAACGCTTTTCGTAGTGGTGTTTCCAATATTTTGAATAACGAGGTGGTCTGGGATAATGATGGGATCCGTGTTTGAATCCTCCAAATATTAATCTTGCCAGAATAATAACTCCAACAGCATGCCAGAAATTGATTATAGGCAAATTAAATAAAGCGGGCATAAGCCAGTTCCAAAGCATCATTACAATATACCCAAAAAGTATAGCAAATCCTGCTGCGCCAACAACTCCAAGAATTGCCAGGCCAACAATGCGCATTACTTTACCAAAAGTGCTTGCGCTTCTGTAATTTTCATACATTGTACACATAATTACCTCCTATTATTAAGTTATATTTCATTTGTCCTTATTAATTAAAGCCAATAGTTAAAAGCTAATAACCAACGGCTAGAAATTAAAGTATTCATCATTCATAATTTTCGTAAGTTGAGCAATTGCTCTATGTTTTCTTGAAAGCAGGGTTCCAACAGGTATCCCGGTTTTTTCTGAGAGTTCTTTATAAGTCACACCTTCAAATTCGATAGCTAATAAAATATTCTTGTATTCGTCAGGAAGTTGTTCAATAGCTTTAGAAAGGTTCAAATCAAGCTCTGCTATTTCATCCGGGGTCGGATCATCTGCATTTTTTTCGGCATGTCTTTGTAAGGCTATGTTTTCACCGGATTCTTTATAGGTGTAGTTTTCCAGAGATGTTTGTACAACTTTTTTACGTTTTAGATCAATGATCCTGTTTTGAAGTGAACGATAAAAATAGCCAGCTATATTTTCGATGGAACTATTAACATCTAATTTAGAATAAATATTTAAAGCTACATCTTGTACAATATCTTCTGCATATTCATTATAGTATGCTTCATTAAAACGTACTTTTACATAATGAATGAGCCTGTCATATTCCCTGTCAATAAAATCGCGAAATAGAGTCGATATTTTTCTTTCTGCTTTCATACTTTATATGACGTGCAGAAGTAAAATTATTTCTAAAAAAGGAGAGATATTCTATAGAATTCGGTGAGAAGCAGGTATTTGCCGGTAAAATGAAGCAGAGCAGGATAAATGGATTGTTGGAATGATGGGTTATCGAGAAGGTTGCTAATCCGTTTATTTTATGGCAGGAATAAATTAATTGAGATAATGTTTCATTAATCCATCAATCTATCACTCCATCAATCCCTCGTTTTTATTTCCTGTTCCATATTTCCCAAGCTTTTTCAGCTTGCCCTACCAGCATATCATATCCATTTTTTACGACAGCTCCTTGTTCCTGCCCTTTTATCATAAATGCTGTTTCGGGAGGATTATAAACGAGGTCATGCAAAAGATGTTTTGATGTAATTAAATGATACGGGATAGGAGGGGATGATTCAACATTCGGGTATGTGCCAAGGGGAGAACTATTTATTATAATGTGATAGTTTTCCATGATTCGGGCTTCCAGCATATCATAACCCAGGTGGTTTATTGCTTTTGGGTTACGGGAAACATATTTATATTCAATATTTAGTTTTTCCAGTACATAGGCAACAGCTTTTGATGCTCCCCCAGTGCCAAGGATTAAAGCCTTATTGTGATGTGGCATGAGTAATGGTTTTAGTGAGGCTTCAAAACCAAAGGCATCTGTATTAAATCCTTTTAAGTGTACTTTATTTCCGTTCCTGGTTATTTTTATGGTGTTAACTGCTTTTATCTTGTCAGCTTCCGGATCGATAGCATCTAAATACTGTATTACTTGCTCTTTGTATGGAATGGTAATATTAAGTCCTTCCAAATCGGGATTTACTGCAACAAGATGCGGTAGTTCCCTAACATCTGGAATTTCAAAGTTTTTATACTGGTAATCAACAAAACCGCTTTTAACGAACTTTTCAGTAAAATACCTTTGTGAAAATGAATGGGATAGGGGATATCCGATAAGTCCAAATATTCTCATCTTACTGTTTTTTTGCGGCCAGCTTTTCTGTCATCCAAATTGTGGCAATACCTACAATCAGGAATGCAATTGCAAGTAGAACTTCCTGGTTGAAGGATTCAGGCATTAGTCGCTGGTAACCTTGTATGATATATTCCCCACTATCTTTTGTAATGAAATTACCAAGGTCATCGGTTTTGTAAATTGGATCTTTCCATGGCCATAAAATGGCAAGTGATCCTAAAATAAAACCTGTGAGTATGGCAATTGTCTGGTCTTTAAACTTTCTATATAACCAGGATAGTATATGAGAAAAGGCAAGTAGTCCAAAAGCTGCTCCTGCAATCACTGGCAACAATACATTTAGTCGAACCTCATTTACAGCTTTAATCATAACCAATTCGTAATTACCCATAAGTACCAGAACAAATGAACCTGACAAACCCGGTAAGATCATGCTGCATACAGCAACAATTCCGCAAATAAACAGATAGTACATGGCTTCGTTTTCAGAAGCTGTATTCATTAATGAGATGGCAACTGCAATGGCAGTACCTACTATAAATGATATTAGAACGCTCACATTCCATCTACTTATTGTTCTTCCTACAAAGTATACTGATGCAAGTATCAAACCAAAAAAGAAAGACCAGACGTAAACCGGATAATTTGCAAATAAGTATTCTAATACTTTTGCAAGTGTGGCAATGCTAAGAACTGCACCTCCAAAAACTGCGATCAGGAAAAACAGGTTCACGTGTTGTGCAAATTCTTTAAATTTTCCTTTAAATAAAAGCTTAATAGCTTTGATATCAAATGATTTTATGGAGTTTATCAGTTTTTCAAAAATTCCAGTGATCAGAGCAATAGTACCCCCGGAAACACCTGGTATAACATTTGCAGCTCCTACTCCTATGCCCTTAAAAAAGAGAGTTATGTATTTTTTCATATGTTTTTTTTAGTCAATTGATAATCAGCCGCAATAATACGAATTATTTTATTAAAGATTAGTGCTTAATGAATTTGTATATGAATAAAATTATAGTAAAACGCCAGATATTAGGATTTTTGGAGGTTGCCTAAAGAAAATCTGCAAAGGTATCCCCTCTTAACCCACGCCTTAAAGTTTCCAGGGGTATTACTTCTCGCGTATCAATATTGCCAAGGTTTACATTAGGACCAATAAGCTTTATAAAATATACCTGCTGACTTTTAATTGGGGCTTCCCAGATAATATCTTCAGGTTTAACTTCTTTCATTATCTGGTCAATCATTTCATTATTTGCCGAACCATTTTTATTATAAATGCCTACGTTTCCACTTTCCCTTGCTTCTGCTATCACCTTCCATGAACCGGCTGACAGTTCATCTTTCATCATTTTAATCCATTTGTCAGTAGGGATTTCCACATCAGCTTTTTTTGAACCTACTTCAGAAATTACAGTTACCAGTTTTGAAAGTTTCTCTATAAAAACCAGTTTATCTTTATTATTCATTTCCATGGAACCGTCAGAAACTTCGGTAAGCTCCATGTTGTATTTTGTTATAAACTTGCAATAATCGTCGAACATATTGCGAATTACAAAAGCCTCAAATAGAGTGCCTCCAAAATAGGGTTTGATGCCGGCAGATTTATATATCTTAATTTTTTCTTCAATATTTTTCACCAGCAGGCCTGTACCAAATCCAAATTTTACTAAATCGGTATATTCTGCTGATGTTTCACAGAAGTTCTCGGCTTCTCTTATGCTAAGGCCTTTGTCCATCATCATTGTAAGTCCGTAGTTGCGAGGTTTCTCGGCACGATTGGGAATCTTAGGTAAATTAAAATTCATGGATTTTTATTTTTTGTACTTATCTATAAGTTTTCTAATTCTTTGCGATTTCTGCCATTCAGGATAATATTTTATAAAGTCCCTGTGATCGTTAACGTCTATTTCCAATCCTTTTTCCAGGTATTTTAATCCCAGAGAAGTGTTTTTATTTAAGAAGTGGAATGCAGATAAACGGTAACATACAAGCGCTACATCAGAATTGAGCTCAAATGCTTCATTCATTACGTTGATGGCCTTCTTCAGGTTGTTATTTTTAAAGTACATTTCGGCAAAATTAAGCCATGCTTCATAATCGAACGGATCTATATCTGTAGAGAAGCGAAATGCCTTATTAGCTTCTTTAAGATTACCAATTGCAGCGTATACATTACCTAGCAAGTACCAGTATTCGGAGTTATCATCAACAAAGGCAATAGCTTTTTTAATATATTGTATACTTTGTTCAAACTCTTCTTTATAGAAATATACAACTCCGATTCCAAACCATGCATCCGGGTTAAGATTATCTATTTTTAATGCTTTTCGGTAGTATATTAAAGCGTTGTTATAGTCGGCAGCTTTCTCATAACATTCTCCTATATTGCAAAAAGCATCCGGGTGATCACTTTCATATTCCAGGAAGTCTTTATATGACTCAATGGCTTCATAATACTTATCAAGGTTAACAAGTGCATTAGCTTTGTTAAAATATGCTGATGAGTAAGTTTTGTTTATTGCAGTCGCAAAATCATATGCCTCAATAGCTTTCTCATAATCACCAAGAGTATTATAGAGAATCCCAAGATTATACCAGACATTTTCCGAAAATGGATTTTTTTCCAAGAATTGCGTATATAATGTAATACTTTGCTTGTATTGGTCATTTTTTTCATAGCAATATGCCAGTTCATATAATACGGATACGTTCTCATTGTTTTCCTCATAGGCCCTTTCCATGTATCGGATAGCAATTTTATATTGATTTGCCTGTACGAAACCTATTCCAATATTATACAGGAGCTCATCTTTATCATCAAAAGAGAGTTCAACGGCTTTATTATATTGTCTTATTGCATCCTGCATTTGCCCAAGCTGGAGGTAGGCATTCCCTTTAAGCAGATAAAAATCGCAATTACCTGACTCAGATTTTTGTATCTCAGTCATCATTTTTAGTACCTTGATAGGTTGCCCTTTTTCGAGTAAGATCTGCAGATTTCTTAATTTAAGGACTCCTGAATGGGGATGTTGTGTAAGAGCTACAGTAACTGCTTTTAATGCTTCGTCGGGTTTGCGTATGTCAAGATAGTAATCAATTATTTCTTCATATTCCATCACATCAAAATAAGCCTTCTCGTTATTTTTAAGCATTCGTTCAAACCGGCTTAAAATGTCCGTCAACTCATTGTCACCTGAAAAATTGCCCTCCTCAAAATTCATAGCTTATAATGGCTTATTATAATGTTGCTAAAATAGCAATATTTTACTATCCTAAGGTTAATCCTGTGTTAATATTTTTCAACGGATTATGGTTAATTATCATTTGATTTCTCTGGTTTGGGGATAATAAAAATAACACTCATAATAGTTGTGTGTATATAAGGGAATAAAAGAGAACCTTGTTAAAAGTGCGCTTCAGTGTAATTTATTATTAATCATTCTCTTTGAAAGCCGCAATACCTTCATCAAGAAAGTCAATGAAATGCTGAATGTTTAAATCGTTTGCATAACCACGCTCAACAAGTTTATCTCCTTGTGGATCAAGTATGAAGTATAATGGTTGTGCATTGGAGTTGAATCGTGAAATTTCAAAATCCAGATTTTTCTTACCAATGGTCTTTTTTATTTTGCCATCATAGGTTGATTTGATCCACTCTTCTTCAGGAAGTTTTGTGTTGTCATCAACATATAAGGCAATAATAATGAATTCCTTACTGAGCCTTTCCAAAACTTCAGGATCAGACCAGACTTTGGCTTCCATTTGTTTGCAATTGCTGCACTGGTGGCCTTTAAAGTCGAGAAGGATGGGTTTGTTTTGCTCTTTAGCACATGCGATACCTTCTTCATAGTCAAAATAACCCTCAAGGCCATGAGGTAAATCTAAAAAATCTGAATATTTTGGTGTATTGCATAATGTTGTTTTTTCGTTGTTTTCAATAGTTCGACCAGATTTAAGTACATTGGTAAGGTCAAAACTATTATTAGTTTTAGGTGGGATAAGTGGAGAAATACCTTTGAGTGGTGCTCCAAATAATCCGGGAACCATATATACGGCAAAAGTAAAACTAGCAATCGCTAATAAAAGACGGAATACTCCAATATGTTTCAATTCACTGTCATGCGAAAGTTTTATTTTTCCAAGCAGATACATACCAAGTAATGTGAATACAACAATCCAGATGGCGAGGTATATTTCACGCGTCAAAATGCTCTGGTGCTGGTCAAGAGCAGATAAAAATTTGAAGCTAAATGCAAGGATGATAAAACCTAGTACCACTTTTACCGAATTTAACCACCCTCCTGATTTTGGCATTGATTTTAATAGGGATGGGAATAAGGCAAATATTGTGAAAGGAAGCGCAAAAGCTAAAGAAAATCCAAACATTCCCAATGTAGGTTTAAGCACTTCACCACTGGCAGCTTCAACCAGTAAAGCTCCTACAATAGGCCCTGTACATGAGAAGGATACAATAACCAGTGTAAGAGCCATGAAGAAAGCTCCTGTAAGGCCTCCTTTTTCTGCTTTGGCATTGACTTTATTGGCAAGACTTCCTGGCAATACCAGTTCAAACATACCAAAGAATGATGCTGCAAAAACAAGGAAGAATATAAAAAAGATGGTGTTTGGTATCCAGTGTGTGCTTAAGGTGTTGGCAAAGTCTGCACCAGCACTTGTTAACGAAACAACCAGGCCGATAAGTGTATAAATTACAATTATTGAAATACCAAATACCAACCCACGCAAAATTCCTGCTGCTTTGCTCTGAGAGCCTCTCATGAAGAATGATACTGTCATCGGGATCATCGGGAAAACACAGGGTGTTAGTATACCTGCTAATCCTGCAAAAAAAGCAAGTAAGAAAAAAGACAGAAGAGACTTGTCTTCTTTATTATTATTTTTCTTGGGCTCGTTAATAGATTGTATATCAGTTATTTCGTCTTTATCTTGTTGTAAGGTTGCATTCTCTATATTATTTGAAGTATCTTCATTTGCTTCTTCAATTGCCACTGTTGCTGTCGCTGCTACTTCATCTTTCTTATCTTCAACCTTAGTGGCTTCCTGCTTTTCTTCTGCAACTTTAGGCTTAGCGCCTTTCACTTTTATCTCCCATTCCACATCTTTTGGTGGTATACACATTTCATCATTGCAACACATGAATTGAACAATACCGGTGAGGATAAAATCTGAATTGGATTTTATTTTTATACGTTGTTTAAAAATGGCATTATTACTGAATAGTTTCAGGTTCATCCCAAATGTCTCGTCAAATTTTTCTTCGCCTTTTGTTACTTCAATAAGTTTTCCAGATAGATCGTATTTATCAGATGAATTAAGTGTAAACGAGGTAGGAACAGGTCCTCCTTCAGGAATGTAATGACCATATAAATGCCAACCGTTTTCTATGGTTGCATAAAAGAAAATATCTGCTTCGTCATTTGAAACAGATTTTGCCTCTGCTGTCCATTTTACAGGATCATAAATTTGTCCCTGTATTTTCCCTGCGAGTAATATAAAAGAAATGCTTAAAAATAGTAATCCCTTCTTCATAATATAAATTTAGTATTAGATGCAGAATTATTGCACAATAAATGTAAAAATACGAATTTCATTATAAACAGGATTTATCCTAAAAGGTTTATGATTTAATATATTTTAACAATTAAGTTACTGAATAGTCTTCAGATTAAAAATCATCAAATCAATAAATCACCGATTAATCAACAATTGCCTGATAGGTCAAAACCTGGAATTTATCCATAATTTCCTCATGCTCAATAGGGTGCATTTGGGTCATGAACACGGCCACAAGGTCTTCCGAAGGATCTAGCCAGTAACTTGTACTGAAATATCCTCCCCAATAGTATATTCCTTCCGATCCAAGTTTTTTAGTTTTATCTGCCATAGTGATGCCGAAACCTAATCCAAAGCCAGCATTACCGCGCTTATCGCCTACCTGGTTCATGGTCATGAGTTCAATGGACTTTCTGCTTAATATTTGGTGGCCATTGTATTTTCCTCCATTCATAAACATTTGCATAAACCGGGCATAATCCAGTGCTGTCGAACTGAGCCCTCCACCACCGGAGAAATGTGTTTTAGCTCCCTCAATAGGATAATTATAATAATCAGCTAAGGAAGATTTTCTTAAATTGTAATCTTTTTCATCCTCATAGAGAGTAACCATTCTGTCATATTTTTCTTCGGGGAGATAAAAGTAAGTGTCTTCCATTCCCAAGGGATCAAAAAGTCTTTCTTTCAGGAATAAATCAAAAGTTTTTCCTGATAAAACTTCAACAAGGTAAGCTAGTACGTCAGTATTCATTCCATACGTGAATTTTTCACCTGGTTCATGGAGAAGGGGTAATTTTGCCAGACCTAATACCTGATCTTTCAGGGTTTTATCTGTTTTGTGTATTCCTTCAGGGATGCCGGCTTTTATATAAATGGCATCCAGTTCCTTACAGATAAACGTGTAACCGATGCCTGTAGTGTGATTAAGTAACTGCCTTATTGTAATTTCTTTTTTTGCAGGATGTGAAGTATAACTTGAATCGCTAAAATTTACACTTTCCAAAATCATAGGATTTTTAAATTCCGGAATATACTTTGATATTGGATCGTCAAGCAAGAAATAACCTTCTTCATAAAGCATCATGACACAGGTGCTAGTAAGGGCTTTTGTCATAGATGCAATGCGGAAAATATCATCCTCTTCCATTTTATCGCCCGATTCAATGTCTCTCCATCCAAAACTTTTGTAATAGACAATTTTTCCATGACGTGCAATCAGGCATACTGCTCCGGGTAACCACTGAGAGCCAATGTATTGTGTTACAACAGTATCTATATGGGCAAGACGTTCTGATGACATGCCTACACTTTCAGGAAGCGCATTTTCAAGGATATCAATCCTGGTTATTCCTGTATTCTTTGAACAACATCCATTTATTAATGAACCTAAAAGGCTAAGGGCAATAATTGTTTTTGAAGAGAGATGATTATTTTTCATGATGGATGATTTTTTGTAAAGATAAGCGAAAATATATATTTTAATTTTCATAGTGATATAAAAGCAAAAGAGGTTACCTAATGGTAACCCCTTAATTCATATACTAATTTACTTATTTAAGTTTTATCAACTTTCCGGAAGATCTTAGACCTCCCGCTTCAAGTGTGTAAATATAACTTCCTTCCCGGATTGATGTTCCATCTAATTCAATTATACCTGATTCACTGCCAGAGGTATTAAATTTGTTTGTAAGTATAATTCTTCCACTCATATCAAATAACGTAAATTGGAGATCAGTATTTTGAGTGTTTTTAACTTCAATTCGTATTTTATCCTTAAATGGATTGTCCAGAATACGGTAGTTATTCACTTGCTGAATTTTCTTCACACCTACACCTAAGGTGAAGTTAATGGTATATATTTGCGATACATTCGTATCCGGAGCATATGATTTTATGTAAGCTGTATCCGGCATAGACGTGACGTTCGTTATTTTAAAGGTTTGACTTAGTACTGCAGGAATTGGAGAAACAGTAGGGTTGGTTGTTGCTGCTGCTGGTATTTCAACATCATATTCATATGTGCCTTTCTCAACTAAAATAGTATCTGTATAAGTCTTTGTCCCTATTTTATAAGCATATTTAATTATATCGATCTCAGGATTCCAATAGGCTGAATCAATGGAATTGTATACCCAGTATGTACTATACGTAACATGATCGCGAGAATATAAATAAACTGTTGAATAACCTGGAAGGATGCCAGGATAGAAAATCTTAACCTCGCTATTGTTTGCTGTAACTTCAATTACTGGAGGCACAGTATCTCCTTCAGGAAGCTCAAAACCATATACATGCTTATCTGCAGAAAATCCTTCCAAATCCACTCCATCTACAGTCATACCTAACAATTCAGGTTGCAAGCAATAAGATGAGTCCATGAATGGCAAAAAATTCTCTTTAACAACTTGTATAAGTTGATTGGTATCTATCATTGGATTCCAGTCATCTGTTGGTATTTCCGGAAATGTATCTCTTCCCCTTTTCATTACATACATAATTAAATCGTGAAGGCCTACTTCATCAAAATGTGTATACATTTCCTTTTCCTCTAAAGTATCCTGTTCTGGTTTAGCAAAAGAAGCTGCTGCAAATATTGTATCCAGAGAAGCATATTTACTAGCCTGTTCGGCCGTTAATTGTATCCCCGGATAATCTGGGTTTGTTGATCTGCTAGCAGGTATAAATCCAGGACCTGTACAATTATATTCAGCAAAAATAGGATTTAAACCTGAATTCATATTTGTCCAACCAGCAGGTGCTACAATTGAAGGTTCATAACAAGTAATATAGGCCACATGAGGTTTATTATGCCAAGGCCTGCCAAGATATACCCCGCTTACTCCAGATGAACCAGTTAGCCGACAGTCTCTAAAGGTTAAGCCAAACCTGATAAATGAACTTGTTGCTGCAGCGGTAATTTGTGTACCAGTACGACTTGAATGTATCAGACAGCTATCATAAACTCCAATACCAAAGCCATATATAAAATCAGTCGCACCTTCAATAAAACAATCTTTCATATAGTCGCGACACCTGTAGTTAATAAAATATGTATCCTGGTAGCCTAAAAACCGGCAATGATAAAATATTTGTTTGTCGCCATACGATGAAAAAGCTAAAGCCTGACCTCTATTCCCGGATGTGTTCTCAAAAGTAATATTTAAGGCAGTAAAATTATCAGCATTTGCACAAAATGTATGGGTTTTAAAAGATTGGTCAGTAGGCGTTAGTGAATTGTTGTCGTTGTATGAAATAAACGTTTTGTACACATCTTCTCCAATAAGGGTGATATTAATTTTTTGATATGGTACATCAATTTTCTCGTGATACACGCCATTGCGAATAAAAATTACTGTCCTGTCAGGATTACTATCAGGCACGGCATTAATAGCATCCTGAACGGTTGTATAATCACCAGAACCGCTCTGATCTACAACGGAATTAATTTTGCCAGTTAGTAAAACCTCAATTGATTGGGAATAACTAAATAGTGTACATCCCATAAGCACTATAATGCTTGCTGTTAATTTTAGTATCTTGTTCATAGTTTTTAAATTTTTAGGAAAGAATTTATTATTCAATAGAAAGTTAATAAAAAAGTCAATTGTATGAAAGTTCTCCTGAAGATAATGCTTTTATCTTCCGAATAGGTGTAGGTATGTGGTATATGTATAAAGGGTTGCCAAAAGATATTAGGCTTTCACCCTGTTAAATTTCAAAGATTTTACTATCCAGTTTGGCAGAGGCTTTACCGGATTCTTCTTTTTCAGGTTTATGTACCATCCGATTTTCTTCCATACGGGTACTTTATGTGTTTCAACAAATTCAATCAATGTGCCATCAGGGTCTTCAACATATGAAAAGTGTCCTGCGGCTTCGCCCATATCAAAACTATTCCCATTATGGTTTACAAAACTATCTACGGTGAAAGGGTATCCATTGGATTCGCATTTTGCTTTCAGCTTTTCCATTCCTGATATATCAAAACAGAGGTGGATAAACCCGAGGTCACCCCAGAACCTGTCTTTATATATTTTTTGGGGTTCACGGCCTTTTACCTGTATAAGTTCAATTTTGCTGGGGCCAAATAATTTGCTAAAGCTACCCATCCTTGGAATACTATGTTTTAACAGTACCCTGCGGAAGGTTTTATCTCCACCCGGAAGTTCTGCAAAATCTTCAAATTGCTTTTCTTCATCATAAACAACAGTATCATAACCAAGTATCTCGCTGTAGAATTTTTTTGATTTTTCAATATCAGATACTCCGATGATAGCTCCATAAGATGCTCCGGTTAGCTTTTTTTCCATCCTGAACCAGCCTTTTCCACTTACTATCTGAAAAGTATTTCCATAAGGATCAGTGATGAAAAAGTGTTTTTTTTCGGAGGGATCATTATATAATTTGCTGATCTTTAGGTTTCTGTCTTTATAATAGTTGTATGTTGCTTCAACATCTACACTCTTTATTTTGGCAATATACAGACCCAAATCTCCTGCCAGAACATCAAATGCCGGAGGCTGAGGAGTTCTTTCGGTATATTGCCAAATTTCAAAACCTCCACCACCTTGCAAGTTCAGGGCAAGGGCGGCATGTCTTTTTTGGGGTTGCCCGCCCGTATAAGGTAGCATTAAATTTGCAGTAGCACTATCTTCAAAAATACGAACATCGACTCCAAAGTTTTCTCTATACCACTTCCAGGCTTCCTTTACATTCCTTACTCCAATCCCAATCTGTTGAATTCCACTAATTACTACTTCCATCTTCATTCAATCTTTTAAAAATACGAAAATATAAAATTAATTCTTAATACTAAATTCTATTTTAAAAATATTCCGATAAGGTATATGTCATCTGTTATTTAAGTGGTTAGACTGTTTTCACACGTGGTGCCAGATAGTAAAACAATCTGGGTAAGTAATTACGTATAAATACCATAACAACTTCTTTGCCACCAATAAACAGTTCCTTTCGGTTTCTTTTCATAGCACGTATTATTCTACGGGCACATTTGTCAATTGGCATTCCTCTTTCCTGGCTGCGATCCATCTTGCCCCATTTTTCTCCTGTTTTGGTTATAGCATGCAGTGAAATATTGGTTTTTATTTTCCCGGGACAAACTATCAAAATTTTTACATTATTTGGTTTCATTTCTGATCTTAACCCTTCAAAGAAGCCATGCAATGCATGTTTAGCTGAAGCATAAGCTGTTCTTAAAGGAAATCCGAATTTACCTACTACACTGCTCATCACGATAATATTTCCACCATTCTGTTTAACAAAAAGCGGAAGAATTTGTTTTGTCAGCACTACGTGGCCAAAAAAATCAATTTCCATAACTTTCCGGTCAATCTCAACAGGGGTTTCTACTGCATAGGACCTTTGGCTTATCCCTCCGTTATTTACCAATATGTCAATCGTATTAACTTCACTAATAATTTTTTGTGCAGTTTCAACGACATTTTTTTCGTCTCCTAAATCTATCGGGTACACATAGGTTTTTACCCCATACTTGTTGCATTCCTTTTGCACCCTGATTAATTCTTCGGGTTGATTTGAAGCGAGTATTATATTAGCTCCTTGCTTCGCAAATTCAATGGCAAGGCCTTCTCCAATTCCAGATGATGCACCGGTTATCAGAACATTTTTTTCTTTCAGGTTCATATGTATATTTAATTTTTACTTGTAATTTCATCCATTTGTTCAATAATCTCTTGATGTAACTTGATAAGAGATTGAATATCTTTTTCTTTTTTCTTACTAGTAAACCTCCATTTTGCTAATAGTTTTTTTACTGCAAAGTAATAGATTTTTGCCCACCATCCTGAAATCGGGATACTTAGTAAGTAGGCAAATTCGATCCACCATGTACCTCTTGTGCAAAAAAGGACAATGAGAAATTGTAAAAGATAGAAAATGGGGACGGTAAACAAAGCTGTAACGAATTTTACTGAGCTGTGAAATTGGCGATCTTTTACTTTTTTAACTGCCCAAACAGGAATCTTAAATAGAAAATAATTGTTGAAGTAGCCGTATATGAAAAAAGGGAAAAAGATAATAGCCAGGGTAGTCTGGGCTATCAGAGAAATCAATGAAAACTTTCCCTTTCTGATCACCCAGTTACGTAAATTCGTTTTTTTAAGCAGTTCAAAATATTGTAAGACCTTTTTACTTAAGCCCTGCATTATTTGAGGGGTGTTTTTTTCAACATCTTCAAGTAGTTCAATCATTCTTTTATCAGTATATACCTGGTCAGGAAGCTTGCCAGTAGGGGCATTTATCTTAATTTGCATGTTTTTACCATAGATAATCCTGAGACCTTCATATGAGTCATAGTATTCTTCGCTATCTATGTTGATCATGAGTTTTTTTACTTCATCTTCGTACCGTTTTTTAATTGCCAACAATGCTTTTGCAGGATTTTCCCTGTATAATGGCATGTATTCATTCACTTCAATAGCATCTCCATAATTTACTAAAAGCTCAGCCTGGTATTTTGCATGATCTGTATATTCAAGTCCTACTGGTACTAATTTTACAGCGGATTCGTCACCAAATGTTTCCTGTGCCCTGAATGCCAGTCTGTATGTGCCTTTCATAGTGTTTTTTAATCTTCTTTTATCACCATGAGAAGCCTCAGGCATAATACCGATTTGCTTTTTATTTAGCAGGGTTTCATTTACGATGTCAAATATTTTTTCATTTTTCTTAACGGCTTCTGCGCCACCATCTCTGTCCCGATAGACCGGCATGATTTTTAAAATAGTAAGGATACGGGCAGCAAGATATGCTTTGAATACGTCTTGTCTTGCGAGAAAAACAGGTTGTAGAGTGCCACATTTGTATACAATGGCAAGGGCATCCATTAATGCACATTGATGGTTTGGGGCGAAAATCACGGGATCCTTCCTGCTTACATTCTCAAAACCCCGAACATAAATTCGTTTATAGAAGGAATTAAAAATCCACCTGCTATATGTCCTTATTAAAGTATATTTCCTGGAAGGTATATAAATAGTTTCTCTCTTCTTCCAGATTCTCTCCCATTTATCCATCTTTTCTTTTTTTGTTATCTCGTATATGGCCTTCTATACCATAAACCAGCTAAACTCAAACCTGATAATATATGCCAGATCCCCCACCATGCAGCAATAAATGCCATGCCCCCAATTGCAAGTTCTGTAGGGAATATCTTTGTATTAAACAACAGGATCAAACCCAATCCGGAATTTTGGATTCCTGTTTCAATTGTTACGGTTCTTATGTCAGCACTTTTTAATTTAAAAACACTGCCTAATGAAAATCCGGTAAGAAAGCCAAGGCTGTTATGTATAAAAACTATTATAAAAATGTATTTAATGTATTTAATAAAGTGCTCGTAGTTATTTGAAAACAGAGCTATAACAATACCGAAGAATAAGATTATAGATAAAATTTTAATGGGTTTGGAAATTTTAGATGTAAATTTAGGAAGCTTCCATGAACAGAGCATTCCAATAAGAATAGGTATTCCTAATAGGATAAAAACAGTTTGAAACATGTAATACGGATCAATTTCCAAAGGTCGTACCAATGCACTGGCATCATATTTATTATAAAGTTTGATAAAAAAACCGCCCCACAATGTGAAGTTAAAGGGAGTTAAAATAATGCATGCAATAGTAGAAAATGCTGTAAGGCTAATGGATAGTTCTTTATTTGCTTTTGCCAGGGCCGAAATAAAATTACTAATGTTTCCGCCAGGGCATGAAGCAACCAAAATCATTCCAAGTGCAATGGTAGGAGTAATAATGTTGCGAAATAGTATTGTAATCAGGAATGTGACAGCAGGAAGGAAGATGAATTGAGACAAAATGCCTACCAATGCAGGTTTTGGATGAACAAATATTTGCCTGAAGTTTTCAACTTTAATTTCAAGCGCAACACCAAACATAATAAATGCCAGTGTGAGATTTAAGAATATCAGACCATCCTGGGAAAAATTAAGACGGACTCCGTCTAATTTTGAAAGAATTTCTTGCATAATGGTTAATTTTGGGTCAACAAATATAAATAAATATTGTGAAATTTAAGTCTATACTTAAATAGCTTGATTTTAGGCGAATAGAAGGGGAATGTATATAGAAAAGTAAATATGGGCATCTTATATATGGATTGGTATAACTGGGGCTAAAATTAATTTGCAGTTCAGTCTTGAATAGTAGCATTACCAAAAGAGAATATTTACATTTGCAGATATTAAATGATAATTACTTGACATGAAAGAATTTAAAAAGATAAGCGTGAACATGCTTCGGGAGAATGCATTCAAACTGATTGGAAGCGATTGGATGCTTATTACAGCAGGTAACATAGGTTCCTTCAATACGATGACTGCCAGTTGGGGTACTATTGGTGTTTTGTGGAACAAAAATATTGCTATTTGTTATATACGGCCACACCGTTATACCTTCCGGTTTATGGAGGAAAACGAATATTATACATTATCATTTTTTGAGCCTGCACATAAAGATAAATTAAGTTTTTGTGGTTCTCATTCTGGGAAGGATACGGATAAAATAAAGGCTACGGGATTAAAACCTGCTATAACGGAGTTTGGTAATATAACTTTCGAACAAGCCCGGTTAGTCCTTGAATGCAAAAAAATTTATGAAGATACTATAAACCCCGAAAAATTTATAGATTTAGAGATTCCGTTGGATATTTATCCTCAAAGAGATTTTCACAAATTTTATATTGGAGAAATAATGAATTGTTATATTAAGGACTAAACAGGGTTAGATTTTTATATTATTTTTCAACAGGATAGTTTCGAAAGTCTTTATTTCTGAATCATTCAGAACTGGTCTGCTTTTGTTAATAATCCATTTACGAAAATAGACCTTAAATTTTAATGCTAATACCTATCTTTGCGCTATATTTTTTTACATTTGCATTCTCTTTCAAACCACTAAATAAGGATGAAGATAAAAACTCCAATAAAACTGTTTTCAGGCACGGAATCCCGATATATTGCCGAGAAAATTGCAGAAAGTTTTGGTACCGAACTGGGTAAGATACGAATGTTGAGGTTTAGTGACGGGGAATTTCAACCTTATCTGGATGAATCTGTAAGGGGGTGTTCTGTGTTTATAATTCAATCTACATTTCCGCCAACCGAGAATCTATTTGAGTTGCTGCTTCTTATTGATGCAGCAAAAAGGGCTTCTGCTTATCAGATTGCAGCTGTAATACCTTATTTTGGATTTGCACGGCAAGACAGGAAGGATAAGCCGCGTGCATCAATAGGCGCAAAACTGGTTGCAGACCTACTTACAGCGGCAGGTGTTGACCGGGTAATGACAATGGATTTGCATGCCGATCAGATTCAGGGTTTCTTTAATGTTCCGGTAGATCATTTATACGCTTCAACACTTTTTGTGCCATATATTAAAAGCCTGAACCTGGAAAATCTTGTAATTGCAGCACCCGATATGGGTGGAACAAAAAGAGCCAATGTATATTCGAGATTTCTGAAAGCTGAGATGGTTATATGCTATAAAATGCGGAAAAAAGCTAATGTGGTTGAAGAAATCAGGGTAATCGGCGATGTTAAAGGGAAGGATATCATAATTGTTGATGATATGATTGATACTGCAGGGACAATTACTATGGCTGCTGATTTGATGAAAGATATGGGTGCGAATAGCATCCGGGTGGTTGTTACACATCCTGTCTTATCTGGTCCTGCTTACGATCGTATTGAGAATTCGGCCATTGAAGAGGTTGTGGTAACAGATACAATTCCATTAAACCGTGAAAGTGAAAAAATTAAGGTAATTTCTGTTGCCGACATGTTTGCAGAAGTAATTGATAAGGTATATAGATATAAGTCAATCAGTTCGTCGTTTATTATATAAAACGTAACGATTCATGAGAGTTATCAACTTCGGTTAATAATAATGTCTACCATCGAATAAAAAATTTCTTTATTTTTCACATAATGTTTTGCATTTATTTTGCTAAATTTATTAAGAAGTTATATATTTGCAGCTATTTTTAGCAAATGTAGTATTAACTCTTGTGTGATGGGGGATTCAGAGGATCATAGAGTCCTGAGTAGCACAAACAAATTAAAAAGAGATGAAAACGTATGACTTGTCCGGCGAAATAAGAAAAGATGTCGGAAAGAAGAATTCCAAAAAGTTAAGGAAAGATAAAATGGTTCCTTGTGTTATGTATGGTGGGGATAAGGTAGTTCATTTTGCAGCTTTTGAAAATGAATTTCAGAATCTTATTTATACACCTAATGTGTATCTTGTAAATCTTGATGTAGGTAGTGCAAAGCATATAGCAATATTACAGGATTTTCAGTTTCATCCGGTTACCGATAAGATCATTCATGCAGATTTTATAGAGGTTCAGGATGGAGTGCCGGTAACAGTAAAATTACCAATTCAATTGGTTGGTAGCAGTGAAGGTATTCGTTCTGGCGGTAAACTCAGACAAAGAAGAAGGTATCTGAAGGTTAAAGGATTAACTAAGGATCTTCCCGATTTCCTTGAGATTGACATTACACCTCTGCAGGTTGGTGATGTAATTAAAATTGGTGATTTAAACTATACCAATCTTGAACTTTTAGATCCACCAAGGGCTATGGTTGTTTCTGTCGTTTCATCCAGACTGATTGCAAAAGGTATGCGTGAAGAAGAAGTTGAAGGTGTTGCTGAAGAAGCTGCTGAAGGTGCAGAAGCTCATGAAAAGGAAGAAGCAGCTGAATAGTTATTAAAATAATAATGTCTTGAAATACTTAATTACAGGTTTAGGAAATATCGGTCCTGAATACGTAAATACAAGACATAATATAGGGTTTGAGATATTGGATGCCTTGGCTAAGGCATCCAATATCTCTTTTAGCGATAGGCGATATGGTTTTGTGACTGAACTTAAATATAAATCCCGGATACTTGTGCTTCTTAAACCCGGCACGTATGTAAACAGAAGTGGATTGGCGGTTAATTTCTGGTTGAAGAAAGAGAAAGTACCAGTTGAAAATTTACTGGTTGTTGCTGATGATCTGGCTTTACCTTTTGGAACTTTACGGCTTAAACCGAGTGGGGGAGATGGTGGACATAATGGCCTAAGCAACATTATTCAGGTATTGGGTACTCAAAATTTTGCCCGTATAAGGTTTGGTATAGGCAATGACTTTTCAAGAGGCCGCCAGGTAGATTATGTTCTTGGTAAATGGGAAGAAGATGAAATGAAAGATATCCCTTCATTACTTGAAAAATCAGGGGAAATAATAAAAAGTTTTGCGACTATAGGTATTGAATTAGCAATGAATCAATTCAATAATAAATAGTAAGTCTGATTAATATTGTTCATATTTTCCGCTACACCAGTATTTCATTGATGTCTTAAATATTTTACTAAATTTACAAATCTTCAAATGGGACTGGACGATGAGAAAACCTACAATCAAAGCTTTGATTTTTTTCGCATCTATTTCACTTATGGGGGTATTGTTTACTCAGCTATATTGGATACGGAAGGCTATTTTAGTGTCTGAAAACCAGTTTGATAACAAAACCAACTTTGCGCTAACAGAAGTAAGAAAAGAGTTGAAGAAAGCCTCGGGTAAACTGAATGATACAGTAGAGTATGATTTATATACCTACCTTGACACATCTTCTCTAAAACATTTCATGGAAAAATACTTTGATTTTTATAATCTGGGAGATAATTACGAATATGCTGTAAAATTTACACAGCCTGATTTAATGGTTTGGCATTCCTTTGGATTTTTATCCAAAATGAATCAGAAAACCACAATCATAAAGAAATGTATATCAGATATTGTTAAGTCGCAGGAAACACATATTGAAGTATATTTTCCGGATAAACGAAAACATATTGTTAGTGAAATGTCACTATGGTTATATGTTGCAGTTGGTTTTTTTGTCATCACAATTTTATGTTTCACCTACATTGTTTTTGCAGTTATTAAACAGAAGAAGATTTCCGACATAAAGAATGATTTTATTAATAATATGACGCATGAATTTAAAACACCACTATCTACAATATCTCTTGCATCTGAGGTATTACTGCAAAGTGAAGGAAAACCTTCCAAGGAAAGATTAGTAAAATACGCTCAGATAATTTTTGATGAGAATCAACGTATGCGTTTGCAGGTAGACAGGGTGCTTCAGCTGGCAATATTTGACAAAGGTGATTTTGGGCTCAAAATGGCTAAAAGTGATGTTCATAGTTTATTGCGGATTACCATCCATAACTTGTGCCTTGAAAGATGTGAAAAGCCCGTTGCCGTTGACTTTGACCTGAAAGCGACCAAATCTTTTGTGTTTCTTGATATCATGCATTTTATTAATATTATTACTAATCTGATTGATAATTCTATAAAATATTCTGGTAACGAACCTGAAATATTGATTTCAACAAGGAATTTGGATAATGGTATTGAAATAGCAGTGAAAGACAATGGAATGGGGATGAATATCGAAGCGACCCGTCATATCTTTGAAAAATTCTACAGGGTACCTACCGGTAATGTGCATAATGTGAAGGGATTTGGTTTGGGTTTGTATTATGTAAACAAAATTATTGAAGCACATAAGGGAAATATATCGGTTGAGAGTGCTATAAATAAGGGAAGTACATTTAAAATCTATCTTCCTTTTGGAGAAGAAGAATAGGATTTATAGATGCTTTTTCAAGGAATCTTTTTCTATCTGAAGCTAAAATATCACAGTCTTTTTATAAGTAATTTTATTAAATTAAATTTGTAAACTTAATTAGTTTAAGTATTTCATTAATGGGCAAACTTAAAGGAAACATATTACTAGTGGAAGATGATGAAAATCTGGGTTTTGTTTTAAAAGATTACCTGGAGATGACTGGTTATTTTGTGGACCTTCGTGTTGATGGGGTTTCCGGGTTAGATGCCTTTAATAATAATCCTTACGATCTATGTATCCTTGATATTATGCTTCCTTTGAAGGATGGGTTTACCATTGCAAAAGAAATTCGCAAAAAAGATGAAAAAATTCCGATTATTTTTCTTACAGCTAAAAATCTTGAGGAGGATAAAATTAATGGATTTAAGCTGGGAGGGGATGATTACATTACCAAACCATTTAGCACTGAGGAATTGAATATGCGCATCAGCGCAATATTAAGAAGGGCGCAGACTTCATTGGCAAAGAATGATTCGGCTGAAGTTTTTCAGCTTGGTATATATACTTTTGATTATCCAAACCAGGTGCTTATTTCTCCGGATTCGGAACGCAGACTTACAAACAAGGAGGCTGAAGTCTTGCGGTTGCTATGTATATACAAAAACAAAATTTTAAGAAGGGATATTGCTTTAAAACAAATATGGGGTGATGATGATTATTTTATGGGCCGAAGCATGGATGTATATATTGCCAAAATACGTAAGTTTCTTCAGAATGATAATCGTATCTCTATCAATAACATACATGGCCGAGGATTTATTCTGGAAATAAAAACGGAATAGGTATGGAGAAGGAAGCGGGAATTAGAATAGATAAGTGGCTTTGGGCAGTGCGATTGTATAAAACAAGGAGCTTGGCTACCGAAGCCTGCAAAAAAGGACGAATACTTATTAATAATATGCAGGTAAAACCTTCAAGGTTGATAAGAGAAGGGGAGGAGGTCGTAGTAAGAAAGTTGCCTGCTATATATTCATTTAAAATTGTAAAGGCAATTGAAAAAAGGGTTTCCGCTAAATTGGCTATGGAAGCCTATGAAAATTTGACTCCGGAAGAAGAGATAGCTAAATTGACTGCCTTGAACGAGACACTTTTTATAAAGAGAGACAGGGGAACCGGAAGACCTACGAAAAAGGAAAGGAGACTTTTGGATAAGCTTACAAACGAAGAATGATCTCTATTATGAAATGTACAATTTAGAATGAATTGTAAAAATTTTTAAGGAACACAGGATCATATGTACACTTTTTTGTATAAATAGGAAGAAATTAAAATATGTTGATAGCCAGGGAAAAACGTAAGAATAATATTGCTGAGTATATTTTATATATGTGGCAGGTTGAGGATATATTGAGAGCAGGTAAGTTTGATATTAGCCTGATCAAACGAAGTATAATTGACCAGTATGATCAACCTCCGGATATTAAACATGAAATCACAGAATGGTATGCCGGATTAATTGCCATGATGAAAGAGGAAAATATTACACAAAGAGGGCACCTTCAACTAGTGAAGGCAAGGATAGCTGATATTGAAGATTTACATCAAAGGTTGTTGGTAAATCCTGATGAAATAAAATATCACGATCAATACCATTGGGCAAAACCTAATATTGAAGCTTTTAGAAAGAAAGTAGGCGGCGCTGCTATTTCTGAGATGGAATTGTGCCTTACCGGATTATATGCAATAATATTAATGAGGGTACAGAAAAGGCAAGTTTCAGATGAAACCATTGCAGCCATTGATTCTTTTAGCAAACTTCTTGCTCTTAACTCTCAAAAGTATAAATTGTTTGAAGAAGGGAAGCTGGAATTGTAATAAATTAGTGTCTAATACTTTTACAATAGTTTTTATATTCTGCCGAATAACTTATATTTGTGCAATTAATTTAAAGAATTGATAAAAAATGAAATCAGTAAGCTATATTATTAATGGGGTTTTGGCAGTAGCCATCGGAGTTTTGTACTATTTCCATTTTTCATCTAATAAATCTTCTTCTAACCAGGAAGTGTTAAGTGCATCAATTACTGGTGGAGGATTCCAGTCCGGTGTGGTTTATCTTAACATTGACACGGTACTTCAGGAATATGATATGTACTATGAGTTTAAAACTCAATTGGAAGCAAAACAAAAGAAATTGGAAAATGAATTGAATACAAAAACAAGAGCATGGGAAAGAGAAGCTGCTGATTTTCAGGATAAAGTTCAAAAGGGATTATTACTAAGATCTCAAGCTCAAGAATTACAGCAGAAGCTGGGCGAAGAACAACAAAATCTTCTTATGCTTAGAGAGCAAATGTCATATGAATTAGCTGAAGAAGAACAGGTCATGAATCGCCAGTTGATCCATAGTATTATGGAGTATCTGAAAGAATACAACAAAGGCCGTCAATACCAATACATACTTGGAACAAGTTTTGGCGGGAATATCCTGTATGCAAATGATAGTCTGGATATTACCAAGGAAGTTCTCAAAGGACTGAATGAAAAGTATATTGAAGATAACCCTAAGGAAGAAGATAACAAATAATACCTGCCAGTAAGGATGCAGGTTGAAAAAAAGGATAAATATTCATGCATGTCCTGTCATCCTATCTTGAAAAGCAGAGTTTCTATTGTTCCCATATCAAAATCCCTGTCAAAAATGACCTTCGGATGATTATTGTTATTCCTTGTTTTAATGAGGATAACATTTTTTCTACATTCCAGTCTATTATTGCATGTAACAAGCCCAATTGCTCAATAGAAATAATTACCGTGATTAATTATCCTGAAAATGCTTCACCAGAAGTTAAAAGCAAGAATGAAACATTATATAGAGAGTGTCAATCCTGGGCTGCATTTAATTCATCAGATAAATTAACATTTTACTTTTTATTTGCACCGGATCTAAGAAAGAAGTATGCAGGTGCAGGCTGGGCAAGAAAGATCGGTATGGATGAAGCAGTATACCGGTTTGTACAGAATGCTGATAAAAAGGGAATTATCTGTTCGCTGGATGCAGATGTAACCATAGAACCTGATTACCTTGTTGAGATACAGAAATTCTTTGATAATTACCCCAATGCAGATGCATGTAGTATCTATTTCGAACATAATATTCAGGGTAATGAATTTGCAGAGGATATTTATGAGAGCATAATATATTATGAATTATATCTCCGATATTATATTGAAGGATTGCGTATTTCGGGATATCCATATGCTTATCATACAATAGGATCATGCTTTGCGGTAAGGGCATGTTCATATGCCTCACAAGGCGGCATGAACAAGAGGCAGGGAGGGGAAGATTTTTATTTCCTCCATAAAATAATACCACTCGGTAATTATTATGAGTTGAACTCAACCTGTGTTCACCCTTCTCCCAGACCGTCCAACAGGGTTCCATTTGGAACGGGTCCCGCTATAAGTAAATATTTGAAAATAAAGGATAAAGCCAAAGATATCATCACGTATAACCTTGATGCATTTTTTGATCTCAGAAAATATTTCTCTATTATAGATCAATTCTTTAAAATATCCGTTGAAGAATTCAATATGATTGCATCAGGTTTACCAGCAAACATTTCCAGTTTTTTAAAAGATATTGAGTTTGAAAAATTGATCCAAGAGATTAATGGAAATGCTGCTGAAATTAAGAATTTTCGAAACAGGTTTTATCATAATTTTAATGCATTGGTTATTTTACGCTATCTTAATTATTCGCATCAAACTTATTATTCCCATAAGCCATTATTGGAACAAGTGCGAAAACTTCTGAATAAAATCTACGGAAAAAAAAATGATGGAGATGCAGCAGTTTTATTATCTGAGTTGCGAAGAATACAAAAGGAGGGAGCTTCTGCTAATTTTCTTCAACAATAATAAAAACATCCTCATTGTCTGCTTTCATATAATATTCTTCACGGGCAAACTTTTCCAGGTTGTCCTTGCTGGTGCGCAGTTCATTCATTCTGTTTTTGTCATTTTCAATCCACTCCTGGTAATATACGCGGTCCTTTTCCAATTGGTTCAGTTCATTTATCTTTCTCAAACGATCCAATAGATTGTTTTTATCAAAGAAAAGCACCCAAATCATAAATACGAGTATTGTAATAAAATACTTATTCTTTATCAGTTTTGAAAATCTTTGTTTTAATGACATATAAAGAATTTCTTTAATACAAAGGTAGAAAATATTAATTCTCGTTTGAGGTACGTAATAGTTTATATCACATTTTTTTTTAACAAATTGTTTATGAAAGATTATCTTCCTTTTTTACTTCTCATCCATAAAAGGGTACATAAAATTCTCAGGAGGATTAAAGTTTTCTTTTATACTTCGGGGAGTAACCCATCGAAGCAAGTTAAGCATTGATCCGGCTTTGTCATTAGTGCCCGAACCACGGGAACCGCCAAAGGGTTGTTGGCCAACAACTGCCCCGGTAGGTTTATCATTAATATAAAAATTGCCTGCAGAATATATTAATCGGTCAGTAGCTTTCTCCAGAGCTCCACGATCGCGTCCCATAATAGCACCGGTCAGTCCGTAAATACTTGTGTTGTCTACAAGATCCAGGGTCTCCTCGAATTTATTCTCATCATAGATATACAATGTCAATACCGGTCCAAATAGCTCTTCGACCATGGTTTTATAGTGAGGATCTTCAGTCAGCAAAACCGTTGGTTCAATAAAATACCCTTTGGTTTTGTTATACATGCCTCCTGCAAAAATTTCTACACCCGGATCCTTCTTTGCCTGGTCTATATAACCTGTTAATTTATCGAATGCTTTTTCATCGATAACTGCATTCATAAAGTTACTGAAATCTTCAATTGGTCCTGTTTTTATCAATTTTACTGCTGCCAGGTATTCATTTTTAAAAACCTTCCAGAAATTGGAAGGAATATACGCTCTTGAAGCTGCAGAGCATTTCTGGCCCTGGTATCCAAAAGCGCCTCTCACAAGTGCAGTAACTGTTTGCTGAATATCAGCCGATTCATGTACGATTACAAAATCTTTTCCTCCGGTTTCACCCACAATTCGGGGATAGGTTTTATAAATGGCAATATTATTGCCAATAGTTTTCCAAATGTCCTGGAATACCTCAGTGGATCCTGTAAAATGTATGCCGGCAAATTCGGAATGAGATAAAATAGTATTACCCACAACTTGTCCTGGGGCAAATACCATATTTATTACTCCGTCTGGCAGGCCTGCTTCACGAAGTATTTCCATTATTACCTGGGCAGAATATATCTGGTTGCGGGAAGGTTTCCACACTACTGTATTGCCCATAATTGCCGGTGCTGTTGGAAGATTTCCTGCAATAGAAGTGAAATTAAAAGGGGTAAGGGCAAATACAAATCCTTCCAAAGGTCTTGCTTGCAACCTGTTCCATGTAGTGGTATCAGATTTTGGTTGTGAGGAATAAATTTCAGCCATAAATTCGACATTGAATCTGAAGAAGTCAATTAATTCGCATGCAGAATCGATTTCGGCCTGGAATGCATTTTTTGATTGTGCCAGCATAGTGGCAGCATTTATCTTTGCTCGATACGGACCTGCCAGCAATGATGCAGCTTTTAAAAACACGGAAGCCCTATGCCTCCAATCCATATTCATCCATTTTGTCTTTGCAGATAATGCAGCCTCAATTGCTGACTTTACGTGAGTTTCATCCCCCATATGATAGTGCCCGAGCAAATGACTTATGTCATGAGGAGGACGAATTTCAACCAAATTGCCTGTCCTTACTTCTTCTCCTCCTATAAACATCGGAATTTCAATCGTTTTTGAACGCGCTTCTTCAATGGCTCTCTTTAAATTGATTCTTTCGGAACTTCCAGGGCTGTAGTTTTTTACAGGTTCGTTCTCCGCTTGTGGCACACTATAAATCCTTTCTCGCATAGCAGTATGGATTTTGGTTTATTCCTATTAAATTACAACGAAAATTCCAAATAAAAAAGAGTATTGATCATGAAGTTTGGAGGGTTATTGAGGAAACATTACGATTCTAATGCTTCAGATTTCAAGTGCTTTGTAATTAATACAGGGAAAGCATACTTTGATATTTCTGTTGGGCTTATAAATATCCAGTCCTTGGGAGTTTTTAACGTTGTATCATCTATTCTTATATGAATAAACAACCCGTAAATTATCTGATGGGACAAAATATGCTTGACGGTTTTTGAGACCTGAGTTATCGTTATATTTCTTTCTTTAAATAGTTTTGCCCATTCTGGATTTTTCATTAGATCTTCAATGGGTTGTGAAGCTTGCGTTTCGATTAAAGGAAATTCATAGAGTGATTTCCAGATATCATTTTCTGTTCGTTTACGTATGGCAATTTTGTTTTTATAAATAATGTATAGATAATAGAAATACCGATCCCTGGTTTTTGTTACTTTTTTCTTGGGGGGGAATTTTGTTACTTTATTATTTGAATAAGCATAACAATAGTCTGAGATAGGGCATTTATTGCATTTTGGATTGAAAGGAGTGCAAATCATAGCCCCAAGTTCAATAAATGCCTGATTTGAGGTTCCGGGTTTTTTATTATCGATAAGTTCCAGCGCAGCTTCTCGATAAGCTTTTTTTGCTTTTGCTGTATCGATTGGTATAAGTAATCCAAATAACCTTGAAAGTACGCGGTATACATTGCCGTCAATTGCAGGTACTTTTTTATTATATACAAGGGAGGCGATTGCTGCTGCTGTATAGGGCCCAATCCCTTTAATTTTCAGAAGCTCGTCATAGTCAGAGGGGAAAGTGCCATTTAAATTGAAATATATTTGTTTTGCGGCAGTATGCAGGTTTCTTGCCCTGCTGTAGTAACCTAGTCCCTGCCAGATACTCAAAACCTCATCTTCTTTAGCCAATGCGAGAGATTTTACATCAGGAAATTTTTCAATAAAATTCAAATAATAATCAGTTCCTTGAATTACCCTTGTTTGCTGCAGTATTATCTCTGATATCCAAATAAAATAGGGATTTTTAGTTTGTCTCCAGGGAAGCTCTCTCTTATTATTTTCATACCATTTAATAAGTTGTTGAGTTAGCACCATTGTATGAATAAAGAAAAAAAATAAGGTAATTCGCTAAAAATAATGTAAATGTATTTCTTTTATAGTAAGAAATCGTTTATATTTGCAGTTCTATTGAAAGAATTTAATCTAAAATATTGATAATTAAAGATTTCAAAAAATGACTAAAGCTGATATTGTAACAGAAATTGCTAAAACAACAGGAATTGAAAAGATCACTGTGCAGAAAACAGTTGAAGCCTTTATGGAAACTGTAAAGGACTCTTTGGTAAAGGATAAAAATGTATACCTGAGAGGATTTGGTAGTTTTATTGTAAAGAAAAGGGCAAAGAAAACTGCTCGTAACATCTCGAAAAATACCACAATTATTATTCCTGAACATTTTATTCCCTCGTTCAAACCTGCTAAAACCTTTGTTAATAAGGTAAAAGCTAACGTGAAGTAATTTAAGTAAATTTTAAAAATAGTATAGAGATGCCGAGCGGAAAGAAGAGAAAGAGGCATAAGATGGCCACTCATAAGCGTAAAAAACGTTTAAGGAAGAACAGACATAAGAAGAAGAAATAATCTTCTGCTTTTTCTAAATAATTAAATATTCTATCTTCACTATACAGGAGGTAGAATATTTCTATATTCCTATGTAATCACTATTCATGTAACGTTTGCAATCGTGACGAACGAACTGGTTATTAATGTCAACCCATCAGAGATTTCAATAGCCTTACTGGAGGATCAAAAACTTGTTGAGCTGAGTAAGGAAAGAAGCGATGCAAAATTCGCTGTTGGGGATATTTATCTCGGCAGGGTGAAAAAATTAATGCCCGGGTTAAATGCTGCTTTCGTGGATGTTGGTTATGAAAAAGATGCATTCCTCCATTATCATGACCTGGGCCCTCAGTTTAAGTCATTGAATAAGCTGGTCCATTTAGCGCTTTCTAAAAAAGCAAAACTACCTTCCTATCAAAAATTTAAACTTGAACATGATATTGATAAGAATGGTAAAATTGCGGATGTCCTCAAGCAAGGACAATATGTAATGGTTCAGGTAACCAAAGAACCTATATCTTCAAAAGGGCCCAGGTTAAGTTCAGAAATTTCCATCCCGGGAAGGAATATTGTCCTTATGCCTTTTTCAAATAAGGTTTCTATTTCCCAAAAAATTGAAAGCCAGGAAGAAAAAAACCGTCTAAAGACTTTATTGCTTAGTATCCGGCCAAAGAACTACGGCATAATTGTAAGGACAGTAGCGGAGACCAAAAAAGTTGCCGAATTGGACGCTGAGCTTAGAGGTTTGGTGAAAAAGTGGGAGACAGCATTTGAGACTTTGCGTGGCGCCACACCACCAAAACTTATAATTAGTGAGCTTAAAAGGACTTCCACTATACTGCGCGATTTATTGAAAGATAACTTCTCCAATATATACGTGGATGACGAGTCCATTTGTCACGAGATCAGGGACTATATTGGTGAAATAGCACCGGGCAAGGAGAAGATAGTAAAGCATTTTTCAAAAAATGTGCCCATTTTTGATCATTTTGGTATTGATAAACAGATTAAATCATCGTTTGGTAAAACAGTTTCTTTCCGAAATGGCGCATACCTTATTATTGAACATACTGAAGCTTTGCATGTAATTGACGTAAACAGTGGAAATCGTTCAAAAACCACTAAAAACCAGGAGGCCAATGCACTGGATGTTAATATAGCTGCTACCGATGAGATTGCAAGGCAATTGAGGTTACGTGATATTGGAGGTATTATTGTAGTGGACTTTATTGACATGCACCAGAACGAAAACAAGCAAAAGGTAATGGAACGCATGAGGGAAGCTATGTCAAAGGATCGCACCAAGCATAATATTTTACCCTTAAGTAAATTTGGGCTTATGCAGATTACCCGGCAGCGTGTAAGGCCTGAGATGAATATAGATGTAACAGAAAAGTGCCCAGTATGCCAGGGTAAGGAAACCATCACACCTACTATACTTTTTGTTGATGAGCTTGAGAATTATCTGAGTTCTGTTGTTAAAGAGCAAAAGCAGAAATATATCTTGCTGAAAGTGCATCCTTTTATTGAAGCATATATAAATCAAGGCTTTAAATCAGTTCGGCGCAAATGGAAAAAAACGTTAAAGTGCAAAATTGATGTTGAATCTGTAAGTTCTTATGGCTTACTTGAATTCAGGTTCTTTAATAAGGAGAACGAAGAAATAGCGATTAATTAATTCTTATCTGTATTTCTATTCGGTATTCATTTGGATACTAAATTCCACATAAATTTGTATTTTTCCGAAGAATAAAAAAAAGTATTAGTTATGGATTATTATTCAATTCAAAAAAAACTTACCCACATGATTTTTGAAGCCATGAATTCCCGTGAATTTTCAGGGTTGGAAGGATATATGGCTGAAGATATGGCTTTTGATTTCCCCGGGCCCGGACGTATAGAGGGCAGAAGAAAGGTCCTTATATTCCTGAAGGCTTTAATGAGAAAATACGCATCCTTAACATTTACAGTATCTGATGTTATAATTGAAGGGGACAGGGCATGTGCCGTTTGGACCAATGAAGGAACAAGTGTTGAAGGGAAACCCTATAAAAACAGTGGAATGACACTCATACATTTTAAGGATGGACAGATTACTTTTTTAAGCGATTATTTTAAAGATACTTCATTTGTCGGATGACGATGGACGAATGATGAAGGACGATTTGGGTGAAGGGGGGGAGAGAAAAGTCTATAGGGCATTTTAGCCTGAAGATGGGTTGTGTATTTTCTTCCTTGGAAAATAAAATGCAATATTCATTAAAGATATGAAACAGGTCATTACATTTAACGGAAGCCCTCGCAAGAACGGGAATACGTCTGCACTATTGAATAAATTTATTGAGGGGGTTGAAACATCAGGTGGGAATACGCAAAGATATGACGTACACGATATTAACCTTAAGTATTGTACAGGGTGTTTGAGATGTAATTTGCTTAGGAGATGCTCTCTGCGGGATGATGACTGGGCTGAAATAAGTGAGGCAATACTGCAATCTGATGTTCTTGTATTCGCTTCACCCGTATATTTTCACCATGTTACCGCTCCTCTTAAGAAATTGATTGACCGTTTTCGTTCCTTCGTTCATGTTCAGATTACCGAGGAAGGGCTGAATCATACACCACATCAAACCTGGAAAAAGGATTTTGTTCTCCTCCTTTGTATGGGGTCTTCCAGTGATGAAGATGCTCAGCCCATAGTTGAACTTTTTAAGTTTATGACATCTATTCTGGGGCCGGAAAATAAACTTCACATTATTACCGCAACACGTTTGGGAGTAACAAATCAGGTAATAAAGACAGAGGAAGAACTTCGTGTTCTTTATGAGAAAATCAATTTGCCTGTAGCACTTGCTGAAGGCGATTTTAAGCGGAATAATGAAATACTTGATAGATGTTTTGAATTAGGTGAGTCCTTATCAAGATAATATGATTATATATCTTGTTTACTTATAAGTCAGTGCTTTTTACTAGTCATGGCAATCCAAAGGACGGATGCTGAAATAAATTTACTGTTGTTCGATAAAAATATTTGTATATTCACTACGTGGAATTAATTCTAAATTAAGAATAATGTCTACAATACTTTATCCGCTATGCGGAAATTCGCCGTAGGCGATTAAGTATTGTTGAAAAAATGCCCCCGAGTTTGAAATACCTCGTAGAGGTACAATATATGAACTTTAGGAGGTGTGCTGCAGTTTATATGGACACTTGTGAAATAAATTCATCATGACATACATCTTATAGTTATGGTTTGTTCTTATAGAACTCCTGCAGCACAAAAAATGCCTTTTTCTTTTCCCCGGTCTGTGAAATAATTCCTTTGCGGTTCCAACCATCTTGAATATCGGGCAAAAGACGCCTGGGGGAGCGAAAATCGGCAAGTATCCAGGGGGTTATTCCCCGAAGCTGTGGAATTCTGACCAGCATATCCAGTGTTTGTTTGTAAAGGTCAGCCTGGAATTCTTCAGACCATCTTGTCAGGCTGTCACCATGAAAACCCTGTAAAGCACCAGCTCCGAATTCTGAGATAATAACCGGTTTATCAATTTTAATATCCCAGGTTATCTTACTGCACTTAGCAGGCAGATTATCATACCAGCCAATATATTCATTAAAACTCATGACATCTACAAGCTCAGCAAGTGGATCTGATATTACCCTTACATTTGGGTTGTCTTTAGATGCATGTTGCTCAAGGGCTGCGCTAACCAGTCTTGTTTTATCCAAACTATGGGCTTCGGTAATAAGCTGAGACATAAATTTTGTGCGGACGGGGCTTACCGGGGTTTCATTACCCACACTCCAAATAATAACCGATGCTCGGTTCTTATCGCGAGCAATCAAGTCATGCAGTTGATTGCAGGCATTGGCATATGTTTCTTCATTCTCATAATCGATTGTCCAATATACTGGAATTTCTTCCCATAGCAGGATCCCCATTTCATCTGCCACACGGGCCATGTTTTCATTATGTGGATAGTGAGCCAGCCTGGCAAAGTTTCCATTTAGTTCTTTTACCCAGCCCAGCAGCATTTTGGCGTCTTCAGCAGAATAGGCCCTGTTGCCACGCATAGGATTTTCTTCATGTATGCAAATGCCCTTTAAAAAAATGGATTTTCCATTCAGTAATATATCGGCTCCTTTCGTTTCAATTGTTCTGAAACCTATTTTGTCGCTAATTTTATCTTCACCAGCGAAGATTTCTACAGAATACAGTTTGGGATTATCCGGGCTCCATAATTTCAAACCTTTTGATTTGATCGAAATACTGGCTTTGCCAATATTATCCGTATTGGTTTTTAAATCAATATTAAGTTCGGGTATTTTAATATTTACCTGTATATTGGTTTTATTTTCACCATCCAGCTGAACATAACCATTAATCAGATCAATGCTGCCTTTTTCAAGCTGTATATAGTAATCCTGTATGAATGTGGCAGGGACTTCCACAATTTTTACATCACGTGTTATTCCGCCATAGTTCCACCAATCCGTGTTGAGGGTTGGAACACCTTCTTTTTTCCGCTTATTATCCACCTTTACTATGAGAGAATTATCTTTCTCTTTTAGTCTATCTGTAATTTCATAATTAAAAGGGGTAAAACCTCCAATATGTTGTCCCAGCTTTTCACCATTCAAATACACATCAGCCTGGTAATTAATAGCACCAAAGTAAACATAGACACGGTTGTTTTCATCAAGCTTTTTATAATCAAATGTTTTCCTGTACCATATCGTTCCTTCATAGTAGAACAGCTTTTCATCTTGTGTGTTCCAGTCTCCTGGGACAAGGAGGGTGGGGGAGGTATTGAAATTGTATTCCACCAGCTCGCTCTTATCTTTGGCAACACGGTCATGGTAAAACCCACCGCCCCAGTCATGTCGCATAGTGTCATAGACCTGGTAGCGATATGTAAAGTAGCCGGTTTCGTATGGGTCAACAATATATTTCCATTTTCCGTTGAGGGAGGTGGATGGACGGTTATAGGTATTGGTAATCAGATCAGACTGAGCGGTTGAAAGGATGCTCAAAAATAGTAATATGAGGATGAAGCCTTTTGTTTTGATCATGGGTATGAATTAAATATTGATATTTTAAGGATACATTTTAAACATTAAAGATAAAAAAAACTTCCACTTACTAACATTTAATTCGTAAGAGAAGTTTCTACTTACTTTTTAGCCGGTTTTAAGTATACTCTGCAGCGGCTATTTTATTGCTGTTTTATAATATATTGTCAATGATGGATGCAGATCGGAATTTGGATGTTCGCTCGATGCCAGATAGGTTATTTTATAGGGATCCTCGTATACATGTTTAAGCATGAATCCATGACTGTTTGGCAGGTCATTTATCATATCTGTTACAAGTTGAGTTACATCAATTTTATAATTTTGTTGCGGGTTGTCTGAGTTTGGAATATATACTTCATTAGTCGCATCTGTATTGGGTTGATTATTCCAAACAATTGTTCCTTCTTCCCATGGTTCTATAATCCTTCGCACAAATATGCTGTTTTCACCTTCATTGCCATCCCTGTTTCCCATATAAACCGATGTAGGATTATGATACAATTTTAAAACAGCACTATCGATTATAGCATTAGCTGGCAGAGAAGACAGATCGAACTCTATGGCAACTCTGAGTACATTTAGTATTCCATCCTGGGTCCAGGCGTATAAATGAATGTCTTCAATAAAACCGTAGTTAGTATTTGGAACAATAGAACAGAAAACAGCATCTTTCCCATCCTCACTATTTGGTCTTAGGAACAACACATTATTTGCGTTTTCCTGCAGGACGACCATAAGAGGCGAATTGCAATGTGTTTTTAATGAATCTATACCAAAAGTGTAGCTATAATTCTGGTATCCATTTTTAGCAATTGTCAGGGTATAATCCGGATAATTATCTTTAATCGTAATGCTTGCGGTAACAGGATCTATCTGATGGTCATATAATTCTTCTCCATTTCCTTCAATGTTGATATCAGCTGAAGTCAATTCAAAATTCTGTATGGTTGGGTTATAGATAAAAACACTTAGTAAAAAATCAAATGTTTCTACAACATTAAAGGTGAAAGTAACATATCCAAAATCTTCCGGTGAGCCTATTTCCGCAGAAAGTATTTCAGGACATATTTTAGTAACTATGTCTTTTATAATACTAAATTCGATAGGCAATGGATCATTTACCAGATATGCTTTTGTTGATCCTTCTATCGGACATACAAATAATACATTTCCCTGTGCGTCAACCAAAAGAAACTCAGTGAGATGATAGTTATCTGTTAAAAGGGACAAAGGTTCAGAAATATATTCACCATTAAAATTATACAAAGTAACCAATTCGCGGTTGTATACAATTTCATCCATGGAATTGGTAATAGTTACAAGCGCTGATGTAACTTCAGACAGATCATAATCAGATGAACCTTTTAATGATTTCTGATCAAGATTATCAATATTAAATCCTATAGAAAGGGTCCCGTTCTCAGGAGTTATTTTATCAATTTTTTCTTTTTTGCATCCTTGAAATCCTATAAACAGGAGAGTCAAAATAGACAAGATAACTGAATGAATGTTTATACTTCTCATTTTTTTCTTTTTATAATTATTAATAACCAAACTATTTTACCCTAATAGATCTCAATTATTATTGCCAAAATTAGTATTAATACTCCGTATCTTTATTTATAGGTGTGTTTAATTCAAAGTTATTTTTTATAAAACTAAAAAGCAAACAGGAAGAAACAATAATCATATTTGAGATGTAATATTTGACTTTCATAATGTTTTTGTAATCCTGTATAATAATATGACAGTTTTAAAACGTTTAACCCTAGTGAAAATATGCAAATTTTTAAAACAATTTATTGCCGTCATTCATGAGAATTATTCAATTTTTTTTTGGTTACTTTACTTTCTTCCCAAAGAAATAGTAGTAGTCCTTGTCTTTTGCCCAGTGGTTATACTTATAATTATCCTCGATACTTAGTTGCTGGGCCACTGAAGCCGCTTCTTCCCAGTTTGCTCTTTCGAATGATGCGGCATCAGCTCCTTTAATCTTTTTCCCTTTGTAGTAGGCATTGTATTTATCTTTCGCATAGTGCATATCAAGGTCTGTAAAGCTTTCTGTATCGCAGTTAAATCTTTTCCCTATGTAGGAGATATCACCTTGTTTGCTATGAGTGTAAAAAATGTCGAAGTTTATCCACCCTGTCATTTCATAAAGTTCCCTTATATATATTGCTTCTCTGCCTTTTAATCTTTTTCCATATGAATAGAAACAATTTGTGTCCATGGCATATTCCATATCCAAAACTTTAAAAGATTCGGGATCAGCATTTTTAATTACTTTATTCTGATAATACACATTTTTTTTATCCTTTGCATAATTACCATAAATCACCCTGAAAGAGTTGGTTTCAGCATTTTTTATTTCTTTATCACGATAATAAACATGTGATTTATCTTTTATGAAGGTAACATCTCCATAGAATTCAGTGGTAGTACCAATATTTTCCATCAAAATAAGCGTGTTCATATCTACATCTTCCAATATAACATCTCTAAAGTAGAGATAGTTATCCTTCCTTTCATAGAAATTGCAGGTTTTAATATAAGTGGCAGGATCAAGGTCCCATCCTCCGGTAACCGTTCTTATAATTTTTAATGAATCAAGGGTGAAATAGGTTATCGTTTCCTGGCAAAATAAACTGTATTGAAAAAGAATAATGAATAATAGGGTGGAGCAATATCGCATTAAATATGTAATTGTAATTGAACTTCAAATATAGAATTTTCTATAGAATAAATAATATAGGTAATACAGGTTAATATGGATTCCCAAACACAGTAAATGAGCTCCAATATTCCGGTTTTCCAGGTTCTTGTTCTTTTATTTGTAGCAAAGCATCTCTGAGAGGTTCCGCCGGGAAGAACTTGTAGCCTTTTGTGCTGATATTAGTCAAAAACTGCTTCATCAACTCTTTTGTATAATAATCATTTACATTCCAAAGACTCATTATTACATGATTAACCCCTGCAATCTGGAATGCCCTGGCCATACCAATGGTCCCGCCTTCATGGGCAAGCCCAAGACCTGACTGGCAGGAACTTAAAATGGTAAGGTCTGCGTTTAGCTTCAAATACTGTACCTCCCGGGCAGTCAAAGCGTAGTTCCTTCCATTTGTGTCAGGTGTAAGGACCAGGTAACTTTTATCCAAAGCATTATCAGGGTCATTCATTCCATGGGTGGCAAAATATAGCAGGTCATGTTCTTCAATGGATTTTAGAACATTCTCTTTTGTAGCTTCATCTTTTAGAAGTAGCGTCCCTTTGCCTGCAAAATTATAGGCATATTGTACCTCTTCAGCTGCTCCCGGTAAATCAGGAAATGTGTATTCATCAGTTGTTGGATACGCTGGATTGCCAACAAACAACGGGTCCTCAAAAGTGAATTGTATTTCCATACTTGAGCCTAAGCCGTTGAGGTCCGCTTTTGTATAATTTGAACTGCTATTGAGTAGCTCTGCCAATGCAGCATTTTTATCTTCACTGAATATGGTTTCATCAAACAATCTGGGAGCTATAGAGTAGGAGAGTGAATCGATGAAAAATGCTTCTGTACCAAGAAACCTAAGACAGTAGAAGGGTATGGATGCAATGTTGAATACCGGAGAGATAATCAGATGATCGTATTTTAGAATAAGACTTTCATCGAACAGCAGAATATCAAAAATGCACTTGCTTAGTGTTGGAAGATCGACCTGCTCACTTTGTGCTACTACTTCTGCTCCTCGTGATTTGGGGCTTCTTTCGCTTATCAGTTTTGTTATTGCCATGGATGATTGCACAAGCTGAGGTAATTCTAATAAATTCTCTTTTTTAATCTCTACTTGTTTGTTGGCTCTTATACCAATGGCATCAAACAAAACCGAGGTTAGTATTCCGTCATTATAACTGTAAAGGATATAACCCACTTTGTCTTCTCCGTAAACAGTTTTCAATACATCGCTTATATTGAGGTCTTCGGAAATAAAATCTTCTTCAGATGGTACAGCCCTTGAATAGAGAAGCTGTTCATAGTTCTCTATGGATTCCAGAATAAGGTTTTTGGCCAGTTCATTAAGTTCCCTTGTTTGTAGGGTATCCGGTTTTTCTTCATACTGGTTGCTGGAGATTATTTTGTATTGCTGGCAATAAGTGTTTAGGTTACTAAAAATCAGTAAGAAAATAAATAGAAAAAATTTCACCATGAGAGCATCCATTTTAATATCAATTTAACACTTTTTTTAGAGATAATGAATTTCTGTGTATTTTCATTTATCTAAAATAAAAAACGGGATGGTTTATTTTATAACCTATCCCGTCATTTATACTTAGAACTATGTGTTATTTTTTAACAATATTTATCGTTTTAATTTCTTTGTTTCTATCCATAATTTTAAGATAATATATTGCAGAAGGAAGGTCTTGCATCGAAATGCTGGTTTCACTACCTGTACAATTCATTATTCTAAGTAGTTTCCCGCTAGTATTAAAAATTCTGAATGTGAGAGTTGAACTATCCACCTTGTTGTTTTTAACGATAAGAATATCTTCAACCGGATTAGGATATATATCGATATTATATGATAATTCATAGTTATCAATTTGTGATATTATCTCAAAGTTTGCTGTTACGGTGAGGTTAGATGTAATATTTGTATCTGTTCTTGGGTTTGCAGTACTTCCATCACTCCAGTTTACAAAACGATAGTTTTCATGGGGTATTGCACCTACGGCACTACCATTTTCCCCATGGTTAATTACTTGTGGGTTAATACCTACTACAGTCCCGTTCTCACCTGCAATATAATTAAGAGTGTATTTATTAATCTCAAAATTCGCAACTACAGTAGTATCAGCCGCAATATTTGTATCAATTCTTGGATTATCGGTTCTTCCGTCACTCCAATTAATAAAGTGATAACCAGTAACAGGAATTGCTTCCACAGCGCTGCCATCATTTCCAAAGGTAACTGTTTGTATTGTTTCTCCGCTAAGGGAACCATTATCTCCGGCTATGTATGTTAATGTATAAGAGTTAATTCCAAAATTGGCTGTTATGGCAGTATCCGCTACAATATTTGAATCCGTTCTGGGATTATCAGTACGTCCATCATCCCAGTTTACAAAGTGATAGCCCATGTTTGGTATTGCTTCTACAGGACTGCCATGGTTGCCATGGTCAATAAATTGAGTGGAACTACCATCTATTGTACCGTTAGCATCCGCTAAATAGGTGAGGGTGTATGTATTAATTGCAAAATTGGCTGTGACCGTGCTGTCCTTATTTATATTAAGATCTATTCTTGGATTGTCAGTACGACCATCACTCCAGTTTACGAAATGATATCCTTTATCAGGAAAAGCTTCAACACTGTTGCCATTACTTCCTGGGCTGATATATTGTATAGCCTTACCTTTGATATAACCATTTGAGTCACTCAAATATGACATGGCATAGTAGTTTAGATAATGTAATTTCATCATTCGGAATAATGATGTTCCATTATAATGATCATATCCTCCATCGAATGTTCTGCCAAGTGCTCGAATATAGAGATTTTGTCTCAATGGTAATTGATTAGCTGTTAATTCCCATCCGTCTATAGTTCTGATACCGTCGCCAAGTGTTGACCAACTATTGCCATCATAGGAAATGTCAAACCTGACAAAGTTTAAAACCGGTGATGATCCTTTTCTTTCGAGGATGACTTTAATTGAATCTTCAACGGAAATCCTCATATTGAGTAAAGAGGGTGTTTTCTGGCTAAGCCTGATAAAATGATCGCTTCGTAGGCCATGAATATTAAAGAAGTTTCCTGCTAATAATATTTTCCCGTCATACTGAAGAGATACGTTCGAAATTATCTGGTCAGAAGTTATTTCAATTGAATCTAAAGTTCCGTCAAAATTAAGTCTTGCGAAATAGCTCCTTGTGCTATCAGAAACCACGGTAAAGGCACCTGCAATAATAATTTTCCCATCACCCTGAATCTTTGTTGAGAAAACGGTATTGTTGGCATTGGGATTAAAAGTAGTATCAAGTGATCCATCAAAATTAAGCCTTGCAATTCTATTTCTGGAAATACCATTGACGGCAGTAAAGTTACCTCCGATAATGATTTTATTGTCCGGTTGAATACTAATGCTATAAATTAGCCCGACAGAAGCCGTAAAGGTAGTATCAAGTGTGCCATCAGTGTTTAACCGGGCAATCCCACTATGTAATTGACCATTAACGTGTGAGAAAGCACCAGACATTAATATTTTACCATCCGGTTGAGTTGCTAACAAATATACTTCTCCAGAAGGAATACAGAAAAATGAAGTATCAATTGTGCCATCAGGATTGAGTCGTGCCACCCTGGGTCTGCTTTGGCCACATATATTACCAAAAGCGCCACCTATGAGTATTTTATCATCAGATTGTATGGTTATACACTTCACTGTATTATTCGGATTAGGATTGAAGCCGGATTCAACAGATCCATCGGAATTCAAACGTGCAAACCGGTTTCTTGTTGTTCCGTTTATTGTAGTGAAAGTTCCACCTACCAAAATCTTTCCGTCATTTTGAATGGCTGTTGTAGTGATTAAATTGTTTGGAGTTGTATTAAAACTTGTGTCAGTAGTTCCATCCAAATTTAACCTGGCTATTCTGAATCTGTTATACCCGTTTATATTGATAAACATACCGGTCAGAATTTGTTTTCCGTCAGGCTGGGTTGCTATTGAAAAAACAGAGGTGTTAGCTCCATTACTTAGTCCAAAGTCCGCAGTTCCATCAGCATTTAACCTGGCAAAACAATTAGCAATTGACCCTGCAAAAGAAAATGAGCCTCCTATAATTATTTTTCCATCTTCTTGTGTAATTACTTTTCTTACAGTACTATTGATATTTACATTAAAGGTTGCATCAGCTACACCATTGGCGTTTAACCGGGCAATATAGTCGATGGCATATGAATTTACTGTTGCGAAATTTCCACCTATCATAATTTTTTTATCCTCCAGAACACTTATTGTATATACGTTATTATCAGTATTTCCAAAAAAGTCGGTATTTAAACTTCCACTTGTGTCCAATCTTGCAATATGATTCCTTGTATAAATACCTACATGTGTAAATGATCCTCCGGCTAAAATTGTACTGTCTGTCTGCATTGCTATTACATAAATTGGTGCGTCGAAGTCAGGATTGAAATTCATATCAAGTGTACCATCAATTAAGATGCGTGCCATAAAATGTCTTAAATCAAATCCAATTTGCATAAATGATCCGCCTATTAATATTTTTCCATTATTTTGCAGACATATGCTATAAACACTACCTGTCACATTTAACATTACTGTAGTATCAACAGAGCCATCGTATTTGAGCCTTGCAAATCTCTGAGGATTATATGTGTCAATTTTTGTAAATGCGCCTCCAATAAGTACTTTACCGTCATTTTGGGTTGCAATATCATATACAACTCCATTTACATCTGGGGCAAAGGTATTATCAAGGGAGCCATCAGCATTTAACCGGCCAACATAATTTCTGGTCTCCCCTCCAAGGCTTGTGAAATTACCTCCAACCAGTATTTTTCCATCTGACTGAATTGTTATGGATCGTACCTCACCATTTGTCCCCGGATTAAATGTGTCATCAACAGTTCCATCTGGATTTAAACGGGCAATATTGCTTCTGTTTTTACCTCCGATTATTGTAAATGTCCCACCTATAATAATCTTGCCATCATCTTGTTTTGCAACTGCAATAATAGTGCTCACAGAATTATACATAACCAGGAAATTGTCGTCTACGGTCCCGTCAGCATAGAGGCGGGAAATATTGTTGCGTACTTTTGATCCAATGATCGAATAGATTCCACCCACTAGTATTTTCTCATCGCTTTGAACAGTAACTGCCCATATCGATGAGTTGGCATTAGGGTGGAATGTTTCATCAATATCACCGTTAATCTCAAGCCTGGCAATGAATGACCTTGATTCTCCGTTTATGGACGTAAAACCGCCTCCCAGCAATATATTTCCATCGTTTTGTTGAGCAATTGAATAGATATATCCGTTTGAATTAGGTGCAAAGTCCGTATCTATTGAACCATCAATATTTAATCTTGCGATCCTGTTTCTTGAAGTTGAGGCTATATTTGTAAACTGACCTCCTGCAAGGATTTTCCCATCCGGTTGAATTACTATTGACCGGATAATGCCATTTGCTGATGGATTAAATGAATCATCAAGAGTGCCATCGGCATTTAGCCGTGCAATATAGTTTCTCGATTGCCCCATGATAGTTGAGAAGTTGCCACCCAGTATTATTTTACCGTTCTTTTGTACTTTTGTAGCAAATACATATCCATTTACATCAGGGTCAAAACTGGAATCTAATGTGCCGTCTGTATTAAGTCTCGCAATCCTGTTCCTGATTTGCCCTGCAACGGATGTGAAGTTGCCGGCTATAATGATTTTATTATCCTCCTGTAGTGTTATTGAAGATATGGAATTGTCAATATCCGGATTAAATGTAGTATCAATGCTCCCGTCAATATTTAACCTGGCGATGCGGTTTCTTGTTTCTTCTTCGATTGAAGTAAAATCTCCACCGATAATTATCTTTCCATCTTCCTGCACAGCTATTGCATATACAGTTCCGTTTGCATTTGAATTAAATGAGGTATCAACAGTTCCATCTGTGTATAATCGTGCAATCCTGTTTCTTGTATATCCTCCAACATTTAAAAATTCACCCCCAATAAGAATTTTACCATCACTTTGATTAATTATAAAGTAGACGGGGCCATCCGATTCCGGCTTAAAACTGTCATCATTGTTTTGCCCAAAAGAATAAATGTTAAATACTTGTAGAAATAACAATGTGGATAATTTAAACAATAAGGTGTTTCTACTTCTCTGATTTAAATCCTTACAATTTTTCATAATTTTCTCTTTATAATAAAAAACAATTTGCACATTATGTAAAGTTGACATAACAAAAATTTCGCAAATGTACATACAAATATTATTGATGCAAAATCTCGTCTGTCACCCATTTTTATTGATAATTAATTATTTGACTAGATTAATAGGCGAAGTGTTTCCTATATAATATAGACAATATAGTAAGCGATATCCCTAAACTGATATTTAATTATTTTTAAAGAAAGATTAAAAGAATGGGAAAATATTGGTATGATCATTAAACACTAAACCCGGCATACCAAAACTTCACCGTTTTTACCGGGTGCATGCGCAGCCATAAATCATCGGGCAGATAGACGCTGGAGTTGCAATAGTTGCAATCTACAGTGCGATGAGTACCGTCAACCTTTAGTGCGCTACTACAGGCAGGACAGCTAAAAATAACCGGTTTTATGGCAGATTCCTCCTCTTCGCCTACCTCTGAAGTGGCTGCATTTACAAGAACAACGATCCCGTGAGCTACGGATTTTAGCCAATTTGAAGGGAGGGATATTGTTCCTGGGGTGCCGCATTCGGTACATGCAAAACTTGTAGTAGTTTCAGTTAATTGGTCAGGGTATTTTGTATATGGGGTTTTACATGAAGGACACGCCGGAAGTAAATTACCAAAACGCATCATTAACTGGTATGATGCAGTCCAAACTTGTTTTGGAGCTACCTCATTTTGTCCCATTTCTTGGAGGGATTTGGGAATATCATCAAAAACATTAAACCAAAAATTATCAGACAAATTTACCGTCGACTGACATGATTTACAGAGTGTTTTTTTTACTGGGCCATTAACAATTACAGTATTTCCGCAGGAGGGACAGTTGGTTTTGCATTCAAAACCTGCAAAAACAAAATTATCACTCATGATATTTTAAAATAAAAGGTTTAGTATAGGTATTTTATAGCAATCGATAATATATTAAAGATATTGTTATGTGAATTAATGAACTATGACTAAGTTACACAATTATTTGATTTTTAACTAATCAATTATCTCGTAAATATCACTTCAAATTTGCGTTTTAAGTCAAAATGGTTTACATTTATAATTAATTCAAAAACAAATAATTATGGGATTATTTAATAAACCTAAGATGCAATTCGCTGAAGACGAAGCTATACTCTACCTTCTCTTTGCTTGTATGGAAATTGATGGAAAGGTTACGCAGGAGGAACTTAAAGATTTGGGCTTTCAGTTAAACCGGATTAAAAGTATACAACAAAAAGACCCGGATATGGCTTATGATAATTTTCATAAGTTACTTGGGAAAGATGCTGAAAATCTAAAGAAAATCATTGATACGGCAGCGTCTGTAATACCTGCAGAGAAAAGACTTGCAGTTTTTTCGTATTGTCTTCAAACTATGTTTTCAGATGGTGAATTTTCGGATAGTGAACAAACTATGGTCAATTACCTGGTTCTTGGTCTTGGATTAGAAGATACCCAGGCTGCGCACGCTATTACTATCATGAGTAAACGATTTATTTTGTGAAATGATTTCCACATTAACTAATTTACCTTAATTAATATTTGAATTATGGGAAGCAATAATTATAATTTATCAGAAGAAGAAGCGGTATTCTGTCTTCTGGTAGCAATGCTAAACACTGATGGTAAGTTTTCTGACAAGGAAATGGAAGATTTTGGATATGTTTTTACCCAGATAAGAATGTTTTCAGGCCAATCATTTAATGATTTTTTTCCTAAATATGAAAAAATACACAATGACCTTGGAAACGATGTACTAAAAATAGCAGAGGCAGTAATTCCTGATATTTCTGAGGACAATTACCTTGGCACATTCTCGAATTGTGTTGAACTTATGGTGACGGATGGTTATCTGTCCACCGAGGATAAAAAAGTATTCGACTACTTAAAAGGAGCCTTTTCCATTGAGGATGATATGGCGCAGGATGTATTGAAGTTGATGGAGAATAGGGCTCGGTTATAAGAAGCAAAGCCCTGACCGGCTGATAGTTAATTATTAATCTGGGAAAACATAAAGTACTCCAACTTTGTACGTATTCCCGCCGATCAGACCTCCTCGATAAATATTCATGCAGAGGCAGTACCTTTTACTCCGGCTTTATTTTTGAATGTGGGATTTTAATTGATATGTAAATATTAATCTGAATATTTCTTTGTCAAAGCATCATGGTTTCTTTGCATAAATGCATCAAAAAAGAAATCATGATCAAGCTCAAAATTCTTATGAAATGATTTACTTTTATCCATATAATCTAATAATTCAAGACTAATCCTCTTGTTATTATAATTGCCTTTTACTGTTATATCATACTTAATTCTATGGTATGTAACAGTATCCCCATTAAAAAAACAAAGCATACATTTATTCCTGCCTAATTTGAGTACTCTGGCAAACTCGAAAATATTTTCAGGATCATTGAATTGTTCGAATTGTATTATAGTATCACCTTCAAATCTGTATTTTCCACCAGGTGTGAATCCAAAATTTGAATTAAATGAAAGTAGCATGTTGTCGCTGAAATAATGCTCAAATACTTTTAAATTTCACGCTGCATAAAGTAAATATTTTGTTTCCTCTATACTTTCAATAAAATAAGGATTGGCAAGTGAATTTTCAGTTAACAGGTCAATTTTACGTCGAAATAATTCTTCTAACTTATAATGTAAATGAAAGTAGTTGTCAGTATATTGTTCTATTGAAATTTCTTTAAACGAAATTAAAATATCAATATCGCTTTTATCGCTAAATTTATCTGTACATACGGAACCAAAAACATACATTTCCTTAACATCGTATGCTTTGCACAGATCCTTCAATGCTTCTATTTTTTCTTCAATAATTTGTTGCATCGGGTGTTTTTTTCAAATATACAATTAAATGGAATATTTGTCAAATTCTTTATATTGAATAAGTCCTGCCAGGATTTAAAATCACGGCAGGACTCAATGATAGTTTACTTTTCAAATTTAGCTTTTTCAATACCGTCTTTGATCAATCTTCCGGCAGTAAATATCACTTTGATATTTTTTATCTTATTCGTATTGAAATCAGATTCTTTGTCAACGCCTTCACTGCTAAAGGAGATACGCAGGGTGCCCAGTTCACCAAGTTGCACGCTTTGACCGTCGAGCAAATATTTGGGTATCTGGTCTACCAGGTTAGTCAGAACATTTTGTACATCTCCCCGGCTTAGTGAGGACATATCGGCAATGTCTTTACTGATTGCAGCAATGCTTTTTGATCCTGTTTTTACATTGGTTGCATAAAATTTCTTTGGGCTTTTTGTGTTTAGCGGGTTTCCCCTTTCAACTAATTTGTACTTAAGCATAGTTGTAAAAATTTAAGTTTAACATAAAAATAATTCTGTGCTCATTTCACCCTGTTCCAGGCTTAATGAAAACATAAATTAAAACACGATCACAGGTTAATTATTGTCTAACAATCGCGATTTTTTTTCACAATGGCCCTTTCATAAGGATGAACGAGAATTTTCATAAGGAAGAAAATTTTTTTCAATAAGCATAGAGAAATATTTCTATAAGGAAGAAAAAATATTTTCATATGGAAGAAAAAGTTCGTCCTTAAGGTTGGAGATTTTAGTGATTCTTATCAAACTAAACTATTCATAAATATGGAAAAATTTGATATATAGTTCAGGCTTAATGCAGATTGATAAACCAGGACAAAAATATTATCTTTGTTAAAAAGTATTTATTATGCCGAAATTGTACGAATATTTTTGACTTGTTTTTTTGTTTTATTCAAATGAACACGAGCCAATTCATATACATGGTAAATACCAGGGTAAAGAAAGCAAGGCTGAGATAGTTTTTGAAGATGGTAAGTTCAAGGAAATTATTATTATGGATGTTAAAGGAAAAGAACCTTTAGGTTCTCAAAATTTGAAGAAATTTAAAAAAGTTGTTGAACTCTATCGTGACGATATTGTAAGAAAATGGATTGATTTTTTTGTATATAATATTGAGATAATTCCTGAGATGATTACAAAAAAAATATAGATATGGTAGTATTTATTAAAAAAGCTGAATACGTAGGAGATTATACAATTAATTTTGTTTTCTCTGATGGTGTTGAGAGAAAGATTGATTTTTGTCCTTTCTTAAATACAGCAAAAAATCCTATGACAAAGAAATATCTCGATAAACAATTGTTCCAAAACTATTCCATTGAATATGGGGACATAATATGGAATGATTATGAGTTGTGCTTTCCTATATGGGATTTACATGAGGGGGGAATATAATTCTTAGTTAAGTTATTCTTATGACTACTTACTCGACTAAAATTAAAGCTTTTATATACCCTGTTACTTTATTCATTATGATTTAGGCAAAGTGCCCTGATGATCTTGGAATATTTGTATCTGCAAAGGTTGTTCCTATGGAACTAAAACTAACAAGGGGCTTTCCAAAAAGGTAATTAATTTCACGCAAAGTCCTCGTGATTTGTTGAATCAAACATCAACGGAGATAACTAGTGTCCCTGCTTTACGACGCAGGTTATATATTTGCCCT
>JAFGOZ010000042.1 GCA_016926235.1 Bacteroidales bacterium | reverse complement strand
TGATATGGCGCCATCTGCACTTGTAGTGATAGTATGGTCAGTAAAATTCTCATCTCCATCGTTCTCATACCAGGCAATTTTATCATCCTCATCAGAAGCGGAAAGCACGTCTATGTCTCCGTCGCTGTCAACATCTATCGCATAGACTGATCTGGCGCCATCTGCATTTTCAGTTATAGTGTGAGATTCAAATTCGATATCCTGAGAATAAGCCTTTGTGAATAAGAAAAAAATCATTGTTACAAGAAAACAGAAAACTTGTGCTTTTTTCATAATACCTCCATGTCCTCCGAAGTCCGTAGTAGCCGGACAAAGGAAGACTGTCTTATTTTAATTGAACCGTTTCTTTGAATTTTCCTGATATACTATATTCATTTTATAAAAATAAACACCGGGATCAACAGGCTGATTGTAGTTCCTGTTATCCCAGGTAACTGAAATAGAAGGAAGTTGGGAGGGAGAGAAGGGGAGAGTTTTGGATTTTTGACCTTTAATCTCGCAGATAATCGACTTAGAGTACTTAAGATCCTTTTTTGTTAAGTAAGAAATCAAAAGAATAAATAAAGAAACAAATAACAACATCTTTACGCAACCTCCAGTTCAGGAACTTCCAAAATTGCTTTAACTTTTTGTGATCAGTTTAAATTAACTATGTTGTAAATTTATTAAATATATTATTATTGTCAAATATTTCATATATAAAAAATATATTTAACTATGTGTATAGTATGCGATTATTTACATTGATGGATGAGATAATTATTTATCTGATAATATCATATTAAGTTAATAATACACTAACAATATATTTTTAGATATTGCATTTATCTGAGAGCAAAGATCAAGGAAGAATGAAGATCAAAGAACAGAATATTAGTGAAAGGGGAAAAGTGAGCAGTGAGCAGCCTTGTGGTAGTGTCCATTTTTTGTGTACACTCCTGAATTCATTTATCTGAATTTTTTTCTATGAACATTTCTGGAATTCCTTACCTTTTTCTGTTTTCGATGTGGTTAAAATTCTCAGTAAACCATTAAAATTTATGATGCTACGGATCGGGGAACCTTTCTTTGGTTTATTTCTACCGCGTATCGCGATGGAATTCTTCATATCATATTCCAATCTGGATATAAAAGCACTTGGATTCTTAATCTCCATAAGATCACAGACATCTTTTGCGAACAACCAGGTTTCTCCATTTATCTTAACGGATCTGCGGAGAAATTGCTATTTCCTTTAATTCCATCTACATGATAAAGACACGAATTAAGTTCTGATTCATTTACTTAGAATATATAGGACAGATTATTCCCAGGATGTTTTTGTGGATGTTTTTTGACACTCTTTCTTAATTAAGGTGTTTTAGAGATGGAAAATTTGGGGGCTGGTGAGTGATTTGATAGCATTTAACTCATTACAGGTTTTTTTTAAAAATGTTAGAAAGTTAATTAAATCTGGCAATTTCTATAGATAGTGCCAATCTATTATTTACTTAAAAAAATTTTGGCAAAATTATCAGTAAGAAGTACATTGTTTAAATGTTATGAACATATGTTCATTTGAGATAATTTGTTTTCTAAGAATGATCTCGATTGAAATAATGTACCCAGATTGGATGGTTTTATAAAATATTTTATAGAATTAAATATGAACTGAAAGGAGGAAATAAACCATGAACAGCAGAAATTCAGGCTCAGGCCGTGGTCTTGGTCGTGGTGGTGGCAGAGGACGCAATCAAGGAGGTGGTTTGGGCACTGGTGGCTATTGTGTATGTGCAAAATGTGGAACCAGAGTACCCCATCAACAGGGAGTCTCCTGCACGAAAACCCGATGTCCAAGATGCGGTAATTTAATGGTTCGGGAAGAATTATTCAATAATCCAATCCGATAACCTGGACATGAAAAATCGGGAAAAGTCAAAGAGTAATGAATGAAAATTACTATAGTGTATGATAATATTTCTCTTGATAATACGCTGGTTCCTGACTAAGGATTGTCATGTCTTGTTGGAACTGATGACAGGAAAATATTGTTCGATACTGGAAATAATGGCATAATACTTCTGGAAAATATGGGAACATTAAACATTGATCCTGCCAGAATTGACGATATTTTTATCTCTCACCCGGATTTTGATCAAATAGGAGGGTTATCAGACATTTTATATTTAATTCAATCAGCTATTATCCATAATCCTGTATCATTCAGAGGAATTAAATACCCAAACAAAGTCCTATACTACGATAAACCAACTAAAATCTATGAAAGCATATTCACAACCGGAGAATTAGGGAAGCAGGAACATTCCCTAGCAGTTAAACTGGAAAAGGACTGGTCGTCATAATTGGATGTGGTCACCCGGGAATCAGGCATATAATCCATACGCTTACCGAATTCGGCAAAATCGTTAATTCCCTTGATAAATTGGGTGAGATATATTCCATTGTTGGAGGTTTACACGGATTTGATGAATTTGAAGTCCTGGAAAAAATTCAAAAAGTCTGTCCAACTCATTGCACCCGGTATATAGATAAGATTCAAAGACTATATCCAGCAAAATTCATCCGGGGAGGAGTGGGTAAAGTTCTGGAATTTTGATTTATGTTCCATGGTATTGAGCACTTTTAAAGGGTTTGATAGATTCATCAAACTATTTTGAGGGGCCAGTAGTAGATAGTTTATCTCAAATGTAGATTGAATAAGTATTGGATAGTCATGAATTCTATGGTTTGCATTTCAATAAATTTAAGGAGGGAACATCATGTCGGTATCAGAACGCGTTAAAAAGATACGTGAATCTGCTATCCACGAAATGACGAAATTATCGGTACAATATGATGATGTGGCTTTTTTATCCTGGGCTAAACCGACAGCAGGCACACCGGAACATATTAACCAAGCAGCTATAAATGCCATAAAAAATGGTCTTACAGGAGGTTATTCTCAAAGTGATGGACTGCCAGAATTAAGGGAAGAAATCGTGAGGAAACTGGAAAGGGACAATAACATCAAGGCAAAGACC
>JAFGOZ010000372.1 GCA_016926235.1 Bacteroidales bacterium | reverse complement strand
TTGGCATTGAAACCCCTGAAGAAAAAACTCTACACGATTGTAATAAAGCACAGAATAAAAATCGCGATCTGCTAGAAAGCGTTAAAAAAATTCAAAATGCCGGAATGCAGGTGTCAGGCGGATTTATTGTTGGTTTTGACAGCGATACCCCGGATGTTTTTCAACGACAAATTGATTTCATACAAAAAAGCGGAATTGTTTCTGCAATGGTAGGACTGTTAAATGCACCCAAAAATACCCGGCTTTATGAACGACTAAAGACGGAAAACAGGTTGACAACCGAAACCACCGGAAACAATACTGATTTAACTATGAATTTTATCCCCAAAATGAACCTCAATGAACTATTAGAAGGGTATAAATCAATAATTAAAAATATTTATACAACCAAGCCCTATTATAAAAGGTTACGACAAATGTTATTAAATTATAACCGGCTTTATAACAGGCAGATAAAACTCAACTTTTCGCTTCTTAGGTCTTTCTTTAAATCAGTTTTTATCATTGGCTTTCTAAACAAAGGAAGACGCGAATATTGGAAATTAATCATATGGACCCTTTTCAATCGGCCCGAATTAATTGTTGATGCAATTACTTATACCGTTTATGGTTATCATTTTAGAACGATTTACGGATTGAGAAATAAAAATACCATTAAAGTTACGAAAAGTGTGAATGATGTAAATTAAATCATCAATTGTATAACACTTGCATAAATCTGATGAACTATCTTTATTGTAATTAATTATATTAAATTATCATATGCAAACCACTGAAATTGAAAAATCGAAAACGCATATCCTGATTGAAATAATCGAATATGTCCCCAATTCGGTAGTCAGTAAAACTATAATAAGAAAAACTACCGGAAATATAAGTGTTGTGGCAATTGATACCGGGGAAGCTTTGGCAGAGAAGATTTCTCCTTTTGACACCTACCTTCAAATTATTGAAGGCAATGCTGAAATAGTGATTGATGAAAAATCTAATATGCTGCAAACGGGACAGGCCATAATTATACCCGCCCATGCATCAAACATCGTTAAAGCCAATGAGCGGTTTAAGATGATTTTAACTGTTATTAAAAGTGGGTATGAAGGAAGCTCAATATAATATAAGCTGCTAAAACCTTAGTTATTAAATTTTAAATTTTAAAAACATGACAAAAGAAAAAGAAGGAAAAGAAAAAAGAAATATTAAAAAATCACCGGTTAAAAACCTGAAAGAGAAAAGGGCCGCAAAAGCAGCCAAACGTGCAGAAAAAAATATAGTAAGTAAATTATAGATTAGTTATAGTGGAAATTGTGGCTATCCTGATATTTCCTTTTTAAAAAGGGATTTCCCATATTTTGAAGGATAGGGTGCATTTGAAAACCGTAAAATTATGAAATTAGCTTTTATTGGCACATACCCGCCCCGGGAATGCGGCATTGGTACCTTTATGAATAACATGTATAATTCAATGTTAGTTAACGAGAAAAGCAGGAAAAATGGGTATGAGGGTTTTATTGTTGCTTTAAATGATATTGATCTTACTTATGAATACCCTGAAGAAGTAAAACTGACCATAAGACAAGAACACCAGGGAGATTATTTAAAGGCCGTTAAATTCATTAATCTAAGTGGCGCTGACCTTTGTATCCTTGAACATGAATTTGGTATTTTCGGAGGTCAGAGTGGTATATATATCCTTCCTTTGCTTCATAGATTGGAAGTTCCTCTTATTGTAACTTTGCATACCATACTTAAAACTCCATCGTATAATGAAAAGGCTGTTTTGCAGGAAATATGTAAAATGGCACATAAAATAGTGGTGATGAGCCATAAAGCTATTGAATTCCTGTTGAGTATTTACAACGTGCCTGAAGAAAAAATTGTTTTTATAGAACATGGTGTTCCAAACATCCAATATGATCAAGAAAAATCAAAAAAGGAGTTTAAACTAGAAAGTAAGAAGGTGCTACTTACTTTTGGTTTTATTAGTCGTAACAAAGGAATTGAAACAGTAATAAAATCTTTACCAGAAGTAGTTGAAAAACATCCTGATGTAATTTATATCGTTTTGGGTAAAACCCACCCCAATGTACTGAGGTATTCCGGTGAAGAATATCGTATTTTCTTAATGCGTTTGGTCAAAAGCCTTCAACTTGAAAAGTATATTATGTTTCTTAATGAATTTATAAAGAAGCAGGATTTATTCAAATACTTATCTGCTTCTGATATTTATATTACACCCTATCTGAACGAAGCTCAAATTACCAGTGGAACACTTTCGTATGCTGTCGGAGCAGGTTCGGCTGTTATTTCAACACCTTATTGGCATGCAACAGAATTGTTAGCAGAGGGAAGGGGAAGGCTTTTTAACTTTAATGATTCCAACGAGCTCACTTCCATTTTAACAGAACTTTTAGATAAACCTGAGGAACTATATGAGCTTAGAAGAAAAGCATATGATTATGGCCGGAAAATTACCTGGCCGAAAACCGGAGAAAAATATGTTACGCTTGCCGAAAATATTCTGAAGGAAGAGCATAAAGTAATTGTAAAGGAAGATACTTTAATAGATTCCCTCATTCTGCCCCCTTTTTCTCTAGCTCACATCAATCGTTTAACAGACGATACAGGCATTATCCAGCATGCAAAATTTGGTATCCCAAATTTAAAAGAAGGATATTGTCTGGATGATAATGCGAGGGCTTTGCTTATGGTATTAATGGCATACAGGCAAATGAAAGATATTCGTGCCCTTGAATTAACGCCCATCTATTTAAGTTATATTCATTATATGCAAAACTCTAACGGTACCTTTAAGAATTTCCTGAGTTTTAGTCGAAACTATCTGGATGAAGTTGGTTCCGAAGATTCTTTTGGAAGGACTATATGGGCATTAGGATACCTTTTAGGAAATGCTCCTAACGATGCTTATTATCAAACTGGCAAATTGGTTTTTTTTAATGCATCTCCTAATTTTGAAAAATTAAAGTCCATTAGGAGCATTGCAAATACAATGATTGGCATAAGTTATTATCTTAAAAGTAATCCATTTGATGATACTATGACAGAAAGATTAAGAAGCCTTGCTAATATATTGATTAAGCATTATTATGAAAATGAAACTCCTGATTGGAAATGGTTTGAATCCTTACTTGCCTATGATAATGGCATTTTACCTTTAGCTCTTTTACATTCAGCAGAAATACTTAACGAGGACAAAATAACTGACTTAGCAATCGAATCAATGAGCTTTCTCACGAAACATACACTTAAAGATAATTACTTATCGATAATTGGAAATGAAAAATGGTTTAAAAAAGAGGGGGACCGTTCTATTTTTGCCCAACAGCCCATAGATGCTATGGCTATGGTCTTAATGTACCATCAGGCCTTTCATGTTACAAAAGATAAAAATTACCTTAATATGCTATATACTTCTTTTTTATGGTTTCTAGGTGAAAATGATCTGAGAATGAACCTTTATGATTTTGAAACTAAGGGGTGTTGTGATGGATTTGAAAGATATGGTGTAAATCGCAACCAGGGTGCTGAAAGCTCACTGGCGTACTTAATTTCACATTTAACCGTATTACAGGCTTATCAAGAATTTCATGAGTCAGATTAAATTAATTATATAGTACCTTGACCATTTAATTCTGCAATGTTTTATAATCAAAAAAACAGCGATGTTAATAAACAGATATCAAAATAATCCTATCCTCACAAAGAATGATGTGCCTTATCCGGTTGCTACGGTGCATAATGCGGCTGTTATAAAGTACGATGGGAAGTATATAATGATATTTCGCTCACATAAACTGAACGGAAGAAGTATACTAGGGATGGCAGAAAGTGAAGATGGATTCAATTTTAAAGTGAATAATAAACCTTTTATGATTCCGGCTACTGAAGGAATTTTTAAAGAATACGAAGCCTATGGAGTGGAAGATCCAAGGATTATTTTTATGGAAGGCGAATATCTCATTACATATAGCGCTTATTCCAGATATGGTGTGCGCATTGGACTGGCAAAAACAAAAGATTTTAAATCTGTTGAAAGGTTTTCCCTAATTACTGAATCAGACTATCGGAATGTTGTAATCTTCCCTGAAAAAATCGGGGGTTTATATGCCAGACTCGACCGCCCTCATTCTGAAATATCGCCCTGGTCTATCTGGATATCCTATTCTCCTGATCTAAAGTATTGGGGTGAATCAAAATTAATTATGAAACCATTACAATATCATTGGGATGAGATGAAGATAGGTCCTGGAGCGCCCCCTCTTAAAACATCCCGTGGCTGGTTAAGCATCTATCATGGCGTGTTTCCAACTATGGATGGGAGTGTTTATAGATTAGGAGTTGCATTGCACGATCTGGAAGATCCTTCAAAAATTATTGCTGTTGGCGATGAATGGATTCTACAACCCGAAGAAGTTTATGAAATTACAGGTTATGTGCACAATGTGGTGTTTACCTGTGGCGCTGTTCCGGAAGACGATGGAAGCGTGAAAATCTATTGGGGAGGCGCTGACAAAGTGATGTGCGTGGGCACAGCAAAGTTGGAAGCCCTTATTGATCATTGTTTAAACAACCCTCGGAAAGCAATGTAAATATTTTAGTAAGACTGTACTCGAGTTTCATTCGATAAATTCAGAAGTTGAAATAGCTTCAGAATAAAATATATAAACTATGAAAATCGCAATACTCTCATCTGTTGCCTGGCGGACGCCTCCACGAAAATATGGTCCATGGGAACAAGTAGCATCTAATATTGCTGAAGGAATGGTTGAACGGGGTATTAATGTGACATTATTTGCATCGGGCGATTCTATTACAAAAGGAAAATTAGCGTCAGTTTGTGAGCAACCGTATGCCGAGGATTCTAAAGTCGACCCCAAAGTAGCAGAGTGCCTTCATATTAGCTATCTGATGGAACAAGCAGATAAATTTGATTTAATTCATAATAATTTTGATTTTTTACCGCTGAGTTATTCCCGTTTAATCAAAACACCCATGGTAACCACTATTCATGGTTTTTCTTCTCCAAAAATTCTTCCGGTCTATAAAAAATATGACAGCACTGGTTATTATGTTTCTATTAGTAATTCCGACCGCAGTCCTGAACTTAATTACATTGCAACCGTTTACAATGGGATTAATACCAATGAA
>JAFGOZ010000371.1 GCA_016926235.1 Bacteroidales bacterium | reverse complement strand
TCCACGAAGCTTTTACCTGAGCGGATGATTTTCGCTTATAATCATGCTTGTGTGTGTTAAAATATTTATCATGGATGTTTCATTTTTATATTTTTCTAATATTTTCTCCTGCTCATGGTCAATCACAATTGGGCATAAACGTTGGCGCTATGGTTAGTTGCCGATTTCGAAGCACTTACTTATCAAGTTACACTGAACTTTAATAAGAACGAAAACCTTGAAATTAGCACTGCAACGGCAATTAACTATAGCGCGTGTTAGGTGCTGGCCTTTTTATTTTAAAGTCATAAAATTAAAAAATTGTCTTGATAATGAAAATGTTAATAAGTTTAAATAAAAAAATGTTTGTAATTTCTGAAAGTAATCATATTTTTGCATACTATAATTATCATTCAAATGTCGCACGCTAGTCATAGAAAAATACAATTTGAAGAAATTCTAAATTCGCTTAATGGCGAAGCAATATTTGCTAGTGACAGGGCTATTGCAATACATGGAGATTCATTAAAAGAATTAAGACTAATACCTGACCATTCAATATCGTTAATCCTTACTGACCCACCTTATCATAGTACCAAAAAGGACAATATTACTAATGATACTGCATTTGAATCCGATGACGATTTTATTAATTGGATGGAACAATATTCTATTGAATGGAAGCGAATCTTACGCCCCAATGGTTCAATATTTGTTTTTTGTTCAACTGCTATGGCTGGTAAGCTAGAGTTAACTTTTTCTAAAAGATTTAATGTTTTATCACATATAGTTTGGACCAAACCTAATGACCCAGGATTTGATGGCTGGAAAGGCAAAATGAAAAAAGAGGCATTGAGACAATGGTATCCTCATTCTGAAAGAATCTTATTTGCAGAACCAGCCATTGATGGAAATTTAAAACGGTCATGGTTTGGCAACTTTCTAAAAGAGAAGAGAATACTAAGTGGCTTGTCTGGACATCAATTAACAGAATTAACTGGCTCTTATGGCAAAGTAAATCATGGTGGTGCGGTCTCAAACTGGGAAACAGGCAGAAACATTCCTAGTATTGAGCAATATGAGAAAATATGCGAAGCATTTATAAATACAGGAAAAATAGATTCAATGCCAGATTACGAGGATGTTATTAGAAAATTTGAGGTTTCTGCTGATATTGAATTTACAGATGTTTGGAATTTTAACTCTGTACGACCATATAAAGGTAAACATCCCGCTGAAAAGCCATTAGATATGCTGGAACATTGTATTAATGCCACAACATTTGAAGATGACATTATTCTTGATTGTTTCGCCGGTTCTGGAAGTACAGCAATTGCAGCACTAAATACCAAAAGATTTACAATCTCTATTGAAATAGAAAATGAATGGTTCGAGACTATAAAGAATAGAATTACAAATTTTAAACCAGTTGAAATTACAAATCCAAAAGCTAAACACTCAGTTATGAAAATAAATGGGAATAAACATGTAGTTAATCAACCGAGCCTTTTTGGTTAAAATTTCACTCCCATTTTTATATTCCTATCTAAGATTTCTTTTAGCCATTTTAGAGTATCAAATATTCCTGAATCTTTGCATACTATGTTACAATGATGATGTCCCCACCCAAGATTATATGGCTTATGATTAAATTCACCAGTTTTAAGTTCACGAATATGAAAAAGATTTACTTGTGTTACTGTTAAATCCGGAACATCACGCCCCTCAGCTTGCTCTAAACGATTTAAAAAGCCATTTGCTGACAGCTCTTCAAGACATAGGGGACAAACCGCATGCTCTTGTTTATTGAAAATACGAACATTTATTAAATCTTCATTATTCGCAAGACCTTTTTCCTTGCATGTTTCTATGATTGAAGTTTTTCTTTGGGTAATTTCATCTTCTGTCATGCCTGCTAATAACGATACTTTATGAGAATCAACACAATGCCAATAAATATATTCGAGTTGAAGTTGACATTGGTCAATTACATTGCTACTAGCATATTCATAAACTCTAATACCTGCACCCTTTAAACCACTTGTACTATATCCATGTATTATTTTTTCATCATCCTCTGCTGTTGTAGACGGCACTCTAGCAACATAATGTCCGCCTAGAGGATTTATTCTGCTTGTAGCAATTTTCAATTTCTTTTCTACAGGATTATAATTATTCCATTGACTTCTTGTCTCATAGAACAATAAAGCGTTTACACCTAATTGTAATTTCAAATCCTTCATTTGTTTAATAACTGACGGATTTGAATAATAATCTTCAGGCTTTATTAATACAATGAAACCATTCTCAAATATTCCATCATTATCTGGAGCCTTAGAACATTTATCATAAAAATCAAATGGAATCAAGACTGTACTGTTTCTATTAACACGATTTTGAAAGATGACATCGTCATCAGCACCTCTTGTTTGTCCAGTTTTGTAAATTTTTCGGCTTAAAAGATTAGGCAATTTAGGAAGTTTGGCTTTCATTAAATAACTCTTTTAAATCAACATTTAAGGCTTTTGCGATTTTCTCAATGTTGATAAGAGTTATATTTTTCTCAGCTCGCTCAATCATACCTATGTATGTTCTATGCAATCCAGCCTTGAAAGACAATTCTTCTTGCGACAAATTATTCTTTTTTCGAAGTAATCTAACTTTATCTCCAAACTTAATTAATATGTCTTTATTATTATCCATTGAGAATTTATCAACGGATAAAGCTATTTATAGTATGCAATCTATACAACATACTATAGTTAGCATTTTAATCAAAACTATCCTTAAATCTGGTTATATGTATCATCGGAGCGGTTTTCTAGGCTTGCACCTAACATCCGTACAAAGTTATTGATTTTATTTCTGCATTAGCGTTACTACCATTACTATTGGTATGTTTAATAATTTTTCTTTGTCTACAACCTTGTAACTTACTATAAAATTCTTTTTTTATTATTTCCATAAGTAAGCCTTATTCATTATTTCAAATATAAATTTTATATTGGCCTTTTCCAAAGATAACCCGGTTATTTTATATTTCCCCCTTATTCCGTGGTATTCACCAACTCCCCAACTATTGGATCTAGTTAACTTTATCATACCAAATAAGGTAAATAAAGTTAACTTTCCCTCCTGTAACTCCCGGTTTTCAAGGATATACCAATTTGACACAGTTTATTGAACAGACCCCACAGTTCATTGAACAGACCCGAACAGGCTCTGTAATACCGTCGCCACAATTATGTACCCTGTCGCCATAATATTTAACCTCGTCGCTGTATTTTTGTACCTCGCCGCCGGGGTCGGCAACCTCGTCGCTGCATTTTTGTACCTCGCCGCCAGGGTCGGCAACCTCGTCGCCGCAAGCGGGTATGTCTCCGCCGGGGTGTTGTACCTTGTCGCCATAATCGTGTATATCACCGCTACATTTTTGTACCTTGTCGCCGCATTATAAAACCCCGTTCCGGAAATCCGGAACAGGGTTTTCGGGCTTTATAATAAACAAATCACTAATCTACAATCACACGGGCTCTTTGGTATTGTTCGTAAAAGCCGGGGTGGGTATGCTGAAACATTAGCATTAGCTTATCAAGCCGGTTATTCAGCAAATCCATGCTCTCGTCAATAAGTTCATCCATCTGGTTTTTTGCGGCATATACTTTATTCAGTATGTTCCGGGGCTGACCTATCAATGCATTAAAGGAGTCGAGCGTAGTAGTAGCTTCGGTTACCTGGTTGTCTGTTAAGCCATAATCAGTAAGATCATTGATACGCTCCATACACTTTTTAATGACAGGCCTTATCAGGGCATCCATATCGGTTTCGCGTGCCTTATGAAGCTCTCCCCGGGATATGTCACCCATGGCTTTCAACTCTTCATCTCCGGTAATCTCGCCGAGCACAAAGAGTTTTCCTGCCAGCAGGGTTATCTTATTAACCAGGGACTTTCGCAAATTGTCCTTGGTTATTGCTACAGAAGTGCTGCTATTGCCAGCTTTCTCGTTCAAATACTGAATACGCTGTATTAATTCATCAAAATTGTTCTTTGTCTTGACAATTACCGGAACACCATTCCAAATAACTGTGTTATCATCTAATGTTAACTGAACGTTTTCATACATTCTAAAGTGTTTTGTCTGATCTAAATTCATTTTTAAAGTTTTTTAATTAAACATTTTTTTTCTTACGCCTCCTGATAAACTAAGAGAAATGATTAGTCAAAGTGTATTCAAAAGCGCTTCTGTATATTTATACCAAAAAGGGCAAAAAAGTAACCCTGTTTTTTTGATTTTTTTGCTATTGGTTTTTGACTGTTGGCTGTTAGGGAGTGGTTGTTAGGCAGTTAGGTGGTTATTTTTTTTTTAGCAGAAGTCAGTCTGGCTTCGCTGTGCTATAGCTTATATTAATTATATGCATGCATATTTATTAATTAATTCCAACAACTCATCTATGTTAAATGGCTTCGAAATATAATCATCGCAACCACCATTTATTGCCATTTGTCTGTCGTCTGTCTGGGCAAATGCAGTTTGCATTATTATAGGTATATGGCTATATTTTTCTTTTATCCGTTTTGTTGCCTCCAAACCATCCATTACGGGCATTTTCATATCCATCAATATAATATCAATATCAGTGTTCCTGCTCACGAATTCAACCGCTTCAGCTCCATTTTCAGAGAGAAATATTTTCATCCCGGCGTTTTCCAATATCTCTTGTATATATATATAGTTGGCTACATCATCTTCAACAATTAATATTTTTTTCCCAATTAGATTAGAAAAATCATTTTTAGAGCTTTTGTTTTGTGGTTCAATATTCTTTTTTGGTGCAGTTTTACACGGAATAGTAAAATAAAATGTTGATCCTTTTCCCGGTGTCGAATCAACCCATATCCTGCCTCCGTGTGATTCAACCAGGGCTTTTGAGATGGATAAGCCCAATCCGGAACCTTGTCTATAGGTATTTTCAGGATTTTCAACTTGCCTGAACCGTTCAAAAATAGTATTTACCAATTCCGGAGGAATGCCAACACCGGTATCCTTTACGTAAAACTCAAAGGCTGCAGGCTTTTTCTGATAACCAAAAGTAACAAGACCTGAACTTGTTTTTTTTATGGCATTATCCAATAAATTACCTAAAACCTGGTACAATCTGCCTTTATCTGCTTCAACATAGCTTTCTTCAAATGCCAGATCATTATAATATTTCAATTCAAGTCCTTTTTTATCTGTAAGGGGCTTATAAAAAGTAAATAGTTCTTCCATCAATGTGTTAACATTGGTTTGTTCCTTATTCACTTTTATTTGTCCGGCTTCTATAATAGAAATATCAATAAGGTCGTTAATAATTCTCAACATGCGGTCGCTGCTCACCCGGATAATGTCAAGGTATATTTTTTGTTTTTCACTGGTCAATTCAGGCTTTTCGAGAAGTGTGGCAAACCCTCTTATTCCATTCATGGGAGTGCGTATTTCGTGGCTGATGTTGGCAATAAATGCTGATTTAAGCCGGTCGCTTTCTTCTGCTTTTTCTTTGGCTTCTTCCAGTTCCATGTTTAATTCCATTAAGTCCTGTGTTTTTATTGCTACCAGCTCTTTCAACTTCATCTCATTCTTTCTCAAAAAACGAATTCTGGCTATATAAACAATGAATATAAATAGTATTAATAAAATAACGCATCCTGCAATAAACAGTGGTTTTCGCCAAAGCGGACTTGTAATGGTTAACTTAATAGTTAATGGCTTGTCTATCCATACATTGTCTGAATTCGCAGCCATTACTATAAATTGATATTTTCCGGGAGGTAATGCCGTATAGTTAGCATAATTTCTGTTACCACATTCAATCCAATCTTCATTAAAATTTTCAAGCATATACTTATACTTAATTTTTCCGGGATCAGAATAATCGGTAAGTGCAAATCCTATTGAAATATATTTCTCACTATAGCTAATCGAGAGTTCTGTATAGTCACTAATATCTTCTGCAATTGTTTCATCATAAACCTTTATAGAAGAAATAATGAGAGAAGCTTCATTGGTCTGCTTATGAACATTTGCAGGATCAAAAACATTCAAACCTTCACTCCCTCCAAAAATGACTAACCCATCTCTGGTAATACATTTAGCATTTACTTCAAATACATTGCTTTTTAATCCATAAATATTATTAAACAGGGAAAAAGATCCTGTTTCCTTATCAATGGTAAATATACCCTCATGGCTGCCCATCCACATATTGCCTTTTTTATCCTGCAATATGCTGTATATGGAATTGGGAGGAAGACCGTTTGCTTTATCTATACGAATAAAATTATCTGATTGGCTATTATATATATTTAATCCGCTTGATTCTGTTCCAATCCAAATTTTGCCGGAACTATCCATAAAAACGTCCCTGACCATATTGCCGCTAATGCTTGTTGAATCTTCCGGATCATTAAGATAATGGGATAATATATCCTTTTGAATATTGTATTTATACAATCCATCCTGTAAAGTTGAAATCCAGAGCAATGAGTCATCAGTAATAGTAGTAGCTATTATTCCCATTTCATTGTTAGCAAAAAACTCTTGTTCTTTGGTTGATTTATAACGGCCTGCATAACCACTTTTTGCTTCGTAATAAAATATGCCTGAATTATTGGTCCCTACCCACAAATTTCCATACTTGTCGGATGTCATGCACCTTATATAATAATTAGGAAGTGTAAAAGAACCAAATCCGGAACCATTATAATCAAACTTCTTAACCCCGTTCTCTGTTCCAAAATATATGTTTGCTGAAATATCTTCTATAATGCATTCAATCCGGTTATTACCAACAACATTTCTGGTTGGTATGGAACTTAAATACTTGTAATTGCTAATTTTTTCGGTTTTGGGATTGAACTGATAAATGCCTTCACTTTTTGTCCCAATCCAGATATTATTCTTAGAGTCCTCCATTAAACTTAAAATAAAGCTGTTCCTTAACTCTTCATTCAGAATGGCATTGTACGTATGATTTTTAAACATTTCCTGTCTTCTGTCATAGGTATGCAATCCCTGAAATTTAGTCCCAATCCAAATTAACCCCGATTTGTCTTCAAAAATATCCCTGATGGTGTTGCTTTGTATATTGCCGGGTACATTTATTTTTGCATCAAAATAGATTTGCTCATTCGTGGCAGGATTTATCTTAACTATACCTTCTGTTGCATATCCTACCCATATAATACCATAGCTATCCCTGCATAAGGTACTTACGTTTTTGTAGTTAAGTAACGGATTACTATGAACAGCATACCAGGTAAATTCACCTGTAGATATATCAAAAAGAAATAAGCCATCTACTTTACCAATAAGTAAATTATGTTCATTGAATTTGCAAATTTCCTGAATTGCATAATTGGGCAAGCCAGAATCATTTTTATCGATGGGAAGCCAATGCTTACTGATAGTTAATCTATTTCTATTGTCGTTGGTGTGTCTGAGATTTGTTTCCTGATCTATCAAAAACAAACCATTTGAATAAGTCCCTACCCATATGTTTCCATTTTCGTCTTCATAAAAAGATGAAATGATAGCAGCCTTATGAAGATCATCATCCCCCTCTTCGCCCGTTAATAAATTATAAAATATATTTCGTTTACTGTCATATTTACTAATCCCTTTTTTAGTGGCAATCCAAATATTGTTATAGGTGTCAATATGCAAATCATTGATATAATTGTTTGGAATACAATTATCTGAAGATGGAGAATAAAAATACCCTGTAAACACACCTTTTTCACGATCAAATTTGTTCAATCCTTCCGTAGTGCCAATCCATAAATTACCTGTTTTATCTTCAACAATGCACACCGGAGAATTATTTGATATTGTATTGGAGTCTGTATCGGATCTTTCATAAACTGTAAAATTTTCGCCATCATATTTGCATAAGCCTACCGAACCTATACCAAACCACATCAACCCTTTACTATCCTGAAAAATACAACGGATATAGGCTCCCGGTAGTCCCTGCTCCGTGAATATTTGTTTGAATATGTAATCGGGAGAATTTCCATTTACAAATAATGGAAAATGGATAAAAAGTAATATTATTAGCCCCCTGTACCATCGAAATGAAGCCATAATCCCTGCGATTTATTCTATCTGTTATATGCTTCTCATATTTCCATTTAAATTAATGCTTTTTTTGCAAAAATCAAAATTCAAATAATTTCGAACACCAAACAAGGAATAATGAATGAAAAAGTAAATTTCAATAACTCCTCACTCTCAAATCTCACACTCACACTGTTCTGTCCCCTTGAGGGGACTATAGGGGTGAATTTAAGACGAGTTATAAACATTAAAAACAGGGAAATTGCCCATAAACGTTGAAATTGTCAACAATATTGATACTTCAAAAAAAAAGGTGGCCGTTTAACAGACCACCTTTTCATTATTCACCTTCTAATTATGCATTATTATTTCAGGTCAAAACGGTCAAGGTTCATTACTTTACTCCATGCGGTTACAAAATCCTTCACGAATTTTTCCCCGGCATCGGCGCTTCCATACACCTCGGCAAGGGCCCTGAGCTCTGAGTTGGAACCAAAAATAAGATCAACACGGGTAGCTGCCCATTTAGGTTCAGAGGTAGCACGATGACGCCCTTCGAATTCTTCATTGGAATCAGATATAGGTTTCCAAACCGTATTCATATCCAGGAGGTTCACAAAAAAATCGTTAGTAAGCACCCCTGGACGCTTTGTAAATACTCCGTATTTTGAACCATCAAAATTGGCATTCAATGCACGCATACCACCTACCAGAACGGTCATCTCAGGAGCTGTTAAGGTAAGCAGCTGCGTTTTATCCACCAGTAATTCTTCTGTTCGTATGCTGTATTTGGTTTTTATATAGTTGCGAAAACCATCGGCCACGGGCTCCAGTACTTTGAACGATCCCACATCGGTTTGTTCCTGCAATGCATCCATGCGTCCCGGGGTGAATGGGACAGCTATAGTATAGCCTGCATCTTTGGCAGCTTTTTCAACCGCGGCGCATCCGGCCAAAACAATAAGGTCGGCAAGCGATACTTTTTTACCACCAGACTGGGCATCATTAAATTCTTTTTGGATGGTTTCCAGCTTATCCAATACATTTTTTAACTGTGGCGGATTGTTAACTTCCCAGTCCCTTTGCGGCGCCAGGCGTATACGGGCACCGTTGGCGCCCCCCCTTTTGTCAGAACCACGGAAGGTCGAAGCAGAAGCCCAGGCTACAGATACCAACTGGGGTACAGACAATCCCGCGCCCAGTAATTTTGTTTTTAACGCAGCTGTATCTTTCGCATCAATCAACTTATGGTCGACAGCAGGTATAGGATCCTGCCATATAAGCTCTTCTTTGGGCGCTTCAGGGCCCAGGTAACGCGCCCGCGGCCCCATATCCCTATGCGTAAGCTTGAACCAGGCACGGGCAAAGGCATCGGCAAAGTCCAGCGGGTTTTCATAAAAGCGCCTTGAAATTTTTTCATAAGCAGGGTCATAACGTAACGAAAGGTCCGTAGTAAGCATAGTGGGGATATGCCTTTTAGATTTGTCGTGGGCATCGGGCATTACCGCATCGGCATTTTTGGCTACCCATTGATGCGCACCGGCCGGGCTTTTTGTTAGCTCCCATTCGTATTTAAACAGGTTATCGAAGAAATAATAACTCCACTTTGCAGGCGTCTGTGTCCAGGTAACTTCCAGGCCACTGGTTATAGTGTCGCCAGCCTTTCCTGACCCAAAATCGCTTTTCCAGCCAAGGCCTTGTTCTTCAATGCCTGCAGCTTCCGGCTCAGGACCCACATGTGCTGCATCACCGGCACCGTGGGTTTTGCCAAAGGTGTGCCCACCGGCAATTAGCGCCACTGTTTCTTCGTCATTCATGGCCATGCGGGCAAAGGTTTCGCGTATATCCTTGGCAGCAGCAACAGGATCGGGGTTTCCGCCCGGCCCTTCAGGGTTCACATAGATCAGCCCCATCTGAACCGCTGCCAAAGGATTGTCCAGGTCGTGTTCGTCAGAGTAACGGTCCTTATCCTCCAGCCACTTGGTTTCAGAGCCCCAGTAAACATCCTCTTCGGGCTCCCACACATCCTCCCTTCCGCCGGCAAAGCCAAAGGTTTTAAAACCCATAGACTCCAGGGCCACGTTCCCTGCAAGGATCATAAGGTCGGCCCAGGATATTTTTTTACCATATTTTTGTTTTATGGGCCATAGCAGCCTGCGTGCCTTGTCGAGGTTCACATTATCGGGCCAGCTGTTAAGCGGGGCAAAACGCTGCTGTCCGCTCCCGCCACCACCCCGGCCATCGCCGGTGCGGTATGTGCCGGCGCTGTGCCATGCCATACGTATAAATAGTGGCCCGTAATGTCCGAAATCTGCCGGCCACCATTCCTGGGAATCTGTCATAAGCTTTTTAAGATCGTTTTTCAAAGCATCATAATCAAGGCTTTTAAATTCCCTGGCATAGTCAAAATCTTCCTCCATGGGGTTGGATAATGAAGAATGTTGACGGAGGATGTTCAGTTTTAGCTGGTTCGGCCACCAGTCAAGGTTTTTGGTCCCGCCGGTGCCTACGCTGTGCTTGCGGGTTGCTCCGGTCACAGGGCATTTGCTGTTTTTTTGGGTGTTTTCTTCCATACAATTGTTAAATGTGATTTTTGAAAATAGTCGATGTAAGTTATAAAATAGTAGACAAACGATCACCATGAAAAGTTCATTAAACAGTAAAAATTACAATATTTTTTAAGCCGGGGCCTGCAGCCTTATATCCAGGGCTATAATACCTTAAGTGTTTTACCAGGCAGGATAATAATAGTGCTCCAAGCGTTTTATAGTTTTATTGGGAAATATAGCCCCTGTGAAACAAAAAATGCGCTCATTCCAATATCCCCGTTTCCTAATATTTTTTTAAGAAATTATTAATTACCTGTTAATCCCTTAATTGAAAATATACGCTTATTTTATATTATATAATTTCAAATCGATTAATTATAAATCATAAATATACTTATTCAGGCAAGTTGTTGTTTATCAATAATTTTAATATTAATACCGAAAAAATGAGTAATTATCGTCGAAAAATTGAACTGGTTGTGCTTTCAGATATCCACCTTGGAACCCATGGTTGTCATGCCAAGGAATTAGCCAGGTACCTGAGCAGCATAAAACCTGAAACATTGGTGTTAAACGGGGATATCATCGATATGTGGCAGTTTAAAAAACGCTACTGGCCCAAACCACATATGAAAGTTGTAAAGCAAGTTTTAAATTTTGCCTCTAAAGGGACGAAGGTATATTACATTACCGGCAACCACGACGAGACTTTACGAAGATTTGACGGATTGAAAATGGGGCGCCTTCATATTCAAAATAAACTGGAACTTTTACTCGGTGATCAAAAAGTGATCTTCTTTCACGGAGATGTGTTTGATATTATCATCCAGCATTCAAAATGGCTTGCAAAACTCGGCGCCATTGGCTATGATGCGCTTATTTCGTTGAATTTATTTATAAACAGGGTTAGCAGGTTTTTTGGCAGGGGTAATGTTTCCCTCTCAAAGCGAATAAAAGATAATGTTAAAACGGCAGTAAAATACATTAATAAATACGAGGAAACCGTTGCCGATTATGCTATTCAAAGAGGCTTTGATAATGTTGTGTGCGGTCATATACATCAACCTGTGGATAAAATAATCACGGATAAATCAGGCAGAAAGATACGCTATCTTAATTCCGGTGACTGGATCGAAAACCTAACCACCCTTGAATACGATGAAGGGGCATGGAAGCTATTCAATTACCGGGATGACATTGTTTGTTCAATAGAAGAGAGTGGCTCTACTGACTATGAGTTTAATAATAAGGTACTTTTTAATATGATGTTTGAGGAGTTTCAAAACAGCAGATGAAAGCCTCGTGCCCTATGGTCCAAAAAAGTTAGTGAAGAGTGAAGAAATATGAGGTATCACGGCTTTGAAGGCAAAAATCCCTGCATGCACAATAATACTTCATTAGCCTTTTTCCCGGGACATATAAAAACCCTGGTCCCTGCGCCTTCAGGATGTTATTTCGCCAGGCTGAACAAAAATTCCGCACCACCGCCTTTGCGGGTTTTTACGGAAATATCGCCGCGGTGGAATTGCACTGCATTTTTCACGATAGCAAGCCCTAACCCTGTGCCCCCATGCTTGCGGGCACGGCCTTTGTCTATACGATAAAACCGTTCGAATACCCGCGCCTGGTGTTCCTCATCAATGCCCACCCCAGTATCCGAGAAAGAAAAGAAAACATTGTTTTCATCTTCCAGGTATTTGTCTATACGTATTGTAACCTTTTCCCCGGCATAGTTCAGGGCATTTTCAAGGAGGTTCTGGAATATGGAGTATACCAGCTCTTTATTGCCTTTGATTATCGTATCGTGGTCAACATTTATCTCAATCCTGGCTTCTACTGCATCCACTTTCGACTGGAGGTTCTCGATCACATCCTTGATCAATATTTCCAGGTTTATATCTTCCAGTGTATATAAGGGCGAAGCTTCCTCAATCTTGGTTATTATGGAAATGTCCCTTATCAGTTCGGATAAACGGTCAATCTGGTTATTCGCTTTTTCCAGAAAATACTTTTGTTTCTCAGGCTCAATATCATCTGCAGCCAAAATAGTCTCCAGGTACCCTTTGATGGAAGTGACCGGGGTCCTTAATTCATGAGCTATATTCGATGTCATCTGTTGTTTCAGTATGCGTCGTCTTTCAGCTTTGGTAACATCGATTATCGATATTTCATAGCTCTTGTCCTGAAAAATAATGCACTGTACCTCAAAGTAGAGTTTGTTTTTATTGATAGAAAGCCTTTTAATAGGCAGGTTCTTTTCAAATATCTCCACTTTATCACTTAAATAGGTATTTACAAAGTCACCTATGGGCTTCATTTCTTCAACCTTCAACACGTTAACGGGGTTGATAGCGGGTATGTCCGAGATGAGGTTGAGGTATTGTATAAAGTGGTTGTTGGCAAGTATTTTCTCATGTGTTTTAGAAAAAATGGCAATGCCCTCCATGGAAATCTGCAGGTGGTGTATCAGTTTTTCCTTCTCGTTGCGGAGCTCAGCGTTTAACCTTTTCTGGTTGTCATAAATTGTAAGGATCTGGTCCCCAATAATGCCCAGCTCGTTTTCGGGGAATTTCACCCGGGTGTCAATGGCCTCGTTCTTTCCTGCCTTTACAGCAAAATCCTTTAATGCAGATATGGAACGCCCCATCCTGTCCGAAACATATACCAGGAGGAGGATCATAATGATAAAAGTAAGGATGATGAAGTAAATAAATATGCTCTCGGCTTTTAAAAATTCCTCAATGCTCATGGTATATACCACGGCAGCCCTGACAAAGTAATTTTTATATAGTTTGGCATAGTAATAGTAGTCAATGCGCGTTGATTTGGAATGCCTGATACTGGATCCTGTACCCGAATAAAGGGCTTCCTGTACCTCCGGCCTTAATTTGTGGTTCTCCATTTCCCAATATTTCCCGTAATAACTGTCATACTGTACCACCCCATCCATATCGATTACGGTGATCCGTATATCTTTGCGGGGCTGGATTTTTATAAAAGAATCGATCAGGGCGTAATTGCTTGTTTCAACTATATTGTTGTGTACCATATAACTATTCACAAACTCCGAATAGTCATTTAGGATACTCTCCAGCTCTTTTTCTTTATACTGCTTTTCCCTCTTGTACTGAAACGAGGTAATAGCCGCGATAAAAACGATAAATGTGATGAAAAAGTAAATAAACAGCTTCGTCCTGTATGTTGATCTCTTAATCATGTTACTTCATTTTTTAAAGGTTAGTTGTGTCAAAGCAATACCCGTAACCCGACCTGCTTACCACCGCTTTACTATAATGGCCGATCTTTTTTCGGATGCGGGCCATATTTACATCAACGGTCCTGTTAACTACCACTACATCGTCTTTCCAAACGTAGTCGAGTATCTCTTCACGGGTAAAAATCCTGCCCTGGTTTTCAATTAACAGTTGCAGTATTTCAAATTCCTTCTTTGTAAAACTTATAGTCTTGCCTTTAATCTCAATTTTCTTTTTTACCAGGTCTATCTTCATATCCTTCACCACCAGTTTTTTCTCTTCTTTCACGGCAGACGTTGTCCTTTTTAAAACCGCCTTCACGCGGGCAATGACTTCCCTGATTGAAAAAGGTTTGGAAATATAATCATCGGCCCCTAAGCTAAAACCTGTGAGGGTATCATTCTCGGTATCCTTGGCCGTGAGGAAAATGATGGGTACCGATAGTTTCCGTTCCTTCCTGATCTTCTCAGCCAGCTTAAACCCTGACATCTTGCCCATCATAATATCCAGTATCAATAAATGAAATTTCTCAATCTTCCTGGTGAGTGCTTCTTCCGCCGAATACGCCACATCTACCCTGAACCCTTCGCTTTCAAGGTTAAATTTCAGGATTTCGCACAGATCCTCCTCATCATCCACCACAAGTATTTTGTAATTCTTCATTTTTTTAGATATTGGTTTTTAAGGCTTCATCTCTTTGTCAATGCTTTTAATACTTTTATGCCGTACATCCTTGCCCTCCAATGAATATATAGTTGCCTCGGCTATATCTGTGGCATTATCCGCTATACGTTCAATATTTGAAACAATACTCTTCATATACAAAAACGTGGAAAGCTTGGCCTGCGATTTCTCCGTGGGATAGGTCTTCTTAATCACGTTTTTTATAAAAGCATGGTGTAAATCGTCAACAATCTCTTCGTTCTTAATAGTCCAGATGGCCGTTTCAATATCTTCATTGGCGAATGAAAGCAGCGATTTTTCAACCATGCTTAGCGTACTTAATAAAATATTGTCAATCGCATCCACAAAATCGCCGTACAATTTGTTGTCCTCGATTTTTCGCATGAATTTCACGATATTCAGCACCAGGTCGCCGATACGTTCCAGGTTTACGGACATGCGGTAACATGCCATAAGTTGCCTTAGTTCACTGGCTACCGGGTTGTATAAAACAATGGTGTTTATAACATCCTCGCTTACTTTCACTTCAAATTTATCTATTTCCCTTTCATTTTTCTTTATCTGCTTGTAAAGGTTATCGGGAATCTCATGTGAACGGGAGTTGACAATGTTTTGAAGCAATTTGAGCTGGAGCAGGATCAGGTTTGAAAAATTTTCAAAACCTGTTTTTACATCTTTTATTGCTTGTTCTTTTTTAATGCTCATATCTTGAATATTTAATAATCATTTGTTACTTCAAAAAGCCCTCAATAAGAGGACTCAAGTACAAGGTTTGCAAAGCCAGGAAAATGGGAGTTTACAAATCGTAACCAACCCTTTTTCCGGTAGGCACAACGCGGCAATTGGCGTTGCTCTCCCTGGCGCACTTTTTAACCAAATTTACCTGTCAGGTACTCTTCTGTCCTTTTATCTGTAGGATTGGTAAACATCTTTTGGGTTTTTCCATACTCAACTAATTCACCAAGGTACATAAAAATTGAATAATCCGAAATACGGGCAGCTTGTGTCATGTTATGTGTCACAAGCACTATGGTATAATTGTTTTTCAATTCGACCAGTAAGTCTTCAATTTTTGCAGTGGCTATAGGGTCCAGTGCCGATGTGGGCTCATCCAGCAGGATAATTTCAGGTTTATAAGCAAGGGCCCTGGCTATGCAAAGCCGCTGTTGCTGGCCCCCCGACAAAAATGTACCCCGCTGAAAAAGCGAATCTTTTACTTCGTCCCAAAGGGCAACATCATGAAGGGATTGTTCCACTATATCGTCGCGCTTTGATTTTTTAAGCTTAATCCCATTCAGTTTATAACCCGCTATCACATTATCATAAATGCTCATTGTAGGAAATGGGTTTGGCCGCTGAAAGACCATGCCTATCCTTCTCCTGAGCTTTATAGGGTTCATGGCCATGATATCGTCTTTATTGAGATATATTTTGCCCAGTGTCTGCGTATTAGAATATAATTCGTGCATACGGTTGATCCCCCTCAACAAAGTGCTTTTTCCACAACCTGACGGGCCCATAATTGCAGTAATGGCATTCTTTTTTATCTCCACCGAAACATCTTTTACTGCAAAATTACCATTGTTGCCATACGATATGGACAAATTCTGAATGGAAAGTATAGTATCCTTTATATCTTTAATCGCTTCATTCATGTTATTGTATTTTCCATTTTTTAGCTATCCGCTTCGCTGTTATATTTAAACCCAGTATAATAAACATGAGGAACAGGGACGAACCCCATATTAAGCTGATCATGTTCGGGTCATTATAGAATTCCCAGATCAGAAGCGGCACAGAACTGGTTGGTTTGCCGGCATTAAAATTAACCACGGAGCTTCCCAGCGCGGTCATCATCAGAGGCGCTGTTTCTCCCAGGATACGCGATATGGCCAACAAAATACCAGTTAGCAACCCGCTCATTCCTGATGGCAGCAATATCCTGAAAATGATTTTATGATAAGGTATCCCCAATGCAAACCCGGCTTCCCGAATAGATGCAGGTATCATCTTCATAGTTTCTTCGGTAGAACGGATTATAAGAGGCAACATCATGATGGCCAGGGCCACACTCCCTGCAAGCGCTGAAAAACCATGCGTTATATGCTTCACTATCCACATGTAAGCAATAATGCCCATTACGATGGAAGGCACTCCCTGTAAAACATCTGCCACATCGCGCACTATATTGGAGTATCTTTTATTTGGGTTTTCAGAAAGAAACACACCTGTAAGTATCCCAACCGGAATAGCAATTGCAGAGGCAATCAGCAACATATACAAACTACCAGTTATACCGTTTAAAATACCTCCCGGTATGCGTTCATCATTAGCTAAAGCCACCATAGCCTCCAGGGTATTGGGGGTAGTCCTGGTAAAAAAATCAATATTAATCTGCCCGATACCCTTTACCACCAGTTTACCTATAATTAATACCAGGGGTAAAATCGTGATGACGGTGAAGCTGATAATGGTAATCAAGGCAAACTTATCCTTCTTTATCCTTCCCTTTGTGTTGGTATGTTTTAATTTCGTTCTCAAATACTTTTATTTTTAAAGGAAAATTGATTTACACTAAAAGTCTTTTGTTTCACGCAAGGGCCACAAAGGTTTTCACAAAGAGCGCAAAGATCATATTATTGAATCTTTGGGAGCTTTGCGTTGTTTTGCTTTGCGATCTTTGCGTTAAAAAGCTTAGTGGCCTTTGCGTGAAACCTTTTATAAATGATTTTATATTCATATAATTTATATACTAAACCTCTTAATTATCATCTTCCCGATGAAGTTGATAATAGCCGTTATAAGAAACAGTAAAAGACCAATAGCAATAAGGGCGCTAAGTTTCAGGCCATCGGCCTCGCCAAACTGGTTGGCAATAACACTGGCCATGGTATTGCCCATATCAAAAAAGCCGCCCGGTATTTTATTGGCATTCCCGATAAGCATGGTAACGGCCATGGTTTCACCAATAGCGCGGCCAAATGCCAAAATATATCCTGCTACAATACCCGAACGGGCATTGGGTATAACAACATTCCGGACAACTTCTATCCGGGTTGCCCCCATCGAATACGCCGCTTCTTTCAGATCAACAGGCACCATCGAAATGATCTCACTGCTCAGCGAGGTTGCATAAGGCACAATCATAATGGATAAAATAAGCGCCGAAGTAAAGATGCCATATCCCGTTTCATTTAAACCAATATCGGCAACCAGGGGCTTAAGAACGTAGAAACCCCAAAGTCCAAAAACGATGGAAGGGATACCGGCCAGTAAATCGACCATAGTCCCGAAGATGCCGGCCAACCGGGTCCCCCTGTAATATTCTCCCAGGAATAACGATGTGGAAAAAGACAAAGGGATGCTTAAGAGGAGTGCCAGTATGGATGTCCACAGGGTACCAATGATAAATGGCAAAGCGCCATATTCTTCCCTGCCTTCGGAAGGGTTCCAGCCGGATGAAAAAATGAAGCGGAAGCCAAACTCTTTAAAAACCGGAAACGTACCGCCCACCAATGAAAAAACCATGCCCCCTGCAACCAATAATATCAAGGCCGATGCAATCATCAATAATACCCGGGTAACCTTCTCACTGGATGAAAACAAGGACAAGATCCTATTTTTTGAGTTGTAACTCATTTATTCTCAATATTAAATGAATCTTTTCGCCAAAAGTTAATACTACATTCCACTTATTAATTCAAACTAACGTCTTCCATAAATGTAAAAAATCCATTATATATATCTTTAAGCCCTTTGCCGGAAAGATGATTATTCCTTTGTTCTTTTAGTTCAGGAAATACCAGGCAGGAAACAGGAGGGCCAATGAAATTCTCCTTGAATTTCATTGCCCTTAAAAGATTTTTAAAAATCTTCGACGAAAATCTTCTAATCTTTTTCCTGTTTACAAACATCTCAGCTACTTTTTATAAATTTTTATTGCAATAATGCTTTACCATCGTAGGTAATCGATCTAAGAATCTTTTTAGCGTTAGCCACCATTTCTTCAGGAAGCGGAGAATAATTAACCTGCGATGTAACAGCTTGTGCATCCGCACTAATCAGCCAATCCAGAAATTTAACTGTCTCCAGTGCCTGGGCTTCAGAACGGCCATCATATGCCTGTTCCTTGTAAAGAATAATCCAGGTAAAACCACTGATTGGATATGCATCCTCAAAATCGGGATTGGTAAGCATAACCCTGGTGTCAGCAGGTAATTCGCCCTTTGCGGCCGCACTGATACTTTCAACAGTCGGCGCAATATATTTACCAGCTTTATTCATCAATTGGACCATCGGGATACTTTGTGCAAGTGCATATTCGGAACCAATGTAACCAATAGAGCCTTTTGTCTGTTGAATTGCACCGGCAACACCCGGGTTACCTTTAGATCCGATACCCACCGGCCACTCCAATGCTTTACCTCGGCCTACCTTTTCTTCCCATTTCGGGCTGACCTTACACATATAGTCACTAAAGATGTGAGTAGTACCACTTCCGTCCGAACGGTGCATTACGGTAATATTCATATCAGGTAATGTAATTTCAGGGTTATTGGCCTTCATTTTAGGATCGTCCCACTTTGTTATTTCACCCAGGAAGATCCCTTCAAGCAATTCCGGGGTCAGTTTTAACCCTTCCACGTTGTCCAGGTTGTAAGCTATTACAACGGCCCCCAGGCAAGTGGGGATATGTACTATTTCTGCCGGCATTTCACCTATTTTATCATCTTCCAGATAAGCGTCTGTAGCACCAAAATCCACGACCTTGTCTTTCAGGCTGCGGATACCGCCTCCTGAACCTATGCCCCCGTATGTAAGAAGTATGCCTGTTTCTTCCGTGTAATTTTTAAACACCTGGTTATAAAAAGGCATAGGAAATGTTGCCCCGGCTGCCGTCAAAGTTACTTTTTTACTTTCATCAGCCGTTTTTTGACCCGAATTTTTACAGGATGCAATCAATGCAACTGCTACGAGTAGTACTAAAATCTTTTTCATCTGTTATAAATTTGGTTTAAAATACTTTACAATCATATATATTTAAAATTACTGCCATGTTACAAATTCATTACAATAATGTTACAAGCTTAAAACTTCAGGTCCAGGTTAATAAAGAAACCCGATTTCGCTTTTTCTCCATTCCTGGAAGAAATCCATCCTTGGTAGTTAGGGGCAATTTTCACACCTTTGGCTAGATTAAACTCCGCACCCCCTATAATGGCCTGGCCATCTTTTTTAATATTCCATGGATCATCAGCCCCGTCAAGTTTTACGGAAGAGAGGTTATCATACCTTCCAAATACTTCGATCATATCGGTTAGCTGATAAGATGCATAAGCCGAGATACCTGAAAGATCCTTGCCTTTTTCAACTTTATTGTTCATCTGAAAATCATATTCAGCCCCTATGCTTATTTTATCATCCGCATATCCGGCAAAAGCAGAAAATGTCGACTGCATGTCTTTTTCACCCATCATATCATAATAAACCCGCAAAACAAGCCCTTCGACAGGTTTTCCTGTTATGCCTGCAGCATATTTTAGCAGGCTGTCGGCCTGTAATGATTTATACCCTTCGCCATTTGTCACAGTAAAATCCACACTTAGCTGATCTATGATATCATAAGCAACACTCATACCCAAATCTGCGCTATAACCCATTTTTGATGCATCCTGAAATGATTTGTAAATATAGCGGTGGCCCCAAAAGCCTTCGGCAACCTTAAACTGTTTAAGCCCAATCATTCCAAAGTCTACCGTAAGTTTGTCGTACTTATACGTTAGGGATGCTATCTTTAAGTAAGCGGTGAGGTCTAAGTTCGTAGATCCATCTACTGAGTCATTAATATAGACTTCCGGGGCGCCTACATCAATGTTCACTTTCCCGGAAAAGTGTTCGCTAAAATTATAACTATAACCCAGATATGCCCTGGTAATATCGAAACCATAATCGGTATTGCCATCGTAACTTATTACATTAAAATTACTGAAAATATTGGCATATGGCTTGCCTGAGGGCTTAAATTCCGGTTTCTCCTCGCTATCCTGGGCGAAAAGAGCGGCTGATAACAAAATTGTTACAATAAGGGATACTCCTAATTTCTTCATTGATAGTTGGTTTAAAATTATAATACAATATTATTTCTTTTCTATTACATTTGGATTTCATTAATATTACATTTATGTTACATTTAGGTTAAAGAATAACATATTGATATATAGTTGTTAACATAAATTTTACACTATAATTAAATAAATAATAACTAAATATTATTCATTTTTATAATCATTTCTATCATTACTATATAATTCAATTAGCACATTATTTTATAATTGAAGAATATTTTTATATATAGTGAACTTTATTGGTGAGAATATTAACGTAGCATATAACGTTGTTTTATACTGGAATTATTGATAAATAATATTCTGAATTGTGAGACTTTCTAAAAAGAAGTGCTCACGTTAAGTCCTCTTGATTTGCGAAATCAAACATCAGTTAAGATAACAAGCATTCCTGCCTTCCGTCGCACGTGAGGATTAATATTTCATTGATACAAAATGCTTGCGCCGGTTTTATTTCGTAATAACTAACTTATACAGACATATGATTCCTCTGGAGTCCTTTGGAGTTAAAGACAATAATTTATCCATTATGGCTTTTTTGTTTTAATCAATTAGGCCCGGTCAGAATGCAATAATTTCTGTCAATTTCACTTTACAATAGCTTTAACAACTTTTCAATGGATATAAACTTGAAGTTTTGGTTTACTAATGTATCTCCATTATAATTAAAGCCGTCCTGAACCACCAATAAGCCTTCAGGAAAACGACTGCTTAAAGCTGAAACAGCCACATCCAGCCCATCTGTTTCTTCAACACCGTCAATGATCCCATCATATATTGTAAAACTTGTTATATATTGATCTGTTTTCCCTAATTTAAATAAAGTGTAAGAATAATTTCCCTGGCTGGATGCAATTAAATAATCAAATTCTTTATAGGAAAATAAGGCAATTCCTTCAATATCATAAGCAATATTTGCATTTGTAGAGTCACTGCCCGGAAGTTTGACCATTTCAATAATATTGGCAGGATCGGCTGAAAACTTGAAAATCCCTTCGTCTTCAACACCAATGTATAGCATGCCATTCTTGTCATTAACAACCATGCCTTCCGGCTGGCTGCCAACCGTAAATGTCCTTACCAGATGAGCGCTTATTTGACTACCTCCTGCTATAAGCCACTGTTCGATCCATCCGCCCTTCCCATTTACAAACACATAAAACGTATTGTTTTTTATGTCTTTATAAAGACAAACACCATATACTTCATCCACATCCGATGGAATATTTTTTATTGTATCCGAAATTTCTCCGGTGGCCTTATCAATATATAATAATGATATACAATTATTGCTTCTGTTGCTTGCTGCAACAATGGCCACTTCTTTTTCCCATAATAGAAATCCATCTCGTATATCTACATTATTCACCCTGCCAATTTTGCGATAAGCCACTAGATCGCCTTCCAGATCATACACATAAAGCCCTGCTTTTTTATTCGTACCCAAAACCAGGCTTCGTGAAGGGTCTTTTTCATTTATCCAAATAGCCGGATCGTCTGCAGCATCATCTCCATTTAAAGATTCAACGGGCTGGGTTTCTATATCTGCAGTTATATTATTTTTTATTCCTGCCTGCAAATTTTTCGAATATACCCATTCTATTGAATCCTCATACTTTTCTTGCATTTGCATTAGTTCAATACTATCTATGTCAGCATCCATGGTGTTTGTTTTCTTTGCCTCATTACATGCGCTAACATACAAGAGCAAAAGGCAAAATATTTTAATATTATATTTTGAATTCATATTTATGCAATTTACAAAATATTATTTGTTGCTTTAAATACAGATCTTTCTATCGAATATTTAATATTCCCCTTAATATCTAGAAAATGCAGATATAACCGGGTACCTTGAAGTATTACTACAGTAAAACCAGGCTGTGCAAGGCTGAAAACTGTATTTTCAGTAATTCCTGTTTCCCTTATTTGTGAACCGGTACCTGTAACAAAATATTCAACATGTGAACCTGTTGCTTTTATATGCTGGAAGTCATGATCATGACCACAAAAATAAAAGTCTAAAGCACTTCTGTCAAATACTGGTTTTAGCTTTTCAATCAGGTCATCCGTGTTCCCGTGTGCAGGACTTCCGGAAAAAACAGGATGATGTCCAATGGCAAAAATCCATTCCTCATCCACATTCTTTAATGTTTCACGAATCCATTGCATTTGTTTGGCTGTGTCCTGTTTCACGACATCAGGGTACGTTTCGGGCTTGCCGTGATAATAATCAATTAAAGGAGAGGTATCAATAAAAAGAAACTTCGCCGCAACACTATCATTTATTTGCCTGTCGATTGAATAATAATTATCTGTCATACGCCATCTCCTGCTAATGGACGAATATTGAATTTCAGCATTTGTATTCCCCTTGTAATCATGGTTACCAAGTACCGGATACCAGTCAACAAGAAGGGATGGATGTGTGTATACATTTTCAAAACTGCTATTCCATAGAGGATCTGCTATGCTGGCAACCCCGTTTGTCTGAAAATTATCCCCACACGAAATAATAAAATCCACACCGCCAAAACTATCACAAAACTCACCCATGGCTTTAGCCACATCATCCTGGTAGTAATAAGCGTTTCTTCCCCAATCGCCGAATATAATAAAAGAGAGATCGCTGTCATCGGGTTTAATAATTAAAGTATCATAACTTTGATCGTTAGGCATGCTATTATTCATGCCACATTTCAGCAATAATACAAATGTAACCAAACAAATAATCCATGCTGTTCCGGGGGAAAATAAAATACGTCTAATTGAAGTCATAATTTTAAGTTTTAATTGATTTCCAGTTTCAATCCTACACGTGCCCACCAGGAGTAAAATTCCTGCTGTAATAACCTGTCCGGGCTTCCTAAATAATATTTTAAAGGAGCATTGGTAAGATTAATAAAATCAGCAAATACAGTTAATTTCGGAGTTATTAAATAATGTGCTGTAAAATCCAGATGCCAGCCGGCAGCATAGTATTCATCCAAATCCTTATCTGCCCCAAGGGAATGAAGAAATGAATCATGATAGTTTGCAGTTAATTTTGCATAAAACTTTTTTGAATCATAAAACAAAGCAAGATTTGCTGTATGTTTCGCCTGACCAGGCAGCTTAATTTTTTCTTCTTCATTTTCATTAATAAAAGTACCGAGGCTATCCTCTCCGAAAATTATAACAGAAGTAAGACTGTTTACAGGAATCCTTTTATTAATAAATGCTTCAGAATACGTATATGTGTAATTACAATAAACCCCAAAATTGCTTAAAAAACCGGGGAGATATGTAAACTTAAACTGACTCTGTAATTCAGCACCAAAAACCTCAGCCCTTTTACCATTTATAGCTTTGGTTATTTCCCGGGGACTAAATGAGCCTGTGTGCTCACCTTCACGCCCAAAACGTTTATAATAAAACACAAAATCCTTAATATCTTTATAAAAGACACCCCCTGAAAATATCCCCCCTTCAGAAATGTAATGTTCCGCCAGAAGATCATAATTTGAAGAAGTGGGATATTTCAGGTCCGGGTTTCCATATTTTATTTCTCTATCATCTTCGTCCCTGTAGGGTAAAATATCTTCAAAGTTTGGTCTGGAATAGGTACTCGTATATGACAAGCGAAAATTTGTATTACCATTAATAGTATATTTCAACTGCAGGTTTGGCAGGTAGAATTCATGTTCCCTGCTGTCAGTCAGAGTGTCAAGTTCCTGAAAATTATTTCTGAAATCAACAACAACTCTTCTTCCTTCATAATCGATAACCGTTTTCTCATATCTCAAACCTCCCAGAATCATCAACCTGCCAATATCATGCCGTATCATTCCATAAAACGCAAATATATCCTCATTGGCTTTATAATCTGTCCCGAAAGAGTGTTTCTTGGTATCGGTACGATCTAAAATAAAAAACTGAGAATAGTATTCATAGAAATCTCTGATTTTAACCGGATCAGGTATATGGTCAATGGTATAGCCATGATTTAACAAATTGTTTTCAATAAAACCATCGTCAAAATCCAAAAAAGATATCTCAGGCCCCTGACCCGGATAGGTCCGTGAAGTAGTAAAATATGCATCATATATATTTGCCTTCGCATCCCTGACTTTTTCTTTGGTCCTGTATTTTCCACCAAGTTTAAAATATCCTTTTTGAGTACTTAATTTATAAGGAATTTTAATATTTACTTTAGCAGTAAGGTTATTATCAATAATCTCTGATTGTTCGAAAAGGATATCATCAAAATCATATTCGGCATAATTAATAGCATATACAGAATCTGACGGTTCAGGAAAGTATATTACAGGCCAGTCAGGATCACTCCTGTCAATTTTCATTGCAATTGCCTGTCCGGGGTTATCAAATGATGCTTCAACTCTCTCAGGTTGAGTTTCTTTTGCAATTGCGTAAGCCCCCTCATAATCAATTAATAACCAATTTAAATCATGCTCGCCCCCAAGATTTATAGAAGTAATGTCCTGGTTTTTAATTCTGTCCCTTACATCCCGTTTAATACCTCCATACAAATAATAATCTTCCGAGACAGCGTCATCCAGATCATATACCACCCTACGTCGCAATTCATCATCCTTAAAGCTGTTATACATACCCCTTAAATATAGGTACGACTTATCGTTAAAATTATAATCCCAGGTTGAACTAAGACCAATTCGTTGTCTTGTTATTTCATAATACCTGAGTTGATAATCCCTGTATTGAACGTGATAATTATCAACTCCCTCATCAGTGCTACCCCAGAATGTACTTTTTACATATTTAAATTCCATGTTATCAGAGCCCTGATTATTGACATAATAGTTACCATTTATATTGAAACCAAATTTTCCTGTTCTTTGTCCGAATGCAAATTGAAACTGGTAATTATCCCTTTCTCTTAAATTATTATATCCGCCAGCGGCAGAGACCTTTATTTCGGGTTCTTTTCCATTGGCAGTTTTAGTTACTATATTTACATTTCCTGCTATGCCGTCCCCATCCATATCGGGAGTCATAACCTTGGTAACCTCAATGGTCTCTATCTGGTCTGCCGAAATTACATCCAGCCCCACGTATCTTACATTTCCCTCCGGTGAAGGTATCTGTTCACCATTTATACTAAAGTTTGTCAGTTCGGGCGGTGTTCCCCGGAGCTGCACAAACCTTCCCTCACCCTGATCCCTTTGAAGAGTTATTCCAGGTATCCTTTGCACCACTTCTGCTGCATTCATGTCCGGGAATTGTTCGATCTGCTCTGAAGAAACTATGTTTTTGATATTCTCTGCATTTTTTTGATTAAGCATGGCTTTTACCTGCCCATCAGTTTCTCCCACTATCTGAACCTCATCAATTAATGTGCTTTTCTTTTGTAACTTAATTTCAATATCCCCGTTATGCCCCCCTGAGAGGTTAACAGGAATTACCACTTGTTCATAACTAATAAAAGACACGGTAAGGTTAAAAGCATTACGATTATATTTTAAAGTAAAGCGGCCATTTAAATCCGTGACGGTACCAATAGTTGTACTTTCCACAGCCACTGTTGCACCAGGCAAATATTCACCTGTCTCTCCATCGGTTACAACGCCTGAAACTTTATAATTTCCTTGTGAAAATCCATGGCTTATTATTTGTAAAAAAAACGCTATTAATAAAAGTATTTTTTTAATGGATGGTATCATATTCATTCTGTTATCTTCATAAAAACCTGTAATCTCCTCATGCAAAAAAAAAGAACTGTCCACTAAATCAGTTAAAAGAAATCAATATTATAGCCAATTTTAATGGACAGTTTTAACCAAATCTCTATTTAACAATTACCTTACAAGTCAGGCTATTATTGTTTTGAACAGCTTTGACAAAATACATTCCACTATGTAAATTACTAACATTTACCGTTGTTGTAGAATTCTTTTCTGCTACAAAATTCATTACTTCTTTCCCTGTAATGTCAACAATAGAGATTTCCGATTTATCAATTACCGAGATATGAAATATGTCCCTTGCCGGGTTTGGATAAACAGCTAAACGGGATAATCCATATTGGTTAACGCGCGTTGCCGTATTATAAACTATCCTGAGTTTGGGCCTTCTCTCCGGATGGTTTTGTCCATCGCCGCCATCACCCGGATCAGCTATGTTTTCGAAGGCTTCTATTTCCCTTGAATTTAAATAATCACTGGGGCCCTGGTCTTCGCCTGTTAATATAAGGCTTATGGGATTACCCGTATTCCAACCCGGGCGGTCAATGATTTCCTGGATTATTGAAGATATATCGGCGCTTTTATGATATGTATAAAGCCCCCAGGCTGTACTATCTGCCCAGGTTACTGTAGCTGTAGTTTTTGTACGATCGGTAATTAAAAAGGTATCCACATCATAAGTCATAGCGCTGTCAGATGCTTCGCCTTTAATTGTTATTAAGGCTGCATCCAAAATAGCTTCGCGAGCTTCATGCGAACATAAAATCAGGTATGCTGAATCAATGGTCGCACCTTTAGGGATGGTCACGTTCTGAAACCTTAAACCCAGATTAACCGTATTCATGGCATCAGGCGCCCCTTCCCAGCCCAAATCAAGGTCATCGTCAAAATAAGAATCGATCTCATCATTCTCTTGTTCTGCATCATCAGATGACAGTGGAACAACAATCCAGATAACTGTATCCGGATCTGAATACTCAACATCTACACTATCAGTACCACCAGTGGCAATAATAGGTATCTCCAATGTTGTTTGGGCATTCACCTGGAACAGGAACACCCCAATAAATAATGCACTCAGGCTTAGTAAAAATCTTTTCATCATATTATATTTTATTAAAAATTAGACGGTGCTAAACTATTAAGAAGCGTTCCCTGAGGTGTTATGTAAAAATCAATTTTGCCTGAATGTTATGAATGAAGAAGCTTGATGGGATGGATATTTTAATGTATGTTTTGTGTTAATTTAATATTTAAATTGAATATTTTTTTTAACTGCCTCAAGATGAAAATATATGCCATTTATAATATTTGCATAACAAATTAAGATTTAACCCATGTTATGTTAATTATGACTTTGCTATAAATTCATCCGATGACATTTAAGTCAGTTCAAAACATAATGAAACGACGTAAAAGCTATTGGAATCTTGAGATTTTAACATGTTCAAATACGTAACCAAAACCTAATTTTATCTTAATATCAAGTTAATCGCAATATCTGCCCCACTTCTTTACTTTGCAGATATAGTTCATTCAAAAATTTGTGGCATTATAAATTGATTAAGCATGAGGAAGAGTATAAGAATTAAGGTATTGGCTGTTTTATTAAGCCTGATTGTGTTGTATGGGTTCATTGCTATACTAAACTTACTATATAATAAAAAGATAAACAAGATAAACCATTTCAACAGTACAGTAAAAACAGTTCAGGTACACCTGCTTAAGGATGCTATAACGATAAACGATTTTTTTATATATGATGCAAACAACGATCTCTTTTACCACACAAACTATAGTACATACCTCGAAGAACACAGGATGTATATGTCAACTATAAAAAATGAGATAAATACATTATTGAATTCCCCTGTTATTAATGAATTCGGTATATTTCATGAGTTAAACGAAGTAAATACTATTATAGGCCAATACCAGGAAGACTTTAATACGATCATTAATACGCTTCAACAAAATCATAAAAATGAATTACCGGCAGGCAACCTTATAACCGAAGAACTGACCGGTTTAAAGTCCGAACTGGATAATAAAAAGAATACCATATTAAGTGAAATTTCACAAATTACCGATGATACTATAAACCGAAGAATGCATCTGGCAAACCAAATGAAACGTGCATTCGAATTGACTGCATTTGTTATATTAATTGCAGGTATATTATTAAGCATAATCATTTCCAAACGCACCACAAACAGGATTATCATGCTCTCCGATACTATATCTGCTTTTGTTAAAAGTAAGTTCACCGACATGGAACCGTTAACTATAAGGAAAAGGAAAGATGAAATTGGAAAGCTGGCAGATAATTTTTTGATCCTGCGAAAAGAGGTATGGAACCAGATCAACTTTCTTGAGGACAATATCGTTAAGAGGACCCGGCAGATACAGGCACAGAATGAACATATAAAAGAACAAAATGAAGAAATATTGGCCCAGAGGGACGAGGTCCTGATAAAAAGTGAAATAATAGAAAAACAAAACAAAAGTATCCTTGACAGTATAGTATATGCAAAAAAAATACAAGAGGCATTTCTGCCCAATAAAAACACTATCATGGATGTTTTTCCTGACAGTTTTATAATCTGGAAACCCAAAGCTGTAGTTAGTGGTGATTTTTACTGGTTTAAACATATTGAAGAGGAAGAAATAAGTGTATTGGCACTTGTAGATTGCACAGGCCATGGTGTTCCGGGGGCATTTATGAGCATGTTGGGCAATGCCTTACTGAATGAAATTATTCTTAGAAAAAACAATTATCAGGCTGACAAAATACTTAACCTCTTAAGGGAACGATTACTCGAAACATTACAAACCGAAGGCTGCATTGATAAATCAAACGACGGAATGGACATGGCCCTTCTTATTTTTGACCATAAAAAAGAGGTCATTGAATTTGCAGGGGCAAAACGTCCATTATATATAATAAGGAATAATGACCTGGAACATATACCTGGGGACAAAATACCTATAGGGTTGGATATCAAAGGAAACAGGCCTTTTACAAGTAATATTTTAAAAATTGATAGTTCAGACTCAATTTATATTTTCTCAGATGGATTTGTTGACCAGTTTGGAGAGCAATCCCGTCAAAAATTCCGGTCAAAATATTTCAAAGATATGCTGCTTAACCATTCTTCGAAACCAATGAAATTGCAGGGAGAAATATATAATTCAATTTTTGAGGAATGGAAAGGCAACCTTGAACAAACAGATGATGTCCTGTTAATTGGCCTCCGCCCTCCTTTTGGCAAGGTTATTGACTTACACTTCAAACACCAGGCTGCTATCTCGAACTAAAAATATACCCGACGCCGACTTGCATCCTTGCGCATGGCCATCTTTTTGAATATCAAAGATCTATGGCCCGGCTGAATAAAAACTTATTAACATTAGGTTTTCTTAAGGATAAATTAAGCTAAACTTAAGATAAAACAGGGAACTTTAAAAGGATTATTGATGTATTAGGAGATAAACAAAATGCTTAGACCACTGAGGAACCGTATACTTTTATCACTGTTTTTTGAGTTGCTTGTAGCTGCAAGTATTTTAATCTTTGGCAGTCGTTTTTATATTCAGGATATAACAAGGATTGACGAACTGTCCAATACAATACAAAAATATCAGGTACAGGTATCACAACCAAAACCATTTGATGGCCTTAAAAACACCACAGGAGAAAATTTGCTTGCGATACAAGAAAACCTTGGGAACCTTAGGATGCTTGTTATGGCGTCATTAAACAGGTTTTACATCTATTCAGGGATTTCACTCTTTCTTTTTACTTTACTAATCGGCGTTTTATTGTCTCAGCATATAACAAGGCCATTAAAAAAACTATCTGACAAGATATCAAGGTTCCTGGAGAACAAATCCAAATGGCAAATAAACATTGATTTCAAAGGTGAATCATCAGAAATACAACATTTCCTGATGCAATTTGAGAAACTTGGGTTTTATATCCGACAAATAATTCGAAACAAAGATGAAGTAATAGAACTCCTAAATTTTGAAAGGATCCATTATCATTGCCTTTTGGAGTGTTTACCAATTGGGGTATTCGAAGCCGATGTTGATGGTAAAATAGTATATGCAAACCCGTATTTCCTGGATAAGTTTCAATACGATATAGGCGATGGTGAAGATGACTTCAGTATCCTGAACTTGTTTAACCTGTTAACTGAAAAAGCATCCATAACAGGGGATACCAAATCTGGCTTCATTGAGTTTGAAGCAAAAAGAAAAGATGGAAATACCTTCCCTGCCTTTATGTCAATAAACCGTATAAACCACGAACCTTCCAAAAACGGTTACCTCGGCATAATTATTGATATCACCCATCGCAAAGATTACATTAGAAACCTGAAAAAAGAAAAAGAGAAAGCAGAAAAACAAGACAAAGAAAAAAGCGCGTTCCTGGCAAATGTAAGCCATGAGATCAGGACCCCGCTCAATGGCATACTGGGGTTTTCTGAACTTCTGGCCGATCCCAGGTATCAAAATGAGGAAGAAAAAAAACAATTCATAAACCAGATAAGGCAAAGCAGTGAAATCCTTATAAAAATCATCAATGACCTTATTGATTTTACCAAAATAGAAGCCGGGAAAATTGAAATCCACAATAACGATGTAGACATCCACAAGCTACTTGAAGATATTTATGAACAATTCAAACATATTATTGAAAAGGTCAAGCCCGGATTAAAAATATTTTTGCAATCGGAATACATGCAAAATCTGGTTACGCTTACTGATAAACAGCGTTTAAGCCAGATAATCAATAACCTTATAGGAAATGCCATTAAATTCACCTCCCATGGAAGCGTAGGCATAATATATGGATTCGAAAACAACAACCTTATTATTAAGATCAGGGATACCGGGATCGGGATACCATCCGATAAGCAGGAAAAAATATTTGAACGCTTTGCCCAAGCTGATAATTCGATACACAGCCATTATGGAGGAGCCGGTCTAGGACTGGCTATATCGAAACAATTGATTGAATTGATGGGAGGAAAAATATCCCTTGTATCTGAACCTGGCACCGGCTCAACATTTAAGGTTACATTACCTGTTACCCTTGTTGAAGAAGGGCATCAAACGGACGAAACACCCATCCAAAAGAAGTTTGAATTTGATGACCGTACGATACTCTTAGTAGAAAACAATGATGCCAGCTTTGAATTGCTACAGGCCATACTTAAACCAACCGGAGCGCTGGTAATAAGGGCATGCGATGGCAACGAGGCATTAAAGATATTTACCGATTATCCTAATATTAACCTGATACTAATAAATATTGGCATGCCGGGATTAAACGGGATAGAAACAATAAGAAAAATAAGGAAACTGGATACTGAAGTACCAATCATCGTAGAGCCGGCATATGCCTTAAAAAGTTTCATAGACGAAGCTATGCAGGCCGGCGGAAACGATTTTATAATCAAACCTATTTTAAAAGAAGTGATCCTTGAAAAGATCAACTACTTCCTGGAAATGCCTGTAAAACAAAGATAAATGGCAAACCATGTATTCATCTGAAAAGAAATTAAATAACAAATAAAAATTCAATTATGAAAGATAAACAAAACAGGAAAACCGAAATGTACTTTAAAGTACAGGGACAATTAAAGGAAGGAAGCCCTAAATGGGACGGGATCCCGGAATTTAAGAATACCATAGATGGGTTCTTCGCAAACAACGAGGTTTTAACAAACTTGAAAAAAGAAGATGCCACAGATATAACACCTGTCTTAATGGAAAAAATAAACAGAAAGGAAATATTAATAAATTCGGCGGTTCCTGTATGCTCCGTGCTTCAGGTTTATGCCTACGATACTGATAATGAAAACCTGGCGAAAAAATTAGGTTTTACTGCTGAAAAATTATCCAAGGTTAAAGATTCGGAATTAATCAGCAAATGTAAAACCATATGGAAATCTGCAAAAACGGCCTATGATAAATCGGTTAAAACTGCTGATAAACTTATTGTGAAAAACAAAAAGGAGAAAGTTAAAGAAAGTATCCATTCCTATGGGTTAACACAGGATATGATTGAAGAACTTAAAAAGAACATAAAACGTTACATCGATTCGGTATTGCAATTAAGAGACTCCATAAGTTATCTCAATAAGTGCAGGAAACAAATTAATAAAATGGTAAAAGCAAATGATAACCTTTTAAATTACAAGCTGGATAAACTCATAACCCTATTTGAAACGACAGATAAAGAATTTGTAAAGAAATACAGGGAAAGCAGGGTAATTACAGAAAAAGAATCCAGGAAGGACGATAAGAAGGATAAAAAACAAAAAGCTAAAATGAAAGAACAACAGGCAGTAACTAAAAAACCAGTAGCAGAGAAAGCAGAAAAAGCAGAAAACAAAGAAAAAACAAAATTGACCAATGAGATAGCAGGTACTGTTGAATCCTATACGGAAGCAGAAAAAACAACCGCCCCAGAAACAAAAAGCGCTGAAACAAAGGTTACCCCAAAAACGAAACCCACAACCATGAAAAAACCTGCAATGATAAAACCAAAACCAATAACCTCAAATAAAAGCAGTTAAAAGGATTAGATAAAAATGAATTTAAAACATTTGAAATAACCAAATAAAAATGATACCGGATAAAAACAAGAAGGAATGGATCCATCTGATAAAAAGCAATACCTATCCAGATATAAAAAGTACCACGCTAAAAATGAGGATTAATTCTGTTCGGCAATTATACAGATATAAACAGCTTACAATGGATGAGGCCGTAGCGGATTTATATGATTTTTTTGTAAAACATGAAAAAACCTACGCGGATGATATTCAAAGCCTGATAAATTCTAAGACCTTAGCCTGAAACAGAAAGGATAATAACGAATTGAAAATTCGTAACAGGTGATTACTTTTCGGTATACCTGTACCCTACTCCTTTTACCGTTTCAATGCGTTCCTCTCCAATTTTTTCGCGAAGTTTTCTTATATGGACATCAATAGTCCTGTCACCTACGATAATATCTTCACCCCAAATCGTATTGAAGATTTCATCCCTTGAAAAAACTTTTCCTGGTTTATTAATTAAAAGCGCCAACAATTCAAACTCTTTTTTGGGAAGAACAAGCTCCTCCCCATTCTTGTAAACCATGTATTTCTCCCTGTTTATGATCAACCCGTCCCGTTCAATAATTAATTCAGCTGGTTCTGCACCTGCATTTACTTCAATGTCTTTTACCCGTTTAAGCAAAGCCTTAATTCTGCTAATTAAAACTTTTGGTTTAATAGGCTTTGTAATATAATCATCCCCTCCTGCTTCAAAACCGGCAATTTGCGAATAATCCTCTCCCCTGGCTGTTAGGAAAGCAATTATAGTATTATTTAATGCAGCTATTTTCCTGAGCTCTTCACATGTTTCAATTCCATCCATCTCGGGCATCATCACATCCATAAGTATCAGGTGAGGCAATTCTTTGCGCGCCAATTCGATAGCGGAAAGCCCATTCCGGGCCCCAAAGACCCGGTAACCTTCTTTTTGTATATTATACGATAGGAATTCTACAATATCTTCCTCATCATCCACGATAAGGATTTTGTATTCATTCAGATTTGCCATGAAAAAGTAAAGGTTAAATTTTGATTTAATAAAGACAAATTTAATCTTTACATTGAATAAATCATAACAATTTTTTTGAGGAGCCAGAAGACCAGGGCCGGGAGTCGGAAGACGGAAGACCGTAGAAGTGTGAGCCTGAGGATTGATAAATCCTGTCAGCCTGCCCTACCTTCAGGCAGGCTGACAGAGGTTGTGCAATACTATCCTGCCCCGACGGGATAATGTATAGAAATACTTAGTTTGGTTTAAGAAAAGCTTGATTTTGGTAAAAACTACCCCGTCGGGGCGGGAGATATTAGGTTGCACTACGGGCAATTAAAAGGCAATTTGCCCTTCCATTGTTTTAGTTATAAACAAAAAAAAAGCTACCCGAAGGCAGCTTTCTAACCATAAATTATCTGGTTGCTAACCAAACCTATTTACCCAAAGTGTTGCTCCAGGTGGCCCAGCTGCTGCCAGCGCCAATAGTAGTTGAACTCTCGAACCAACTATCCATGGTGCTTACATCTTTGCCGCCGGTATATGTAGTAGATGCACTAACACCTGTGCGTAAATCAAGCAGGTGTATATTTGCAGATTTTTCAAATTGATAGTCTGTAAGATTTGCCGGTTTATCTGAACCTTCAGTAGCTGAATACTTAATACCTGCATCCGATACACTGTCATTTACAAAGGAATAATCAACCAGCAATGAACCGTCAATTACATTTAATAAAGTTTGATCGTGCTCAACGTGGATACTTCTCTTGTCAAAACCAGTTACAATAAAGTTATAGAATTTCCCTTTGGTCCCTTCGCGAAGTTTCATACCATAGTTATCAGCATCACCATCACCTATTAAAGTAACCTGCGACATCACAGGACTTGCATAAGGAGTAGCAGTATTGTTACTCCCAAGGTTGTCACCTTCAATACCCCTGTCGCCTTTTGCGCCCTGTATAGCTATCAGGTATTGGCCTCTTCCTCTCCAGCCTTCTGTCCAGTCGTAACTATCGTCTTCAGCTGCATATACAATTACGTGTTTGACATCTACAGTCCCGCCAAAGAATTCAATTCCGTCATCCTGTCCAACATATATTTCAATATAATCTACAGTTGTGCCATTCCCAACACCGTAAAAAGAAATACCGTTAGCTTCGTGTTCAGGGTCAAGGGTTGTTCCTGAATACTCAACAATACAATACTTAAGTGTTCCGGAATTATCATTATCATCGGTCCCGCCATAAATAGCATCCCCGATTTCTGAAGTACCGGTTGCACCACTGTTTATAGATGCCTTGCCACAAATGTGGATACCTCCCCATGCACCCGTTTCTTTAGATGAGGCAGTAAAAATGATAGGCTTATCAGCTGTTCCTTCAGCCATAATTTTCGCTCCTTGTTCAATTAAAAGATATGACAAATCGCTTGCATCCGCTGTAATAACAGATCCGGCCTTAATAGTCAGGGTAACACCGCTCTTCACATGCACTTCACCGCTTAAGGTAGCGTTCCCATCTACTATTACATCTTTTGTAATGTTACCTGAAAGCGCATCCGTTGTTTGTGGGCCCTCCGGGTCATCGTCGTCCTTACATGATGACAGTACCAGGCCAAAACCTACTAATAATGCGAAAATCAAATGTAAATTAATCTTTTTCATCTCTTTTTGTTTTTAATTAAAAATTTAGTTTTCGTGTTATAATAAAAATTAAAATTTGTATGCAAAACCCAGTTTCACCGTTATTCCTTTATTGTATTGATGTATTACCTGGTCTTTCGTCTTTACGTCGGGATGTAATTCATCTTCATACACTTCTTGTATAATGGTTATATCGGGGTCCAGAATATTTTTGATGCTAATATTTATATCCAATTTGTTGCTGAGTTTGTTTTTTATAATCAAATCCAGGCTGTTCACAGGCAATTCATATTGGTTACCACCTCCTGAAACGCCAACGCGGTACAATCTTTTCCCATAAACATTATAAACAATCCCTGCATAGCATTTTTGTTGTTTCTCTGCGCCATAGTTCAGCACATACCCTAAATCAGCATTAACCAGGTAAGGTGACGCCCCCTGCAGGGAACGCTCGCGTTGGTTTTCATAACGCCCTTCAGGTATCTTTAAATGGGTGTAGATATAGGAAGCGTTAAAGCCTATAAAAAGGTCCCTTATTTTCTTTTTTACTTCAAACTCAATACCCGCAGCATACGCATTATCAGGAAAGTTTTCAAACGTATATATCAGGTCCGTGCCTCCCATCAGGCGGCTGACGCTCTCGATAGGTTCTATTATTTGTTTCCCATATACCCCTATTGCAATAAGTTCACCAGGAGACGGGAACCATTCCCATTTCAGGTCTATATTGTTGCTGTAAGAATTTTCAAGATAGGTACTGTCGCTTGGTTTAACATTATCCTTTGTATATGGATTGCCAAACGTGGCATAATCACCGGGTTCGTGAAGAAGCCGGGCCGAAGTCTTTTCATAAAAACTCGGCCTGATAACAGTCCTGCTGGCCGCAAAGCGCAGATTTGTCTTTTCTGTAAGGCTGCATTTGAGATTTAAAGCCGGGAAAAAATCAACATCATTAAAAATGAATTGTTCTTCATCATTATCTATTTCAATGGTATTGGATTCTATCATCATTTCAGCAATCTCAGCGCGTACACCGGCATTTAAAGTCCATTTTGATGTCAAGGCGTATACAAAATCTGCAAACCCGGAGTAAATAGAACGGCTGCCTTTATATCCCATATCATCTGAGGTATTCGCATTAATATCTATTACATAGCGCGAGGTCAGGTATGTATTTGGATCAGAGATATCAAGGTTTACAATCCTATTTTCATCCAGGTCAAATTCGTAACCAAAGAAGTATGAGTAATAATCCAGTTTTTTATAGTTGGTTGCACCTCCAAATACAAGCTCGCCCTTGTCATCATTGAGCAAATAAGACATATTCAACGAGAAGTTATAATCTTTAGCATCCTGTTCAACAATTATGCGTTTGGTATCATTACCGTTGTTAAGTGTCATATATTCCCATCGCCCGGCAGATGTTTCATGATAAATGACCTCCCTCCGGTCGGGCACATTATAACCTGCATCGCTCAAACTGCCTGCCCACTGTAGTTTCCATTTATTGCCGGGTAAATGATAGTACCCTGATAATTGATGGGATAAGAGCCTATAGTTGATATAATGCGCGAGCCTGGTAATATATTCACTGTCATCCGCGTCAGGCCAGTCCAGGTTGCTGCCTTTCTTTTCTTTAAACCCATCCTCGCCATTATTTAAAAACACGAGGTCATACTTAAACCTGAGATCCTTCGTATGATCGTAGGTAATACTTGCGAGGTTTGTAAAATATGTGTTGTACGAATACTCCTGGTTTACAAAACGGGTTTTCTGTCCATTTTCCCTGTTGGTATTAATATCTATTACGTCAGGATAATACTCATATTCATTTTGGAATGAAGTAGCCACTAAAACACCTAATTGTCCTGGCCCAAGACGGAACCTTCGTCCGCCGGTAAAGCCAAGGTCAATATTTGGAAGCGCCTCCTTATTTGAATAATTATAGCTGGGGAGATGAAAATCATCGCCAATTTCCATGAGACGGTTTACTTCCTTATAATTGAAAGGGGTAAGTTCGTTTCTTTTTTTAACATCAAGGCCCATGAAGGTGTTGCCTTCGGCTTCAATCCTGTAAAAAGGTTGTAAGGTACTGTTTGTATTATAACCGCCCCCGATGCTAATATTAAGAAACGGATCCTGCGGATAATCTTTGGTTTCAATATTTATCAGTGCGCCTGAATAGTCAGCATAATTCCGTACACTAAACACCTTATTTACTTCCAACACCTGCACTATGTCTGATGGAAACAAATCCAGTTTCATCACTTTCTTTTGAGGATCAGGTGATGGCAAGGGCAGTTTATTCGATTGTACACTGTTATACCGGTCACCTAAACCCCGCACGAACAATTGTCGCGAGCCCATCATTGAGATCCCGGTAACCTTTTTAACACCTGCAGCAACATCACCTGCACCTTTACGCGACAATTCACCTGCACCAATGTTCTCTACAATAATGTTTGCATTTCTTTGTTCCAATAATAAAAGGTTTTCAGATTCCCGGTTCTTTTTTGCGATTACTTCAACCGTTTCAAGGCTCACATCTTCAATTGCGAGGTTAAAATCGAGGACAATTTCTTCACCATTGGCATGTATCTCCTCCTCTTTTGGTGTAAAAGAAACAAAGGAGCATTGAATAACATGTTTGCCCGGGGTTAGACCTGTTAATACATAATTCCCATCCAAATCAGTAATAGTGCCCTTGGTCGTACCCTTTACAACGATGGCAGCCCCTGCAAGTTCTTCACCGGTTTGTGAATCCGTTACTTTACCACTTATTGTGGTTTGTGAAAAAGAATACAGGGCCTGAAAACTAATTAAAACAACAATCAATACTAAACTCAATCTTTTCATCATATGCCTCGTGCGCTAAATTTATAGGACAAATGTATCAGGCACATGTTACTGAGGCAATAAGCCAGTCTTAAAAATTACTTAAGTATAATTACCAGGTTAATGATTCATTAAGTAAAGAAAGGGTAAATTTATTCAAACGAATGTTGTAATTTTGATACATGGAATAATCCTGATCCGCTTGATATTAAATGCATTATAAACATTAAAAAACGGAGGGGCCGGATTTATGTTAACTAATTGTTACTTTAATGTTAATTTTATGTTAACTTTTTGAAACTTTTTTCTTAAATTTACATTAAAATAAGTAAAGACACTTTAATAATTTACAATTATGAAAAGCTTGATAAATATTATCTTAATTATGGTTTTCACCCTCTGCGTGGGCTATTCACAAGAAATTGCCCTTGGTGAAGACGGCATCTATTATTCTGACAATAACTACGAGAGCCCTTATACAGGGAACTATGTAGAGTACTATGAAAATGGGGCTGTAAAACTCGTAATGCAATTAAAAAACGGGGTAAAAAATGGGACCGTGACCACCTACTTCGCGAATGGCCAGATACATGAAGTTATGAATTTTTCTTATGGCAAATTGCATGGAAACTGGAGCACTTTTGACAGCTTGGGGCATAAATTAGCCGAGGCAAACTGGAACAAAGACAAAAAGGATGGAAAATGGTTTATTTGGAATAACCAGGGAGTATTGATTTACGACATGACTTATTCAAACGGTGAAAAAACAGGCACATGGAAAAAATTTGATGATAATGGGGATCTTATATCAGAAAAGGCCTACTAAGCAGGCCTTTTTTTTAATTCAATATGTAGACGGACTAATAAATAGTTATTTCATCAACTCTAATTCTACAACAAGGGCCTTTTCCCCAGAAGATTTTTCATTTACATTAATTATATAATCCTCTATTGTTTTGTAGGAAATCAATGATGAGGAAATTTTAACTTCACCTTTAGGCAAGCCATTTAATTCAAACTTACCATCAAAGTCTGTATAAACAAGTTTATCCATCCCTTCTATTTCAATCATAACACCTGTCAATGCTTCTCCCGTAAGCTTATCAACCACAATACCCGAAATGGTGTATGCATTTGCATCACTTGGAGAGTTTTCCACAGGATTGTTGTGGATTCCCGAAATAATCAGGATGGATAATAATAAAGCTTTCATAATGTCCTAATTAAATTTGTATAGTACAAAAATACTTGCTGCAGACAATAAAATATTTAAATAAACCTTAAATTTAAATGAAATTATCACCCGGCAAATATTTCTCTTTTAAAAATAACAATTTAATAATCTGGTTTTTATAAAAAATTCTATATTTCTCACGGCATTATCTCGCGGCTTAACCTTAAATAAACCTTAAACAAACATTAAATATAGGATTGTGGGACCCTTAATAAATAACTATACCGGTTGATGTGCAGGCCGCAATAAATCATTTACCGTTTTGACCGGACTAAAGGTTTCAAGAGGCACCTCCACGAAAATAGTGTTCCATTCCCACATACCCCCGTTCCATAATCCCGGATGTTCAAGGATTTTTATTTCTTTGCCATCATAGGTTTTGGATGTAATAATCCCCGTTTCCGGATTTCTGTGTTTACACAGGTCAAACTTTCTTCCATTCATGTCTTGCAGGTAGCATACTATATCAACCGGATTAAAGTGCGATGAGCTTTCAAGGATGTTTTTCTGCTCCAGGTCCGATGTGTCGACCTGGGATGCCTCAATAATTTGAAGGGAACAAGAACCATCATCGTTCGTTACCCAAAACGGGCCGCCACCCGGCTCACCCGTATTTCTAACCATACCGCATACACGCGAAGGCCTGTTGAGTATCTTTATCAGATACTCCAGTTTATCATCAGGCTCCAGGGCATTATAACTGTCAGGAGGAATAAAACAAAGCTTATTTTTAAGAAAGTATGTTACTTCCATCAAAAAAGCATCGTTTTTAATACGTTGACGGTTCAATTTATGCAGGAAATTTGTAATTTTTTTCTGGTAGTTTAATAAAATGCCAGCCAGCGCTTTTTTATATAATGTATTGATATCGGGTTCCTTCTCGTAAGAAACGTTATCGATATTTTGGATAAAAATAATATCGGCAGTCACCGCATTGAGGTTTTCAAGCAAAGCGCCATGCCCGCCAGGCCTCAGTAATAGCTGGTTGTCAGAAGTCCTTACAATTTCTTCCTCCTTGTCAATGGCCAGTGTATCGGTAGCCGGGCTTTGTATGGAAAATGTTATATTGACCTTCACATCAAATTTTTTCTCATAGTGTGGTTTCAATTCTGCTGCCAATGATTCGCCCATCTCAATATGCTCGGGTGAAAGGGTAAAATGCAGGTTCACCTGTTTGTCTGCCTGTACGGCATACTTCACAGCTACATTTATCTGCTCTTCAAACGCAGTTTTTACAATACCGCCATACTTGTGAAAAGGGATCATGGCCTTTGGCTTGTTACCCAGGCTTAGTCCCTTGCTATCTATAATCCTGTTTAAAATTTCTTTGCAGGCTTGGTCCTTTTTAAGCTGTCGGATATCTTTTCCTTCCCGTTCAAATATTTTTTCAAGGTTTTCATAAAATGGCAACTTTTCAAGCCCGTCGATAAGTTTGTCAATAGACTCAGAAGCCTTGTTGTTCAATAAAAAATCATTAACTTCTTTAAACATTCTTGAAGCTGCCCCTGAAGCAGGAACAAATTTTGCAATCTTAAGGTTACCTTTGTATTTATCATAATACTTTGCATTACTTTGAATTTCAGCCTCACCCAGGATTAACACCCCTGCTTTGGCCAAGGCGGGTTTAAACAATTTGGGGGCTTTAAACCCTGATAATATTCGCTCAATCTGCTGGTTGGCTGCGTCAATGGGAATATTTCTGCGCTGAAGCTGCTGGATGTCCGATTCATTGAACATGACTGAAAGGTTTTACTGGTTTAATTTAAATCTCTCCTAAAAATACGATTTCTAATTATTATAATCTAAAAAAAAAATCAATTTTCATCAACCATTAACGCAAGGCAGTCCCACCCTGCCGCTGCCACTGCCACTCTCATTCACCTCACCCCCTCCCTTCTCCTTCCTCCCGTCTCCTTCACCCATCCTCCCCTTAACTATATACCGTACACACAAACGTCCTGTTCCCACCATAATTTCTAAACTCACAATAGTAAATTCCCTGCCATGTGCCCAGGTTTAACCTGTTGTTTGTAATAGGTATTGTAATAGACTGCCCTATAATTGAAGCTTTAAGGTGAGCAGGCATATCATCGCTGCCTTCCAGGGTATGTACAAAATAGGGGGCATTTTCAGGTACAAGCTTATTAAAAAAAGATTCGAAATCTGCGCGCACAGAAGGATCTGCATTCTCGTTCAGGGTTATTCCAGCCGATGTATGTTTTATAAGAATATTTAGCATCCCTGTCCCGGGCAATTCCCCTAATTGCTTTTCAACTTCGCGGGTTATCAAATGAAACCCCCTGGAATATCCTGATAATGAAAAACTTATTTGTTTAATCATAATAGAAATCATTTTTTTTTAATATTTTTTAAAGATAATATAATTCATTTTATTAAATTTAGCTGTTGTGAAAGCTGACTTACCTAGCGGGATTCAGGAAAAAAGTGGAAAAAAACTTGAATTAATGGATGAAATGATGTAAATTAACACTATAGAATAAAGAGATATATAATTATAGAATGAGGAGAGAACTTAGGAAAATAGTAATTGTAGCAAGTATCGTTATGTATTCTACCAGCCAACTGCCATTATGGGCAGTACGACAGGTTGACCCCTACCTAACGGATGGGGAAAAGAAAAAACTCGAGAAAGCGGATGAATATAATGATGATGCCAATATAAAAGTGGAAGAGGCAAATGCTATATATCTACAAATAAGCGAGTTGCAGGCAATGGAAAGCGCCGACCAGAAGAAAATAACCAAACTGGAAGAAAAGGCTGTTAGTTTGCAAATAGAAGCCCTGGAGCTGAACCAAAAAGCCAATGAAGTAGAATACAACGTATACAGGGAAAAAATTGACGAATTCCTGAAAGGCTACCAGGGTGACGAAACATCGCTCACCTACCCAAAACTTCTTGAAGAACAAGCAAATGAAGAGTTTTATAAAGCCAACCAGCTTAAATCCGATGCAAAAAACAGTGACAGCCAGTTGGATGTGTACCTGAAGTACCTGGAGGCACAGGAAGCAGAACTCAAAGGCCTTGAACACCAGGAAAAAGCGATTGAAGCCTATATGAATGTCAATACGATTGCAGCCATAACCTATGAAGAACCTGCTGTTACTTATGAACAACCTGTAGAAACGGTAGAAACCTACCAACCGGATAACACAGGATTTGGCCCCCCTGTCCAGACACAGCCGGAGGCTTATACTTATGCCCCGGGGCCGGATACCCCCAAATCAGGCATTGTTTTTGATGAATATCAGATAGAAATTATCCGAAAACTTCAAAATAATGAGATACCCCAGGGTTCAGATTTTAATTTACAAGCCTGGGATATGACAACCCTTCAGACAGCATGGGACAATTATCAGCTGGGGATAACACCTGCCCCTGAAACCATTCCCGCCGATGTTACGGATGTCACAAATATTACCGATGTACCGGCTGATCAAACAGACCAGAATACATACAACGACAATCAGGCCCAAACCGAAACCTACGACTATACGGATAAAAACACCTATGTACCCCCTTCTGATGAAACAAAGGATCAAACCTATCATGACGGGACAACCTATATCGACCAATCCACACAACCAACCGATAATAATAATGATTATACCAGGGATGTCAGCCCTACGGATATTTACTCGGGAAGCGGTATTATATACAGGGTGCAGATAGCCGCTGACAAGCACCCATTAAACCAAAGTACATTACGAAAAATATACTATGGTAATAATACGGTTGAAATGATCAGTGAAAACGGCTGGTATAAATATTCAATCGGTGATTTTAATTCCTATGCCGAAGCCAACACCTTTAGAAATGGCTGCGGGGTTTATGATGCTTTTATTGTTGCCTATAAAAATGGCCAAAAAATGGATATGGCTTCTGCCAAAACTACTGACAGGGAAGCATCATACGCACCTTCGGGCCAGATAATTTTTAAAGTACAGATTGCCGCTACCAAAAACCAGCTTTCAAACGATGAAATTATTGGAATATATAATGGTTTTGAAAGGGTTGACCTGACGCAGGAAGAAGGATGGTATAAATATTCCATAGGAAATATGGCTTCCTATCAGCAGGCAGTAGACCTGAAAGCCCAATCGGGTGTAAAAGACGCATTTATTGTTGCCTATATGAATGGAAGGAAGCTGGATTTATACCAGGCAATGAACAAACCCTCCGCGAGTGTTGTAAGATATGCTGAAATTAAACCGGATAATGACATTATATTTGGCGTGCAAATAGCGGCCAGCCGCGCACCGATCACAATGAACAATTTAAGCCTGTTATACGATGGCAACAAAACCATTATAGAAACCAGCTCTGGTGGATGGTTTAGATACAGGGTCGACATAGGAAAATCATTTGAAGAGGCCAAACAGTTTAAGGAGGACTGTGGTATAAAAGGCGCTTTTATTGTTGCCCACCAGAATGGGGAAAGGGTAAAGGTTAAAGATGCTGTCAATAAAAACAAATAAAACAAAAAACTGATATAAAAATTAAAAACTATAACTATGAGAACACAAATATCTAAATTCGCAAGCACCGGGGTGAAAATATTGGTGTTGATGCTTGTCCTTTCATCATGTGTTTCACAAAGAAAAGTTAAATTGCTCCAAGAAAAAAGCATGAAAGGGACTTATGAGTTCCAATCAAAGAAAGCAAATGTATACAATTACAAATTGCAGCCGGGGGATAACCTTTACATAAAGGTATACAGTGTCGATCCGCAAACAAGTAAATTCTTCCAAACGGATTTTCCGATAAATTTCACCCCAACCTATCTGTATTTAAACAGCTATACAGTTGATGAAGACGGGTATATAAACTTCTCATTTATTGATAAGCTTTATGTTAAAGGAATGACCATAGAATCTGTAAAAAATGATATACAAAAAGCATTGAACCAGTATTTCAAAGAAACCACCGTAGTTGTTAAATTAGTTAACTTCCAGGTAGCTGTGCTTGGTGAAGTAAATAATCCGGGCAACTTTACCATTGACAAAGAACAGGTTAACATATTCCAGGCCATTGGTATGGCTGGAGGTATAGGGGAATATGGTAAAAGCAAAAAGGTTATCCTGGTAAGGCAAACTGAAAGTGGTTCAGAAATGCACTACTTAAACCTGACCGATAATAGCATCTTGCAATCAGAATACTATTACCTGATGCCTAATGACGTGGTATACGTTTCACCCAGGGGTGGAAAATCAGGCGCTTACAGCACATTCCCCTATCAAACCCTTGTTACTTTGCTTTTAGTCGGTGTCACTGCCTATTCGGTGCTCCAGTAAATAAAAAGGCCTGTACCATCCTATGAACAACGAATGGGAATTTAGCGAGGAAAGAATTGATATAAAGGAATTTATACATAAGTATTTTCGATTCTGGCCCATCATTGTTATAACGGTATTTGTTTCCATCGCAGCAGCCTTTACTTATTGTAAAATCTCTATACCCAAATACAAGACCTATACCGTACTTCTTATTAAGGATGAGACTGCTAAAATCTCGCCTCAATCATATATTGAGTCTGCCATCATGAATTATCAGTCCCAATTTAATATTCAAAACGAGATTGGCATAATTTCATCGTTTACGATTATTGACAAGGTAATTCACCGACTTGATTTTACCGTATCGTATTTCCGTGAAAAAAGATTAAAAAGCATAGAATTATACAAAAACAATCCTTTTGTAGTTAAATACGACAGTAGTCATGTGCAACCAATAGGTGTAAAATTTTATTTAAAATTTCTGCCTGATGATAAAATACATATATGGGCAGATGCCAGGGAGGCTTTTCTTTACAATTATAATAAAGAAAAGATCGAAAGTAAAATACAGGATTTTTTTCTTGATGATACCATTGCTATAGGGGATAGCATTTTTGACAAGAATCTTTCATTTTCCATTGAACTTAATTTTGAGTCATCGCAAATTAACATGATTAAGTCTGATGAATATTCCTTCGTCTTTGACAGTTATGAAAATTTAGTTAAAACTTTCCGAAATTTTGAAATAAAGGACGAAACAAATTCCTCAATAGTCAACCTTAGCCTGACTTATCACAATATTGATAAAGCGTGTGATTTTTTAAATACACTCCTGAATATATATATTCTAAGGGATGTAGAAAAAAAGAACATTGTAGCACAACGTACCATTGACTTTATCGACATTCAGCTTCAGGAAATAATAGACTCATTAAGTATTTCCGAATCGGAATTGCAGGATTTCAGGACTTCAAAAAATGTTATGGATATTGACTATAAATCGCAGCAATTTTATACCCGGATGGAAAGGTTCCAAACAGAAAAAGCTAAAATAATTGCTAACCATAAATACTATATCTATCTTAAAAATTACCTGAATGAAAGCAATAATGTGGATGACCTGATTATCCCTTCATCCATGGATATTGTTGACCCATTATTAAATAAACTGATTGTACAACTCACAACTTTATATGCCGATAAAACAGAATTATTGTACAATTTTTCGAAAGGTAATCCGGTTATTGATGCGATTGACCAAAAAATAGAGAATACTAAAAGTTCTCTTCTGGAAAATATTGAAGGATCAATAAAAAATACTCAGTTGCAAATAAAAGACATTGACGGCCAAATATCAGATCTCACCAATGAAATAAGTAAATTGCCAGGTACACAAAGACAACTTTTTGGCTATGAGAGAAAATTTAAACTAAATGATGCACTTTACACGTTTTTACTCGAAAAACGATCAGAAATGCAAATAACAAAGGCATCTAACATGCCACTGCATGAAATCATTGATGCTGCTATGCCTAATAATAGTGTTAAAGTATTTCCAAAAACAAAAATAATACTGATTATCGCTTTTATGTTAGGAATTTTTATTCCGGTAGGTATATTGTTTATCATTGAATATTTTAATGACCACATTACAGAGAATGCACATATTGAAAAGATTACTGTGCATCCAATTATAGGACATATTTTGCATAATAAGTATAAATCAAATTCAATCGTTTACGACAATCCAAAATCACTTATTTCTGAGTCATTTCGAACCCTAAGAACAAACTTTCAATTTATCCTTCAATCTGATGATAAAACAGTACTTACAGTTTTAGTAACATCTTCTATAAAAGAGGAAGGGAAGAGTTTTGTATCATTCAACCTGGCAAGCATACTGGCTCTCAATGATAAAAAGACCGTACTTTTGGGATTCGATTTACGGAAACCATCTCTTCATAAATTTATACCATTCAATTCTGAACTTGGCCTTTCATCTTATTTAAGTGGCAATAATACGCTGGATGAAATTGTTCAACATACTCAACTTGAAAGTCTGGATATAATACTTGCAGGAATTAAACCTCCCAATCCGTCCGAATTGATCATGTCAAAACGAAATGAAGAACTGTTTAATGAACTAAAAAAAAGATATGATTGCATTGTCATTGATTCGCCACCGGCGGGACTTGTAACCGATGCACATATTCTTACACGCTATTCTGACATCAACCTGCTTGTAGTACGACATAATTACACACGAAAACGCATATTTCGAAACATGATGAAAGAAATTGAAAAACGAAAAATATCGGATATCAACATTATTGTTAATGACATCAGGGTCTCAAAAAACAGCTATGGTTATGGAAGAGGCTACGGGTATGGGTATGGGTATGGGTATGGGTATGAGAAAGATTAAAAGAACGCAGTCCGATGACTGACCGAGTACACTCGATCTAAAACGAAATGTCACTACCGTTGCTACTATTATTGCCCTCTCTGCCTGACACTATACACATCCTCCATTTTTCGTCCCTCGTCCCTCATCTTTCGTACCACGTCTTTTGTCATTCGTCTCTCTTCTTTCATAATTTAATGGTATTCCTTTGTATTTAAACAAGTATCATCTAATATTGCAATATGAAGACAGGCAAATTGATTAAATTTAGTATACCCTTTTTTACATTTTTTTTTGCAATTAACTTTACATTGGATGCCCAGGTAATGTCCAATTTGGATACTATAAAAAAAGTTACTGTTGCAGCACATCCAATACTTGGTTATACACCTGAAACAAGCCTGATGTTTGGCCTTGGAGGATTTATCTTCTTACCAAACAAATCAAACTACTTATCAAATCCGGGAACTGAGATCAACCAGATAAATCCTTTCTTTATTTATTCCCTGAAAAATCAAATACGATTTGTTACAACCTCACAATTTTATTTAAACCGTAACTATATTGACGCCCGCCTGGAACTTTCGAAATTTCCTGATTACTATTATGGAATAGGAAATTTTACAGATAGCAAACATGAAATTTACAACCAAAAAATTTTCCGTTTTACTACATCATACATGCGAAGGATTACTTATCATCTGCAAACCGGAATTATATTTGAAGTTGGAAATATCGTAAATGATGAAATTATTGAAGGAGGGCAACTGGAATCAGATAGTGCTTATGTACCAATTGATGTTACAAATTTCGGGATCGGACCTGCTCTCCTCATAGATAAGCGAAATAATGCAATTAACCCGAGAACAGGATTTTATTTACACACATACTATCTGTACAGACCGGAATTTATAAATGATATAGCTTTTCAAAGGTATTATTTTGATATACGGAAATATTTTCCATTGAAATCACAAAAATCTACTCTGGCCCTTCAATTCAAAACCACATTACTCTTTGGCGAAACCGTTCCGCTTTATTATTTAACCCACCTGGGAGGAGAATCAAGATTAAGAGGAATACTGGCAAACCGCTACATTGATCACAAAATGGCATTTATTCAGGCAGAATATCGTCAAATGATTAGCAAATCTTTTGGATTGGTAGTATTTTCAGGAACAGGAAGGGTTAGCCGGGAAATATCAGACTTTGATCTAAAATATATTAGATATTGCATCGGAAGTGGTATACGATTTGTACTGCTGAATAACCCCGCATTCAGGTTTAGGGCTGATTTTGGATATGGAACTGACAACCAGACCGGAATATATGTGGGCCTTTATGAAGTTTTTTAACGTTTCTTAACCTTATAATAATTAAGAAACCAAAATAATTTACCATTTTTAAACCGAAATTTGTGAAACGAAAATTAGTGAAGTATACTGTATTCTTTTTATTTTTTCTCTCTTTCGCTCCTGATATTATTTCACAGGAAGAAAAAAAACAATTGATTGAAGTATCGGGTATTATCACAAACGAGGAAGGCTACCAGGTACCCTTTGTTCATATTATAATACTTAACAAGGGTAAAGGAACCATTGCCGACCATAAGGGTATGTTCTCTTTTGTAGCAGAAACAAACGATACTATAATATTTCGTTCGGTTGGATATAAGCAAACAGGAGTAACCATACCTGCTAATCTGGAAGATATACACTATCCTATAGAGGTAAGATTAGTTACTGATACCATATATCTTAGCGTAGTAGAAATTTATCCCTGGAAAAATTATGAGGAATTCAAGGAAGCATTCGTAAATCTTGAACTCCCTGAGTCGGACATGGACAGAGCACTTAAAAATTTTGAAATTATTAAGGCTCAGCTCTTTACCGATTATATTGATTTAAATGCTGCCCCGGATCCTGATCTGTGTTATCGTAATATTACAGCTATGCAACAATACAATGCATCGTACAAAGGAATGATGACACCGAGCTTTAACAATTGGATGAGTAATCCTCTTTTAAATTATGTAGCATGGGCCAATCTTATAAAAATGATAAAAGAAGGCAAGTTTAAAAGAAAAAATAAATAAATTTCTCCAATCACTTTGAAAATTTTCAGTAACCTTCAAACTATTTAAACACCAATTATTTTTGAATATTCTTAAAATAATTGCCATATTCGTGTGCAATTTTTTTTTCATATCCGAGTTATTATAGTCTACGAATTTGATGGATGAAGAGCACTAAACTACGTATATCAATCTTTTTTCTTTGTATTACTGCAACAAGTTGTTTACTTAGCCAGCAAAAAGCAACTATCTATGGAAATGTGAAAGAACCTGATGGTAAACCCATCGTCTCTGCCAACGTTACCATAAGTGGAAGACCAATTGGGGCAATTACAGATGAAAATGGATATTACGAACTTGAAATTCCGGCAAATGAGTTTCTTGAAATCGTTTATTCATTTATAGGATATAGTAGTGACAAACAAAGTATTAATCTTAAACCGGGTGAAAGAAGAGAAATTAATATCTTTCTTGAAACAACTCTTGAAGAATTACAAACCGTTTATATAAATTCAAAATATGCCCGTGAAGGCAATATTGAAAGGATTGACATGAAAGAAATCAAAAACCTGCCAAACATATCGGGGAACTTTGAAGCTTTTATGAAAACTCTTTCTGCCGTTTCACCAAACAATGAACTATCTTCTCAGTACTCCGTTAGGGGGGGTAATTTTGATGAGAATCTTGTATATGTAAATGATATTGAAGTGTATCGTCCTCTGTTAATACGGTCCGGGCAACAGGAAGGACTAAGTTTTACCAATCCCGATATGGTTGCCGGAGTTCAATTTTCAGCTGGTGGCTTTGATGCAATTTACGGAGATAAGATGTCATCCGTTTTGGATATTACATATAAACGACCCAGCGAATTCGGCGGCAATGTCGGTATGAGTTTACTGGGAGGATCAGCCCACATTGAAGGTATCTCAAAAAACTACAAATTTACCCATAATACGGGGATCCGTTACAAAACATCCAAATACCTGTTAAATGCTTTGGAGACAACAGGGGATTACCAGCCCTCATTTACTGATTTTCAAACCTTTATGACATACCAGGTGAATAAAAAGTTTGAGTTGAACTTTTTAGGTAATTATTCACGCAATGCTTTCTACTTCAAACCTGAAACCCGCGACACTGAATTTGGGACTATAAAGAATTCACTTGAGTTAAAAATATACTATGATGGCCATGAAATTGACCGTTACGAAGCTATGACCGGAGCTGTCTCAGGTATTTATAAACCAAATGAAAACCTGCTTCTCAAGTTTATTGCCTCAGGTTATAGCACCTCAGAAATGGAAACTTATGACATTGAAGGTCAATATCTGATAAACCAGCTTGATAACACGATAGGTTCTGAAAGTTACGGGGATAGTATCCTGAATATAGGAGTAGGCAGTATGATTGATCACGGCAGAAATTATCTATATGCCAACATTTATTCATTTGCTCATAAGGGCAGCTATTTTATTGGGAACAATAAACTGAAATGGGGAGTTGATTATAAATACGAGATAATTGATGACCGTTTAAGTGAATGGGTAATGATAGATTCCACCGGGTATTCACTTCCTTATTCAGCGGATGAAGTAATTCTATACCGCGTTTCCAGAGGAAAAAACGACATGACTTCCTCACGAATAAATTCATATATTCAAAATACCTATACTTTCGAACTTGATAGTTCCAACATACTTTTGACAACAGGTGTGCGATCCAACTATTGGGATTTTAATGAAGAATTCATTATTACCCCACGTCTGTCAGTATCCTATATTCCCAATACTAGCAAAGATTATATGTTTTATTTTGCTACAGGTTTTTATTACCAGCCACCATTTTATAAAGAACTAAGATATCCACAGGCAGAAATCAATAAAGAAATTAAATCCCAAAAATCTATTCACTTTGTTCTGGGAAACGATTATTACTTCGAAGCATGGAACCGGCCTTTTAAGCTCACTACGGAACTTTATTACAAATACCTATACGACCTCATCCCATATAAGATTGATAATGTAAAACTTGTTTACGCTGCAGAGAACCTTTCAAAAGGATATGCTGCCGGTATCGATATAAAAGTAAATGGTGAATTTGTAAAAGATGCTGAGTCCTGGATGAGCTTATCCCTAATGTCCACGAAAGAAGATATCAAGGGAGATTATTATATAGATCAAAACGGCGAGAAGGTAAATATTGGGAATTTTTCAAGGCCTACAGACCAGCTTGTTAGTTTTGGCATGTTTTTCCAGGATTATTTACCTACAAATCCAACGTATAAAGTACATTTGAACTTTGTATACGGATCAAGATTACCTCTGACAGTACCTGATTTTAAAAGGTACGATTCCGATTTAAAAATGAATCCTTACAGACGAGTGGATCTGGGTTTTTCTAAAATTTTAAAGAGTGATTATCAGAATATTGGAAATAATAATCCTATTAACTTTTTTAAATCCATCTGGCTTACTGCCGAAGTATATAACCTCATGGGCTTTAACAACACTATGTCCTATTTATGGATAAAAACTGTATCGAATCAAGTAGGGATACCTCAACAATTAGCTGTTCCTAATTATCTTCCCGGCAGGAGGTTTAATGTAAGGCTGACTGCAAATTTTTAAGAATAAATCTGAATTCAGGAGTCAGGAGTCAAAATTCAAGTAATGTCAATTTCTTATCCCAAAAATTCCTTTAAACACAATACTATCCAGTTCCTTTCTTGTTCTGATTTTAGTTTCCCGATCCTTCAATTCTTCAGATAACTCATTTATGTCCCCTTTATAACCAACAGCTATCATAGTAACCGGTTCAAACCCATTTGGGATTTTTAACTTTATAATTGCTTGTGTTTTATCAAATCCCCCCATTGTATGAACTTGTAATCCCATTGATACTGCTTGCAAAAGAAGATTTGAGGTTGCCAAACCGGTATCATGCATTGCATAAATATTCGTTTTTTTTGTATAATCAGAAATGGTTTTTGCAATTGTCAAAATTAATAAAGGTGCTTTACCTGCCCATCCTTTGTTCCCGTCAAAGAGCAACGAATACAGCTCATTGTAAGCTTTTTCATCATTTTTAGTTGCATAAACGAATCTCCAGGGCTGGTCATTATAGGCCGAGGCTGCCCATCTTGCTGCTTCAAACAGGGCTTCAATTTTCGTATCATCAATTAGTTTTTCTGAAAAGCATACAGAACTATAACGGTCGCGTATTGGTTGAAGAACTTGTTTTGATATCATATATAAAATATTTATATTTTTACGTTATTTTTTTATAAATATACTATTAAATCAAAAAATATGTATATTTTTGTACAAATTTAAAACATTAAGCAGAAAAAGAATGAATACACAAGATTACATTAAGCGTGAAGATAAATATGGTGCGCATAATTACCACCCTCTGCCGGTTGTACTGGAAAAAGGTGAGGGTGTTTACGTTTGGGATGTTGAAGGCAAGAAGTACTTCGACTTTTTATCAGCTTATTCGGCAGTGAACCAGGGCCATTGCCATCCAAGAATTATTGGTGCATTAATAAAGCAAGCTGATGTGTTGACTCTTACCTCAAGGGCATTTTACTCAAGTTCATTGGGCGAATACGAAGAATTTGTTACCAAGTTCTTTGGCTATGATAAAGTTTTGCCGATGAATACAGGTGCCGAAGGTGATGAAACCGCGCTTAAACTATGCAGGAAATGGGCATATAAAGTAAAAGGTATACCTGAAAACAAGGCTAAAATAATCGTTTGCGAAGGTAATTTTCATGGACGTACTATTACCATTGTATCAATGTCAACAGATCCTGATTCGTACGATGGATTCGGCCCTTTTACCCCCGGATTTGTAAAAATTCCTTATAATGACTTAGCTGCATTAGAAAAAGAACTTAAAGATCCTAACGTTGCTGGTTTTTTAGTTGAACCAATTCAAGGAGAAGCAGGTGTATATGTACCTGATGAAGGATATATAAAGAAAGCATATGATTTATGCAAGAAGAACAACGTTTTGTTCATTGCAGATGAAGTACAAACAGGATTGGCACGTACAGGTAAAATGCTTGCCTGCGATCATGATGGTGTAAGACCCGACATCCTTATTCTTGGCAAAGCTCTATCCGGAGGTGTATATCCCGTATCAGCCGTACTTTGCGATGATGAGATAATGCTTACGATCAAACCCGGTGAACACGGATCAACATATGGTGGAAACCCGTTAGCATGTAAAGTTGCCATCGAAGCTTTAAAAGTTCTCAAAGAAGAAAAGCTTGCTGAGAATGCTGAAAAACTGGGTAAGTTATTCCGCGATGAAATGAAGACCATTAAATCTGACATGGTTGAACTTGTGAGAGGTAAGGGGCTTTTAAATGCTGTTGTAATTAAACCTAAAAACGGAAAGACAGCATGGGATGTTTGCGTAGCCATGAAAGATAATGGTCTTATAGCAAAGCCAACCCACGACCACATCATTCGTTTTGCACCCCCTCTGGTAATAACTGAAGCTCAATTAAAAGAAGCTATTGCTATTATCAGGAAAACACTTGAACAATTTTTTTAGAATAATTGTTAAAATTATAGTAATTTAAGGCCTCCTTTTTAGGAGGTCTTTTGTTTTCAACCTAAATTGAAGCACTATGAAATCAATAATTATAAGCCTATCCCTTAGTATTATAATAATGCTGAGTTATAGCTGTAAATCAAAAACTGAATGTACAATGATGACTTATATTGATACTACAAACTTTGATCAAACAGTCAATCCGGGTAAAGATTTTTACCAGTATGCCAATGGTGGATGGATGCTTAAAAATCCCCTGCCAAAAGAACAAAGCCAGTATGGAACTTTTGACAAACTAAGGGAAGAGAATATTAAACAAATGAAAGACCTCATTGAAAATTTGAAAAATGAAAAAATCGAAAAAGGATCTGTTAATCAAAAGGTTATGGACTATTTTAAAATAGCCCTTGATTCTTCAGCTAATGAAAAGCTTGGTTATACCCCCATAATAAAATATCTGGATGAGATCAATAATTGTATGAACAAGGAGGATATTGTTAAAATAATTCCAAAACATCACATTAGCGGCCTTACTTCTGTTTATTCAATATATGCTGCCCCCGATAAAAAAAACAGTACAATGAATATTGCAGGATTGTATCAGTCGGGCCTCGGATTACCTGAGGTTGATTACTACCTGGCAGAAGATGCACGCTCTAAAGAAATCAGGGAAAAATACGTAGGACATATTGGACGCATGTTTGTCCTGAGCGGATATTCAGAACAAAATGCTAGGGATGCTGCTCAAAAATGCATGGCCTTTGAAACACGCATGGCAAAAGCCTCTATGAGCAAACTTGACAGAAGGGACCCTGAAAAAACATACCACAAAATGAATCTGGAAGAGTTGCAGGAATTAGCACCTGCATTAAACTGGGATGAATATTTTATGTATGTTGGTTTGGATGATCCGGGTGAAATTAATGTAGCTCAACCAGAATTTATAAGAGAAATAAGCAAAATGATAAATGAAGAACCATTAGAAATTTGGAAACAGTACCTTAGCTGGAAAGTTATAGACCATGCTGCACCATTCCTTAGTAACAATTTCATTCAGGAAGATTTCGATTTCAATGGAAGGTTTCTTTCAGGAAAAGAAGAAATAAAACCTCTCTGGAAAAGAGTTTTTGAGAAATCGAATAGCACCCTGGGCGAAGCAGTAGGTCAAATATATGTAGAGAAATACTTCCCGCAAGAGTCGAAAGACCGTATGCTGGAACTTGTGGAAAACCTTAAAACAGCCTTTGCACAGAGAATTCAAAAGCTTGAATGGATGAGCGATTCAACAAAAACAAAAGCTCTTGAAAAACTTGAAGCATTCGGGGTGAAAATTGGATATCCTGATGAATGGAAGGACTATAGCACCCTGGAAATTGGCACAGATTCTTACTTTGCAAACATACTAAGAACCAACGACTTTAATTTTACTTTTGAAATGAATAAGGTTGGAAAACCTGTTGATCCCAACGAATGGCATATGCCACCTCAAATAGTAAATGCATATTATAGTCCACAGAGAAATGAAATTGTATTCCCGGCCGGAATATTACAACCTCCGTTTTTTTATGCACAAGGCGATGACGCCATAAACTATGGTGCTATCGGAGTTGTTATTGGCCACGAAATGACTCACGGTTTTGACGATATGGGAAGAAAGTTTGATAAGGATGGAAATCTAAATAACTGGTGGACTGATTCTGATTATGAAAAATTCAATGAAAGATCACAAATACTTGTAGACCAGTTTAATTCATTCATAATAACAGACAGTGTTCATGCAGATGGAAAACTTACTTTGGGTGAAAATATTGCCGATCTTGGAGGGTTAAATATCGCCTACACAGCTTTCATGAATACTCTTTCCGAAGATGAAGAACAAAACACTATAGAAGGATTTACCCTGACACAACGTTTCTTCCTTGCCTATGCACATCTTTGGGCACAAAACATAAGAGAAGAAGAAGCCTTAAAACTGACTAAAATTGATGTACATTCACTTGGTCGTTTCAGAGTAAATGGTCCCTTACCTAATATCGCTGCATTTTATAAAGCTTTTCACATCGCTTCAGAAATGGCAATGTACCTGCCTGAAGATAAGAGGGCAGTGATTTGGTAAACGATTTATGATGGATAAAGTATATCAAATACAGAATTGAGTAATAGTTTTAATTCAATATGGATTCAATTATTTTTCAAATGTTTTTATATCCGAAAAAATTAAACACATTAGCCTTAACCAAAAGTTAAAATTTTCAAAAAAAAATAAAATAAGAATAAAGCGGTTTCTTATATTTTTTAAGAATATTTTTTAGTAATAATTTATACGCAGTACTTAATTTTAACAGTTGAAAGATATCCATACTGTTTGTATCTTTAACCAAAGATTTATAATTTAAAAATATTATATTCCAATGGAAACTCTGATAGTAACAACAAAGGACAAAAAAGAATTGAAGTTTGTTGCAGATATGCTTAAAAAAATACATATAAAAAATCGGGTGCTGAATGAGGAAGAAAAAGAAGACAATGCCTTGGGTTTAATGATTAATGAAGGTATTAAAACAAAAGAAGTATCAAAGAAAACAATTCTCAAAGAACTTAAAAGATGAAAATCGGGTTCAAGTCAAGTTTTCAACGTGATATAAAAAAGATTCTTGATAAAGTAATACTATTACAAATTGGAGAGACCATTGATAGCATTGAGGCGGCTAAAACCATGAAAAACATAAAAGGGCTGAAAAAGCTGAAAGGTTTTAAATCCTATTATAGGATCAGGATATAAGATTACAGGATAGGTTTAAATATTAGGAATGGTGTTGTTTGGTTTGTAAGATTTGCGCATCGAAAAGATATTTATAATATCTTTCCTTAAAGTTTTCTCTTGTTCTTTGGTTTATTTAATGAATAACTGAAAACAATTCCCATTCTAATTTTTATTCTCAACCAAATCATGAAAAAAAAGAAACCAGATTATATGTAGGAGTTTAATGATAAAATGCTTGTTATTGGAGCATTTATAGGAATTCTATCTGGCTTAATATATTAGCCTATTTCATACTTCAACAAAATTGATTATAATGATTATCCACTTCGCATCTATTCAGCAAACACAGATTTTTTTAAGGGAACTCAATAATTAAGAAAAAAACAGGAAATTGAAGAATTGGTCGGATTATAAGCTCTACACCAAAATCCTGATACCATACATACCATATCCATAGATGAAATATCCTATCCAGATGCAGATAACATAGTAAAGATTATGGATACTCCTGATAATAATTAAGTTAGATTTGTTGCAATAATTATACACGAAAATTCAAAAAATACTGAAAAGAAAATAAAAGGGTTCAAGCTTCTTGAAAATATACACCCATATTGATAAATAGAATCTATGTGCTAATTTATAAATAGCCTATAGAAAACTACTGCTACTGCTACTGCTACTGCTACTTCTTTTCTTCACTCCCCAATAAGCCATAACCTTATAAAGTAGCTTTGCAGCCAGGTAATCCGGGGCCTTATTTGCAGCATTTGGACATAGCTCCACAATATCCATACCTACTAGATTTTTCTTTTGTATAATCTTCTTTAATAATTGGATGGTCTCATACCAAAGCATACCTCCCGGCTCAGGAGTTCCTGTTGATGACATTATTGACGGATCAAAGACATCCAGGTCAAATGTAATGTAAACATTATCCGTTAAGTGGCTTAATAAACTTTCATGCCAATCAGTTTTTCCAACAATATTTTCAGCATAAAATATCCTGCCCGGTAATATATCATTCTTTTCTGTTATATCAAGGCTTCTAATGCCAATTTGCACAATATTGCTGGTAAAATCTTTTATTCGAGCCATAACACATGCATGATTATATTTACTTCCAAGATATTCCTGGCGAAGATCCGTATGGGCATCAAATTGTATTATTGTAAGATTTGAAAACATATCAAAATAAGCCTTTATTGCACCTAAACATACAGAATGCTCTCCTCCAAGTGTAAAAACAAATTTCCGGTTTTCAATATGTGTCCTGACTCGATCATATACCGGATTTAACAATTCCTCCGGTCTGATATATCCTTCAAGCGGTTTATCAATAAACATCCCCATTTTATAAGGTTCAATCTCTGTTTCTATATCGTACCATTCCATATTAATGGATGATTCAATAAGTGCTTCAGGACCTTTATCGGCTCCTTTTAACCACGTGGATGTACCATCATAAGGTACTGGTAATATAACTATTTGAGATGTATCATATTGACAAAATTTATCTGGTATTTCTGCAAAATTTATCATGCTTATACTATTATTTATGATGGTTTTTATAATATCTGCTCTATAATAAAATCTAAATATATTGTATTAATAATGTAAAATATAGAAGAAAATGGAATAAAATGATTCAAATAAAGAAAAAAATATCTATTTTCAACAGTTAATAAATTAGTGATCGACTGGTTGTGAATTCAATTATTCCTGTTTAAATCAAATATATTAATGATAATGTATTTGACTTAAACAACAATCAGCAGCAACAAATTTGCAGAATTTCCTTCGAATTATGGCTGATAAAATACTGATAGTGGATGATATCGATGTGAACCTGCAGTTAATTGTAGACATGCTCTCAATTAACGGTGAATATGAGTTATTAACTGCAACTTGTGGTGCAGATGCAATAGATATGTGTCGTAACCACATACCAGATCTTGTCCTTATGGATTGGAAAATGCCAAAAATGACTGGTATGGAAGCATTAAAGGTGCTAAAGGAAGATGATAAAACAAAAGATATTCCAGTCCTTATGATTACGGCTTTTGCTTCCCCTGAGAATCTGGGCGAAGCCTTTGAAAATGGCGCTGTAGATTATATCTCCAAACCAATTAACTCAATAGAACTTATATCACGTATTAATTCTGCATTAAAATTAAGTCATTCACTTCAAGCCGTAAAAAAACAAAACAAAAAGATAAGTGAACAAGTAGAAGAATTGAACAGACTGGCCTTGATCACGCAAGAGAAAGAAGAATTGCTAAACCAGAAGCATGAAGACATGCTTTCACTTACAGAGTACCTGGAAGATGCCAACCACACCCTTGAGGAACAAAAGAAAGAAATTAACACCCAAAAAATAGCCATTGAAGAAGAGCAGCAAAAATCCGAGACACTATTATTGAACATCCTACCCTTTGAAGTTGCCCGTCAGCTAAAATCGAAAGGCAAAGCTTCACCGAGACATTACCGGATGGTATCGGTATTGTTCACCGACTTCAAGGGTTTCTCAACCCTTAGCAAAGGACTTGTTCCACGAGACCTTATCAATATTTTAGATTCATACTTTGTAAAATTTGATGAAATTGCCCAGGAAAATTACCTGGAAAAGATCAAAACAGTTGGAGATGCTTATATGTGCGCAGGTGGCTTACCTTTGAGCAATAAAAGTAATCCCATTAATGCTGTGCTTGCCGGACTGCAAATACAGCAATATATGAATAAAATGAATGACGAAAAAGTACTGAATAATGAACCCGTATGGGAATTACGAGTTGGTATACACACTGGTGAAGTTATAGCTGGGGTTGTTGGAAAATTTAAGTTTGCTTATGACGTTTGGGGCACTACTGTTAACATTGCAAGTCGCATGGAAGCTGCCGGACAGGTTGGCATGGTAAATATTTCCGGTGCAACTCACGAACATGTAAAAGAATATTTTGACTGTGTATACAGAGGTAAGGTTGAAGCAAAAAATATAGGTAAAATTGACATGTATTTTGTGACCGGCATCAAACCAGAACTCTCCGTTAATGGGAAGTGTCTTGTTCCCAATGATGAATTCTTTAAGCTTCTTAATAAACTATAGTATAAAAAATTATACTATTACCTCCTCCTTTTCATTTGGAACATGCCTGTTTGCAAGTACTTCAACTATATCCTCAATGCGATAACCTTTCTGCGTCAGCAATACAAGATAATGGTATAGCAGGTCAGCTGCTTCTTCCTTAAATAACCGGTCATCTTTACCCTTAGCTTCAATGATTAATTCAATGGTTTCTTCGCCCAGCTTTTTGGCTATTTTATTCACCCCCTTTTTAAAAAGTTTTGTGGTATACGAGCCTTTGGGCATTTCCTTTTTCCTTTTTTCGATCAAGTCTTGCAATTGAACTAAAAATTCAAGATCCTTGTTCGACTTCCCATTTCCTTTTTTCATCCTGTAAACAATTTATATTCAATGTCAAACATTATATTCGAACAGAAATATTCCTATTAGCAAGGTACGATTTTAAATCAGGAATTGCAATTTCTTTAAAATGAAAAATGCTTGCGGCCAAAGCTGCATCCGCTTTTCCATCCTTAAAAACATCAACAAAATGATCCATATTCCCTGCCCCGCCTGAAGCAATTACGGGAATATCAAGAGATTCGGATAAGTGCGCCAATGCGTCACAGGCAAAACCATTTTTTGTACCATCGTGATTCATTGAAGTAAATAAAATTTCACCACATCCTCTATCCTGTACTTCTCTTGCCCATGAGAATAATTCCTTTTCTGTTGGAATGCGGCCTCCGTTAACATAAACAATCCATTTATCTCCTTCCCAATTCGCATCTATAGCAACAACTACAAATTGACTCCCAAAGTTTTGAGCTATCTTATTTACTAAATCAGGGTTTTTTACTGCAGATGAATTGATCGAAATTTTATCTGCTCCCGCACTCAGCAGAATATCAGCATCTTTCAACTCACTAATGCCTCCTCCAACAGTAAAAGGTATATTTAAATTAGCAGCAATACGTTTCACCAAGTCTTCAAATGTTTTTCGTTTTTCGTGACTTGCGGTAATATCCAGATAAACCAACTCATCGGCACCTTGTTGCGCATATAATGCTCCCAACTCAACGGGATCACCTACATTCTGAATATTTACAAAGTTTACCCCTTTCACAGTGTGTCCATCTCGAACATCCAGGCAGGGTATAATTCTTTTTGCTAACATGCTAATTCCATGAAAGGTTCATTACTGTTCTTCTCTGGCCTTTAGCCTTTGATTCGGCAATATTTACTGTTACATTTTTACAGCCGGATAATTCCAGGGCGGCTTCAATCCATCCTGCAATGCGGTTTTCAATCACTTCATTTGGTTGAGGGAACTCCGATATTATAAAATCAACTGAATTTGATGTTTTATTAGTAACTGAAATATCTGAATCCGAATAATAGGCAGAAAACACCCTTGATGCCCTCTCAATTATATGAGCTGGTTTGCTCATCATCACATATAATTTGTAAATTCCTGTAAGAGCTACCTGAGCGCTATATCTTCCCGATTGCCAAGCTCCTTCCAACATGCCTCCAAAAAACATATCACAAATTCTCTTTGTTGGTACAATTGCTGCTTCACGTACCGGATACCACTGATTTGTCAATATCCCTTTTTCAAACAATGACCTGGACTCTTCCGGCATCGATTTTAACCACTCATCATATTTACTAGGATAATTCTTCTTTACATACTCCCCAATTGTCTTCACTGCTGTTCCTTTTACTTCCATACTACTAAATAAATTTTAATAATTTTGATAATCTTAGCTTCCCTTCGTAAATAGCTTTTCCTATTATTACTCCGTCAATATTGTAATCAATTAATGCTGTTATATCGCTTTCATCGGTCACTCCTCCACTCGCGATAAGATACAATTCAGGATAGGTTTCCTTTATCTCTTTATATAAATCAACAGAAGTGCCCTGAAGCATTCCGTCTTTCGAAATATCTGTACATAATACTTTTTTTACACCATTGGTTATCTGTTGTCTTAAAAATTCCATCAAATCGATTGCCGTTGATTCCATCCATCCTGAAATTGCAATCTTTTTATTTAAAACATCGGCAGCAAGAATAAACTTCTCTCCACCAAAATCATTAATCCATTTACGAAAAATTTCATTGTTTGTTACAGCCATACTGCCAACCACTGCATAGGCCGCACCAGCATTGAAAATGGATTTCAAATCTTCTTCTTTCTTTATTCCACCCCCAAAATCTACTACCAGATTTGTCCCGGAAGTAATACGTTCCAGAACCTTCTGATTTACAACTTTCTTTTGCTTTGCTCCATCCAGGTCAACCAGATGTAATCGTTTAATACCATGGCTTTCAAAATCCTTAGCCACCTCCAATGGATCGTTGTGATATGTTTTTACGCTATCATACTCTCCCTGTGTTAAGCGAACACACTTGCCTCCGATTATATCAATTGCCGGGATAATCGTAATCATAACTCTATAAAATTTTTTAAAATACCTTCTCCCACAGGGCCACTTTTTTCAGGGTGAAACTGTGTGGCATAAAAATTGTCCTTATGCAATGCTGAGCTAAACGTGTTTATATAATCCGTTTCTGCAATTGTATTTGGCCCCAATTCAGCATAATAACTGTGAACAAAATACACATATTGTCCTGAAATATCCCCTTTAAACAATGGTGTTCTAAGATTGCCCAGACTATTCCATCCCATATGAGGAACTTTTAATCTGGGTTCGAAACGCTTTACTTTTTCATTAAAAATACCTATGCAATCTGTATTTCCTTCTTCCGAGTAGGTACACATGAGCTGCAAACCCAGGCAAATGCCCAATACCGGTTGTTTCAATTCTTTTAAGAGTACATCAAGCTTGTGTTCCCTAAGATACTTCATGGTTGTACTTGCCTCTCCCACTCCCGGAAATATTACTTTATCAGCCTTGCGAATTTTTTCATGGTCATTTGTTATTTCCCCATGAATACCAAGCCTCTGTAAAGCAAAATCAACGGATTTTATATTTCCTGCATTGTATTTTACAATTACAATATTCATATCAACCTCTAGCTAAAAATGATCGTTTTATTATTATAGACAAGACTTTTGCGTAAAAGATGTACATATATCGCCCTGGAAAGAACAATTTTTTCAAGATCCTGGCCTTTTCTTACAAGATCTGCAATAGAATCCATATGTGTTATACGAGCAACATCCTGCTCAATTATCGGACCGGCATCCAATTCTTCTGTTACATAGTGACTTGTAGCACCAATAATTTTCACTCCTCTCTGGTGAGCTGAGTGATAGGGTTTTGCTCCAGGGAATGCAGGTAAAAATGAATGGTGTATATTAATTATCTTATTCTGATAATGTTTTATCAAATCACCCGATACAATTTGCATGTAACGTGCCAATACAAAGAAATTGATTTTATGCTTTTTCAATAATTCCAATTCATTTTTCTCCATTTCCTTTTTATTTTCCTTGTTAATTGGAAATATATAGAATGGTATTTTAAAATTTTTGGCAACATCTTCAAGGTCCGGATGATTGGATATAATACATGGTATTTCTACATTCCATTCCCCTGCTTTATATCTGGAAAGAATATCAAATAAGCAATGCGACATTTTTGAAACAAAAAGTGCCATTCGGGGTGTATAACTCGAAAAATACAGGTTGAACTTCATATTGTATTTTGCAGCTATCTGAGTTTGAAAGTAATCCGCAATTTTATCCGCTGGTACCAGAAAACCATCCAATTCCCATTCCACTCTCATGAAAAAAACCTTCTCTTCATGATCAACATGTTGATCAAGGTAAAGAATATTCCCGTGGTTGAAGTTTAAAAACTCGGTAACATTTGCCACAATCCCTCTTTGATCCGGGCAGTGCATTAAGACAATAGCTGTATTCTTTCCGTTTTGTTGACTCATTTCTTTATGAAATTATAGAACACCCTTTGTAGTAGGCAGTTCGTAATTAAACACATCTCTTCTTATAGCCATTTTTATAGCACGGGCAAGTGCTTTAAAAACAGCTTCCATTTTATGGTGTTCATTATCGCCTTCTGCTTTTATGTTCAGGTTGCACTTTGCACTATCTGAAAAAGACTTGAAAAAATGGTAAAACATTTCAGTAGGCATATCTCCGATTTTTTCCCTCTTCAATTCCACATCCCATACCAGCCAACCACGACCACCAAAGTCTAGTACTACCTGTGCCAGACAATCGTCCATGGGAAGACAAAAACCATAACGTTCAATGCCCCTCTTATCTCCAAGAGCTTTATAAATGACTTCTCCAAGGGCAATGCCAGTATCTTCAATGGTGTGGTGCTCATCTACATGCAGGTCTCCTTTAGTAATAATCTCAAAATCCATACCTGAATGTTTGCCTATTTGGTCCAGCATGTGGTCAAAAAAGCCCAGGCCGGTTGAAATATCTGTTTTCCCGGTGCCATCCAGATTAATCTTAATAGAAATTTTGGTTTCCTTTGTTTCACGCTTCAATTCAGCAATGCGTGAGGTCAGACTTAAAAATTCAAATATTTTGTCCCAATCATCAGTAATTAAAACACATGTATCTTCAAGTCCGTTTTCTTTTAGTTCTTTGCTCCTTTCCTCCTTTTGAATATAAATAGCTTTTGCACCCAGATTTTTTGCCAGCTGCACATCGGTGATACGATCGCCAATCACATATGATCCGGCCAAATCATATTCACCACTCATATATTTTCCAAACATACCTGTTCCCGGCTTACGCGTATTGGCATTTTCTCCAGGCATTGAAGGATCGATTAATATTTCATCAAAAGTAATTCCTTCGTTTTCAAATGCTTTTAGCATTTTATTATGTGGCCGTTCAAAGCTCTCTTTTGGAAACGAGGACGTACCCAGGCCATCCTGATTGCTAACAATTACCAGTTCAAAATCAAGTTTTGTACGTATTTGATAGAGATTTCTGAATACCTTGGGATAAAACTCCAGTTTTTCCAGGGAATCTACCTGAAAATCTACTGGCGGCTCTAAAATGAGTGTACCGTCACGGTCTATGAAAAGTGCCTTTTTCATTACGGCGAAATTAATAATTTAAACGTTCATATTCAACCAGCTTATCCAACATCAATGTATTTTCTTCGGGTGTTCCCACAGTAAAACGCAGACATCCTTCACACAATGCTACCTTTGAACGGTCACGAATAATAATTCCCTGATCCCTCAGGTAGGTAAGTAGCCTTTTCGGATCATCTATTTTAGCCATGAAGAAGTTTGCATCCGATGGGTAAACCTGTATGGTGAACTTCTTTTCCCCGATCTTCTTGATCAGACGTTCTCTCCATTCCACAATGGTTTTTACCCAGCCATCTTTTTCTTTTTCATAATTTTCAATTAATTCAAAAGCTTTATTCTGTGTAAGAATATTAATATTATAGGGATATTTGATCTTATTCAAATAATCAATAATCTGAGGATCAGCAAAACACATCCCCAGGCGTATCCCGGCTAATCCCCAGGCCTTTGAGAAGGTATGAAGAATAACCATGTTTTTGTATTTATCCAGAATATCAAGCATTCCGGTGCAAGGTGCAAAGTCAATATAAGCTTCGTCAATAACCACTAATCCTTTGAATTCTTCAATTACTTTAATCATATCTTCCCTTTTCAAACAATTGGATGTAGGATTATTAGGTGAACAAAGGAAAAGGATTTTGCTCTTCGCATCAGCTACCTTTAATAATGGTTCAACATCAAGTTGAAAATCGGGAGTAAGCAGTACTTTTCTGAATTCAATATTATTTATATCTGCACAAACCTCATACATTCCATAGGATGGAGAAATGGATATTATGTTATCCGCTCCCGGTTCACAAAATGCCCTTATCAACAGGTCGATAGGCTCATCACTACCATTTCCCAGAAAAATCTTCTCAACAGCGACATTTTTGATCCTGCTTATTTTTCTTTTCAGATCAAACTGTAAAGGATCAGGATAGCGATTTAATGGAGCATTAAACGGATTCTCATTTGCGTCCAGAAAAATCGCATTCTTTCCTGTGTACTCATTCCTTGCAGAAGAATAAGGAACCAAACCCTTAATATTGGGTCTTACTATATCATCAATGTTAAACATTTTCTTCTTTATTCAATTTACTTTTAATAGCATCAAGACGCACGGTGACAGCATTCTTATGGGCATCCAGACCTTCAGTAGCTGCCATCACTTCAATGGCTTCACCAATGTTAAACAAGCCATACTCGCTTATTTTCTGGAATGTTATACGCTTTAAATAACTTTCCATATTCACACCGCTCATGGATTTAGCCCAACCGTTTGTAGGAAGGGTATGATTCGTCCCTGATGCATAATCACCAGCACTTTCAGGTGTGTTATTACCAATAAACACAGATCCCGCATTAATAATCCGGGTCGCAATGTCATCTGCATTTTTCATTGAGATGATCAGGTGTTCAGGAGCATACTCATTCACCAGGTCAAGCATATCATCTTCATTCTCTATAAGAATGATCTTGCTATTTTCGAGCGATTTTGCTGCAAACTCTTTTCTTGAAAGTGTTTTAAGTTTTAATTCCAGTTGCTTTTGTACTTCAGGAATAATCTTTTCTTTATTAGTAACCAGTATTGCCTGGCTGTCTGTACCGTGTTCAGCCTGTGAGAGAAGATCGTAAGCAATAAACTCCGGATTGGATGTTTCATCAGCCATCACCAATACTTCCGAAGGTCCAGCCGGCATATCAATTGCAACATTATCCCTGCTAACAAGCATCTTGGCAGTGGTTACATATTGATTTCCGGGACCAAATATTTTATAAACTCCAGGTATAGTATCTGTTCCATAAGCCATGGCTGCTATTGCCTGCACTCCTCCTACTTTAAAGATCTGGTCAATGCCAATTACATTGGCAGCAACCAGTATGGCAGGATCAATTTTCCCTTCCTTGTTGGGTGGTGTGCATAAAATAATCTCTTTACAACCGGCTATTTTAGCAGGTATCCCAAGCATCAACACCGTAGAAAATAGAGGTGCTGTACCTCCCGGGACATATAATCCCACTTTTTCAATGGGTACAGCCTTTTGCCAGCATTGCACGCCAGGTGTGGACTCAATGATCTTCATCGGGTTGTTTAGTTGAAATACGTGGAAGCTTTCGATGTTATTTTTTGCAAGTAAAATAGCCTTCTTTAGCTCATCGCTCACTTTATAAAGAGCATCCTCCATTTCTTTAGAAAATACACGAAGATCATCCAGTTCAATGCTATCAAACTTTTTAGTATACTCTTTTACGGCTTTATCTCCGTTTTGCTTGATTTCATCCAGTATTGCCTTCACATTTTCTTCCAACGATGAAGCATCAAAAACAGGCCGCGCAAGTAATTTTTTCCATGTATCCCTTTTAGGATTCTTAACTACGTTCATAGTTAGCTTTTTAAATAAATCAAACAATCATCTTTTCAATAGGAATAACAAGTATTCCCTGGGCACCTAACTCTTTCAGTTTGCCTATTACTTCCCAGAAATCCTCCTCATTTACAACAGAATGTAATGAACTCCAACCATCCATAGCTAAAGGCATAATGGTAGGGCTTTTCATTCCGGGCAAAACAGCAATGATATCATTCAACTTATCATTGGGAGCATTTAATAATATATATTTATTGTTCTTTGCTTCCTGCAATGCCTTAAAGCGGAATAACAACTCTTCCAGAATTTTCATCTTATCTGATGGCAAATTATTGCCACCAATAACAACTGCCTCGGATCTCAAAACCACCTCTACCTCCCTCAACCCATTGCTGATAAGCGTGCTTCCAGAGCTTACAATATCAAAAATGGCATCAGCCAATCCAATTCCGGGTGCAATTTCAACCGAACCGCTAATTTCGTGAATTTCTGCCTGAATATGCTTATCCTTTAAAAATTTTTGTAAAATAACCGGATAGGATGTTGCTATGCGCTTTCCAATAAACCAGGAAATATCCCTATAATCCACACTTTTGGGAATAGCCAGTGACATGCGGCATCTGGAGAATCCAAGACGTTCAATAATTTTTATATCCTTGCTTTTTTCAGCTACAACATTTTCTCCCACAATACCTACATCAGCCACGCCATCTTCCACGTATTGTGGGATATCATCATCTCTTAAATATAATACCTCGACAGGAAAATTTGAAGCAGCAGATATGAGTTTCCTGTCACTATTTGACATTTTAATTCCTGAATCAGTAATAAGGGCGAGTGATTTTTCACTTAGCCGTCCTGACTTTTGTATCGCTACTTTTAAAACTGTCATTTTTATATTTTTAGCCTTAGATGTTTTTAAAATTCAAATTTGGCTACTTTATTTAATTAATTTTTCAATTTGTTTACCCCTTTCCCTAAAGGGAGCAAATTGAAAAATAAATCTGTCCCCTTTAGGGATCCAAGGGCAAAGACAGGTTTATTTTTCCTACCGGAGTCAAATTTGAATTTTTTAATCAATAAAAAAGGTTTGCAGAAATTGCAAACCTTCAAATATTTTAGTTATATCAATTTCTATCAAATACCACTAGCGTATTCCGCCATGATGTGAATGATGATTGATATTATATAGTTTACTTTCCATTATTGTAATTTGGGCATGCAAGTTTACGGATAATTTTTGATATTTCAAATTAAATTATTGTTAAGAAATTTTTATAAGACAATTATTCTTTTTGTAAGATAATAATCTTACTATATAAGAATCCGGTATCTTGATTATATAAAGTTATTATATACTCTCCACTTTTATAACCTGATAAATCTACCTTGATCTCGGAGTTAACTGCAGTTTTTGATAGAATGTTTTCTCCATTAATATTATAAACCTTTAAAAGAAGATCTTCCGAAACCATATCATTCGGAATAGTAATCCATACATAAGCCTTTGCCGGATTTGGTAAAATGTTAATCAGGCTTATATCATCGGATCCAATACTTGTCGATGAAGTAAAAACAACCAAAATGTTATAATCTTTATAGACATGGCCAATAGAATAGATAAAGTAGTATCCATAATCAATTAGAGCATCCATAATATTTACGGTATCATCGACGATATAATCAATTTTATATCCATGTGCAGGAGTAAACCTTATTTTTGCAGGATCACCAAAGTATACAGTTGTATCAGCAGGTTTCGCACCTCCTAGACCAACAACTGTTGATACCAATCTGTATGTAATTCGATCAAAATCTATAAATAACGTATCATTGGTATAGACATCGGTTATTTTTAGTATATAATACGAACCCTCTACTTCCACTAACTGTTCCATTAAATCAAGACCCATATATTCAATCCTTGAAATGCGATAACCAACATATGGATATATATTTAATGTTGTTGTATCCATGTATGTAACAATAATATTACTCGGGGTTACCATTCCATTTCCATTAGTTATGACCCTGAGTGTAAATGTATCAGGCAAAAAACTTGCAGCTATCGTATGATTCATTACAACATTCTCAAAAGTATACGAAGTGCACGCAGTAGTAGCCGTGTCATCTACCCATACTGAATCAACCTGAAAACCATTATCCGGGATTATCAACATATCCTGATCTCGTCTATCCAACACATAAGCTAACTCCGGTTCAATGTGTCCATGGATTCCCGGATAGGTTTCAATTATATGATCATAGTATTCATAGGCACCTATATCAATTGTATCGCCCACTACCCTGTTTATTCCCCTAAAGTCTGAACTTGGTAAAGAAAGGTCTGTGAGATCCGGATTCCCGGCATTTATTAAAACTGATCCTGATATAAGCATTAAACTATCATATAATGTACCGCCTCCTTCAAAAGGATATGATGTTAAAAGAATATTCCCTTCACCCACACCAGTAATATCATCCATAGCAGCACAATATTTAAATGTCCCACCTGAAATTGTCACATCCTTACTTTGACTGTTTCCTGTAGTATTACCATAAAACACGGTATTTACAAAGTATGTCGGATTAAGAACATATGCAGCTCCACCGGCAAATTTCGATGTATTATTAACAAATGTACAATTAAAAAAATTTCCCTCGTCAACAAACAATGCACCTCCGTTTCCTTCAGAGTGGTTATTCAAAAATACACAATTGTAAAAATCCGTTTTTTCATTGTAAAAATGTACTGCCCCTCCCCTTGAATCAGCTGAATTTTTATAAAACAAACAATTCATTACGTTTACTTCTGTTGAAAAAGTATTAATTGGCCGTGATAAAGCTCCACCCCAATATCCGTGACCTCTTTGAAAAACAAGGTTTTTCAGTAGCACGGAGGTATAACCACGCTCAATCTCCACAATTTGTATACTATCACCTCCATCAAGAATTATGTGGTTATCACCTCCATCAATGGTAATACTATAGGCTCCCAAACATATTTTTGAAGATACATCTATCTGATAATCTCCATTAAATGTAATCATCCCACTATCTCCAATATGCTGCAATGCCCATGGTAAACTATAAGGAACTGACATATCAAAGCTGTCATTTATGACAATTATTGTATCATATTTTTCGGGTGGTGGAATACTGTAAAAATTACTTTCAATTGCACCAATATCAATTGTATCATTTATAATTCTTGAATTGCCTTCAAAATCAGAAGAAGAAAGAAATAAACCAGTAGTATCGGGGGTTCCTGCATTGCAACAATAAGAGTTACTGCTTAAATGTAAGTTTGTACCGGTAAAAGGAGAATAATACAACCTTATATTGTTATTACCATTTAATTGTGCATCAGCAGCACAATACCTGATATCAGCTCCATTATATAAATCTACACTAGTACCATCCTGAGATATATTATTATAAAACAGACAATTGCAAAATATATTACTTCCTGTTGCGAATCCTCCACTACCATTTAAAAGTGATGTGTTTTCAGTAAAAGTGCAATTTACATAATAATTACCCACCCAACCTCCACCAGATGAAGCTGAGTAGAAAGCTCCTCCCCGATCTGTGGCGTTATTCCCTTTGAATATACAATTAGTTAAAACCAACGAAGTGTCCTCATAGTCTAAAATCCTCAAAGCTCCTCCTCTCATTGATGTATTATTAAGAAAATAACATTTGTTAATCCTTATTCTAAAACCCGAAACTGACTTTATAATTAAAGCTCCGCCTCCTTCATTACAGCTTCCATTTTGCATTGTTAATAATTCCAGTTTTACCTTTTTGTCAGAACTTCCATTTATATTTATTAACCGGTTATTATTCCCCCCATTGAACACAATTGAGTGTCCTGTTCCGTCAATTGTGAGGCTTTTATCGCCAAGATATATTTCATTTGTAAAGTCGATAGCATAATCATCATCAAAAGTTATTGTACAATTGTTATCTGCATGTGCTAATGCCCATATAATACTATTTGATACATTTCCATCAAAGCTATTATTTGTAACTACAATATTTGAATATAAAGTTGGTGCTGGTACCGAATAATAATTGCATTCATATGCCCCTATATCAATTGTATCATTTTGAATTCTTGAATTTCCTATTAAGTCAACTGATGGCAACATCAATCCTGACAAACTTAATGATCCGGCATTTGCACAATTTGATCCAGCAACTAACTGAAACCTATCATTACCTATTCCGCCAATAAAAGGATTCGACCAAATTCTTAGTTCACTACCATCCAGAGGTGAATTGGATGCGCAGTTAATAAATGTACAATTGTTACTATATGCGCTGGGAACAAAAGCAGCATTATTATTATAGAATAGAGTATTTATGATAATTCCGTCGTTTTCAACTACTACTCCACCTCCATATTCATAAGATGAATTGTCAACAAATGTACAATTGGTAATTACACCATTATTTTGTATATAAATACCACCCCCCGTCCATATCTCACTTGAGTTATTATCAAAAACACAATTAATAACAAATATCATGCTATTCATATCATTATTACAATTTATGCCTCCGCCATTGTAAAAAGAATGACCATTTTGAATTATTAAATTTCTCAGGATCATCGTATCATTTGCCCCAAGTAATATATCAAATATTCTGTTATGATTGTTTCCATCCAGTACAATAGTATGTCCGGTGCCATCAATAGTGATACCTTTACTTATGTCTAACTCATTATTTAAAGTAATAGTAAAGTTACCTCCAAAGGTTATATTGCATCCATCTGCGGCATGTATAATTGCCCAGGGAAGGCTATACTCAGTATCAGGATCTAGGCTACTATTATTTACAGTAATATCATCAAATAATGGAATCTGGTACTCATAAGCTCCAATATCAATATCATCTCCGTTGATTCTAGGATTACCGGCAATATCCACATCTAAAATTGTCAGACCAGATGTTGATCCTGCATCAATACAACTCGATGTTGAATGTAAACAAAGGCTATCCTCTCCTGTATGTATAAAAGGAGTAGATGAAAGTCCAATATTACCGTTAGTTCCAACAAGTGAATTCGAACTTTCAACTGCACAATGTGAAAAACTACTTGAATTTAAATAATTTATAATGTTTTGATGTACAAGATTGCTTGTATTATTATAGATAATCGTGTTGTTAAAAGAACAATTATCTTCGCAGTATACCCCTCCTCCTGAATTACTCTCAGAAGCAGCATTTTGGGTAATGGTACAATTTAAAAATTCTGATAAAGTTGTTGAGTATACCCCTCCTCCAAAACGTGCATTATTCCCAGCTATTACACAGTTTATAAATATTCCACCTATCGCTAGAATACCACCTCCTCCTAGTGCGGTTGCTGTGCCAGTCACAGAATTGTTTAGAAAGTAACAATTCTGAAAGATTCCCCCATCTGTTCTTAAACCTCCACCTTGCCCGTCAATGCTTGCAACAGCAACATTATTTTTGAAAATACAATTATCAACTAATAAACTGCCCCCATTAACAAAGACATACATGCCCCCTCCCATAGAAGTAGCGCCCTCTAAACGGCCATTTTGAATTATTAAATTCTTAATTGTTACATCATCATAGTCATAGGAACTAATACTAAAAACCCTGCCATTACTGCCAGCATCAATAATAACACCATCACCCCCATCAATAGTAATTACTCCTCCGCTAATCCTTATAGTAGTATCAAGGTTCACTGTGCCAACAGTAAATATTATGGTGTCTCCGTCATTAGCATTTTCGATCCAATAGCGTAACATCCCGGTTGTTGGATTATCAGCATCATCTGTTGTTAAGGTAACTACATTTATTGTAGCTTGGACAGTACAAAATACTGCTAACAACATGAACAGGAATACTGTTTTTTTCATCTGTTTATAATTTATTTTTAATGGTCAGATGGAACATCCACGAAGCTTTTACCTGAGCGGATGATTGTAGTTTATAATCAT
>JAFGOZ010000370.1 GCA_016926235.1 Bacteroidales bacterium | reverse complement strand
CTCTTTTAACTAATTTATTATTATTGGACAATGCACCCTAACGGCCCGGCAATATGGGGAGGTTGTGTTACCCGACGCAAGCACCGGTCACGTCCTATGTTCTTTAGCCAGAAAGCTGTCACGGTGCGAGGAGGGTATGGCGCACTTTTTGCCGTCATGGCACAAATTTTATTGAGCATTACGCGTGTCGCGGTACAAGTTTAATCGGAGCCAGGAAACCATCACGGTACAGGATTTTAATTGGGGGCACTGGCGCAGTGTCGTGATACAATTTGTCTCGAAACCAGAAATTTGTCAAGGTGTAGGATTTTAATTGTGGGCAGATGCGCGTGTCCGGGTGCAAGAACCATTACGAATTTGTCTTGGGAGTAGGAGCAAAAGCAAAAAGTGTGACAAGCAACTTACCCATATTGTCCGTGTTACAAGCAGCTTTTATTAAATCTCATATTGTCAATAATCTGTCAAAGAGTAGTATAACTTTTTATATTAAAAACTGTATTGGGATTTTAGTTCTACTTGAAGTAAACTGTTGAATTAATGGCATTAATCCTTGCAGATTCAAGTGTTTCGACTTTATTCCCATTTATAGTCAAGTTTTCTATTGTAACATAAATTCCAACTGTTTCTCCAGAATACTCGATGACTGATTTATTTGGGAAAGCTTTAGAAAAGCTGCAATCTTTAATCAGGACATTTTTAATAAATCCAAGTTTACTGTCAGGATTACGTTTGTCAACCTCAAAATGAATTGCCTTTTTCTGTGCATCAGGATGATTTCTTTCAAATCGATTATTAATGAATGATATACTGTCAAGCGTTGCACCATCATTAACATAGAGAGCCATTCCTCTGTCACACTCTATGATATCATTGTTTTCAAAAGTGATATTCTTCATCGATTCAGATCTGGTCTCAGTGCCTACCTTTAGAGCTGACTTTTTTGTTAAGAATACACATCCTCTAACAGTTACATTATCAACATTAGCTGCCATGTCTTTCTTCCCTGTCACTTTAATAGCTACGTTATCATCTCCACAATATGCGAAGCAGTTCTCAATCAAGACATTTTCTGAGGCATCCGGATCAAAACCATCTGTGTTAGAGAGATCAATATCATTAAGTAGTTTAAGATTTCGGAGGATTACACCATCACATTGTATAACTTGGGTGTTCCATGATCCAGGGTCTTTTAATGTTAACCCCTCGATTCTTATATTTTTTGATTTTACTGCTAATATTAGCCTGATTCTTGCATCATCTCCGAATTTGTTTCTTAGATAATTCCCATTTCCATTAATGACCCCAAGTCCATCTAACTCAACGTTTTCTACCCCATATAAGTAAATGAATCTTCTGTTTTCAACGTAATCCGTTGGAAAAAATGGTTTATTGGAACTTGTGTCTGAATTAAGAATGGCTCCTCTGGCGAATCTGATTTTGGAATTACTTCTGGGATGCAATTGTCCTGATTTATAAATTCCAGGGGGGAAAAACAGTATTTTACCTGAACCAGAAATTTCATTTAATGCCTGCTGAATTTTAATTGTTTCATTGGTATTTCCAGTCGGATCAAGCTTGTACCGAGTTACTATATTAATGAATTGATCATCTGAGTTTATTAATGGTTTTTCGGCAAAAAGAAAGATCTTAATCGAGTCATTAATTCTGACCAGGTATTGTCCCGGTTCTGATATTTGGATGTTTATAGTTTTATTGTCAATCAGATTGAAAGGGATTTGATAATTTTTTGGACTGATTTCAATGTCAGAAATGCTAATATTTGAAAACAAAGTTAACCTAAGGGGGTTTTCAAAGTCAAATGAATAATAGTAATATTTGCTGAATTCGTCAACAGATAATGTCTCTCCTGTTGTCTTTACTTTGAACTCAGGTTTCTGTCCAAAAGCTGATAAGGAGAAGGACAGGCAAATTATCAGGACAAATGAGTTATATCTCTCCATTTCTATTCCAATCTGATCAAATGTAAGATTTTTAAGTCACACTGGGAATTTTGAATAATCAAAAGCCACAAATGGAGACCCAAGTTGCTTGTAACGGCCCGGCGGTATGTTTTAGTAAGCGTAACCCGACGACAGCATCCGGGCAGAGTCCAGGTTCTTTAGCCGGAAAGCTGTCACGGTGCAAGGAGGGTTTGGCGCGGTTTTTGGCATCCGGGTACAAGTTTTGCTCGGAGTTACGCGTGTCGCGGTACAATGCTGATCGAAGCCGGGTAACTATCTCGGTACAGGATTAAATTTGGGAGCACTGGCGCAGTGTCGCGGTACAATTTGGCCCGGAGCCAGAAAACTGTCACGGTGCAGGATTTAAATTGCGTGCAGATGCGCGTGTCCGGATACGTGAACCAATACAAATTTGTCATGGGTGCAGGAGCTAACAAAAACCGTGACAAGCTTATTAAACATACCGTCCGTGTTATAAAGCGTTGTTTGTTAATTTGTCATGAGGAGATAAGATGTCTTTTGAACGGGAGCATTCTATTCTTTTATATTTATGAGATCCTCTATCTCTGAGAGATGAAGTTTAAAATGCCTGGTGAAATCCACTACCATCGTCTTTAGCGTGATTTTTTGATCCGGACCAGAGATCCATTCGTTTTCCAGTTTTGAATCATCAATGTTTTTGATAACATGGCAAAAATGGAGAAGGGAGTATTTCCAAAGGTGAATCATATTTTGCCAATCTTCGTTTTGATAATCCTGTATTGCAATCCATCGGTCATTGTTGCCGAACGTTGCATAATTCGGGAAATCGAAAGGGCTTTTTTGATATTGAAGATGAACTATCCGGTGAGTATTGTTCGAAGTTGAGTCGATAAGGTGCCCCAAAATCTGTTTAATAGTCCTGTTTTGACTATTTCGTCTTGATGTTAGGATGGAATTTTCCAAGTCAGAGAGGTTGGTTTCCCAACTTTCAATTAAGGAGAAAATTTCGCAAGTTATACCTTCAGTTTCTTTCATGGGTGTATCTTATGTGCAGGTCTTTAATGCTTTATAACGGCCCGGCAATATGGGGAGGTTGTGTTACCCGACCACAGCACCGGGCAGGGTCCTGGTACTTTAGCCAGAAAGCTGTCACGGT
>JAFGOZ010000369.1 GCA_016926235.1 Bacteroidales bacterium | reverse complement strand
GATTTAATCAGGCTCAATGCCTCCAATCTGATTAAAGATAACGACGGTTTACTATGGATAAACATTACCCGACAAAAGGTTGAGGGTGCGGAATGTGTTATTCCGGTTATTGGCAAAGTTTGGAAAATCCTGGCTAAATACAATTTTTCACTGCCCTCCTTTAGCAACCAGAAATACAATGCCGCCTTAAAAAAAATTGCATCAGAAGTCGGCATTCGCAAAAAGCTAACCACACACGTTGGCCGTAAAACCTATGGAACAATCTTGCTGAACAAGGATGTACCTATTGAAACCGTCAGTAATCTCCTAGGTCATTCAAACATCCGTACCACCCAAAAACACTACGCAAAAGTGCTCCATATGAAAATTGCCAGAGACATCCGGTTTATCATTTGACTTTTTCATGCAGTTTGTCTAAATTGCTTTGGGACATTTAATAAAGCGCGATTCTCATGGTTTTATATAGTTTCATAAGTATAAAAGCTATTTACTTTAACTCTGTTTGAAATCAAACTGATATAAATTAATATAAACACAATGTGATTATGGACACGTTGGGCACAAGCAAATTAAAATGCATACTCATAAAATCATATTAGCAGTTTTATTGGTTACTCTTTCAAGACCTGTGTTTTCCCAGTGTGAACTGTTTGAAAATTTTAATAAAGATGTTCTAGCTGACACTACTTTTTTAATAGAATTTAAGGGTTATGTTGGTTACATATTTCCAGAAAACTATCATGGATATATGATTGAAAAATCTAAAAAGACATTCACATTGACGGAATCCCAGGTAAAATGCATTGAAGTGATTCTCAAAAATCAGTACAATAATGTTAACCAAAATAATCCAAGACAAATAGGTACATATAGACCGAAAAACAATGTGAATAGATATTTAAAAAAGTATGACAGACAGTATTTAGGTTTTATTAATGACAAAATGGAATCATGCGCTATGATTCTTCTGGCCAACAGAAAAGGAAGAGGCAAAAGCCATTTTGAATGTTTCGAGCGAGTAATGTCATTGGGATTCGGAGAGTTCTATGAAAAACATCAAAAACTTTATATAGTGAATCTTGAAAAAGAAAAATTAATAATTCCATAATAAATGCCAGTGCCCAACAGCATGTATAAAACATTTGGGGGTTTAGTGGCTACTTGAAACAGTCTGCCCCGCATCAGCATTTGTAACGGTTGACAGTGACGAGCCCGCAAACCCCAAACATTTCATACATGTGACCGTTGGTGGTAATGCTGGCTGACTGCAAATAATGAAACTTATAGATTTGAAGAAAATAACTTTATTAATACTTTGATTGGTAATTTCAAATTTACTTCAATCACAAGTTGATGATTTTAAAATATATGAGAATTATTCAAAAGCAAAATGGCAAGTAATTCCAAGTCAATATATGACTCAAATATAATTACAAACTGATTCCACGTATATTGATAAGTCATTTTAAGGAACTATTGATGATTCAAAGGAAAATTATCTAGACTGTAAATTAACAGAAATAAAGGGGAAATGATATTTTAATAAGAAAGTGCTTATACTTTGAAGAGGTGGTAACAGTAAGATTTGAAATGACTAAACACTATAATAAACCGAAAAGATCTCAGATTGCACACAACGAAGCAAAAGTGATTCCTTATCGCAAGTGGATACTTGAAAAGAGACCTAAATACAAACTCATTTCTAAATAGTCCATGGAATATTTAAAATACATTATACCAGGATTAGTTGCCGTTATTGGTAATATTATTTTCTATTGGATAGTAAAAGGTCGGATTGATAAGTCAATAGAAACATATAAGATTTCTTTCAGCGGTGTATTTAAAGAAAAAATGCAGATTTATAAAGACATTTTAAAATTCATTTTCGATTTGAAATTAAAGATTCAACGATATCAATATACTGGAGACCAAACAATAGTTAAAGAGGTTTTTGTGGGGTTTGAGAGTTTTATAAATTATTACATGGTAAATCAACCTTATCTTTCTCAATCTATCTTTAGCAATCTAAGGAAAATGACAAATGAGTTGCAAAGTTGTTTTGAAGACTTTTATAAGCATAACTCACTTCAAGATAAAAGAGGGATTTCACCCGAGATTCAAACAGAACTTTTAAATAAGTTCTTCGAATCTGGAAATAAGTTTAAAAAAAATCATCCTTTTAAAGAATTGGAGGACTTAATAATCGAAGAGATGAGAACTGACTTAAATACTAAATAATATGCACATACCGCCAACACATAGTATAGCGCATGCGGGAATCAGTGTTTAAAGCAGGTTCGCGGCTCGTAAAAAGAATTGTAGTAAACTGATAAGAAATCGCTTCGTAAACCCGCACGACGCCATACCATCGAACGTTACACACAATTTTAAAAACAACGATAAATGATAACTTTTACGACACCTAAGCATCATTGGAATTATTACTTAGCTTTAGAAAAAGACTTAGAAAATTTATCACGATATATTGAATTCTGTAATGATAACTTACAGACATACTCAATTGAATTAACTCATTTATTACTTTCCGCATCATCTGAGATAGATGTTATTATGAAAGAGATTTGTGAAATATTGGATTCCACTCAAAATGCAAATAACATAAATGATTACAGGCAGATAGTAAAAGCAAATTTACCAGATTTTGTGAATGAAGAAATATGGCTTGACAGATTTAGTCTTTCATATAAACCATGGATTAATTGGACTGGAGAAACAAATCCAGATTGGTGGAGAAGTTACAACAATGTTAAACATCAAAGAAACAACCATTATAATGAGGCAAACTTGCAAAACACAATAAACGCTATTGGGGCTCTATTATTAACGACTATTTATTATTACAAGTTATCTTTTTCGAAAGAGGCGGGAAACGACATCAATTTCTTAGACACAAATAGAGAGCTTCAGCCAAACGCTAATTTTTTAAGGATTAATGAAATTTATTATTATTCAACATTGATAGTTTAAAACTAAAAACTGTGTGTAACAGGCAAGATAATCAATGGCGGGCGCAGTGGTAGCTGGAAAGCGTCTGCCCCGTACCAAGTTTTGTAACGGTTGACAGGGTTGTCGCCCGCTTTCCGCCACTGGTCATATTGCAATCCGTTAGCGGTAAGTATAGGTGAAAAACAAGTTCTATTATGAAAAAGGGAGATATTTTAAGGCTTAAAAACGAATACCGAAGTCTATATTTAAAGGAATATTTTAACCATCCTTTTATTTACTGGGGAATAGAAAACAAAGACCATATTGGGATAATGTTAACCACCTCCGATAAACCTCAATATAAAAATATTGAATTAAAAAAAGAACATTTCGAGAGTGGATATCCTATTGAATATGGTAAATGCGAGAAAAAATCATTTATTGCCCCTTTAAGTTTAGTGAAAAATATAGAATACAAACATTTTTCGAGCGTTGGTAAACTCTCTGTTAAGGGTGTCACTTTTATTGAATCTATTAAGAGTGATTTGAAATATACTGATTGGAGAACCCATATGAATTTAAATAATTAAAATATGAATCTAAGTACTCAAGAATTAATACATTTTACAAAATATGAAAATCTTGTAGATATTATTAACACTCAGGGATTTATTCCACGGTACAATTTAGAATACACGGATTTAATGAATGATATCATTAATAGGGTATCATTAATACCAATACCAATGGTTTGTTTTTGCGATATTCCTTTAAATTTATCCTTTGGCCATAGTGCAAGATATGGGAAATCAGGAATAGCACTTACAGAAAAATGGAAACTTGAGAAAAAATTAAATCCAGTATTGTATATAAATAAAAACTCTGAATTAGCTAATGTTTATGCTGAATTAAGCATCATTTCAGAAAAATTTATCCCAATAATTAATGATTACTATAAAGACATTAGAATTCATGAGACTATACCTGAGATAGTTGATAGACTAAGGTACTTATCTTATTATGTCAAGCAACTTGAGAACAAAAATGAAGTAGAAATAAATCATGCAGGTAAAATCAGGAGATATGAGAAAAGAAAGTTCTACGATGAAAGAGAATGGAGATATATCCCCTTTGATGTTGAGTATAATGATGAACTTTTCTTAGCTAGGAGTGAATTCGAAACAGAAGAAATTTTTTCTGAAGCAAATAAAAAAATGGAGAAGTATAAACTAACATTTAACCAAAACGATATAAAGTATCTAATTGTTGAAAATCAATATCAGAAAACAGAATTAACTTCATTAATAACCGACATATATGGAGATAATTATATTGAGATTTTGATTAATAAATAAATACCTACGGCTAATATCGTTGGGTACAATAATGAGTGCGACTTAAATAATAATTAATGCCTGAAGCTAATAATACAAGAACTGTTGACCATATTGAATTTTCTTCAAAGGTTAGTACTAAATATCTTTCCCACTTTACTCCAAAGTTTGATTCTTTATTAAAGATCGTTGAAACTGGTTTTAGACCAAGTGAATGTGACGAATTTCAGATTCATAAGAAAGACTTTATGGAAGTTGAAGCAATAAAGACATGGTATTCAGCTCTAGCAGGAGGAGAAGAAAATATTGAAACTTTTACACATAAGGTGCCAATGGTCTGTTTTTGTGATATTCCACATAAATTAGCAAATAGGCATAGGAAAGAATATGGAATGTATTGTTTGGCTATGAAGAAAAAGTGGGCGATAGCAAAAGGTTTAAGTCCAATAATATACATACCTGAAGAATCTAAAGTTCATGTAGTTTTAAGGACAATTGATTCTCTTAAAAATAGACTGGCAGGTATAGGACAAGAAAAAGATATCCCTCAAATACTTCAAATTAACACACAATTAGAATTACTATTTGAATTTATAAAGCCATACATAAATAAAAAGGATAATTATAAGTTTTATGATGAAAGGGAATGGAGATATACGCCTCCTTCATATACAACTTATGATTCTAAAGATATTTCGCAATACTTAAAATTTAATAAAGAAGATTTTGAATTTGCAATAGTAAAGAATGCTCGAGAAAAAGATTTGCTACTGAAGGCTCTTACTGATAAATTTGGATATATAAGTAGTAAGAGAATTAAAATTAAGAAATGATAAATTACTGTGGTCAACACGCCTTATACTGCATAGCCTGCCGCAGGCGCAACACAGGCTACGCAGCATACGGCCATTCATTAGACACATCGAAGAAAAACCAACGACATCAGTATTTTGCTGCAAAATGACAAAAAAAGAAAGACGAATTAATGAACAGCCCACGCTCAAAACAACACATTTGGAAACCGCTCAAGCCGATACGAAACCAAAGTTTGCAAAAGAGTTGTTTTCTTACCAACGCACCCGTGGATAATTGTATATTTGTGAATATTAATTAACATTTAAACAGATTTTTGATTAATAGAAACCGCTTGCGGTTCGCGAACACAAATGAAAATTTATTTATGAGTGAGCAAATACGAATCTTGAAACCTCGGAAGGCTCTAAATAAAGCCTTTCTGAAAGTAAAACCTAACAGGACTGAAATTGAGAGTTTCAAGACCAATTTATCCCAACTACTCGACAGGATTAATGACAACGAATCGGAAGAGTTTCATAAAAACCTTGTTTCGGATTTCCTGAAAGATACTTACTACAAACAAAATCACTTTATTAATACAAAAGGCCGAAACGACCTTGTAATCCACAACGGAAATAAAGCAGCAAGCACAGTCGGAGTAATTATTGAAGCGAAAAAGCCGACCAATAAAGCCGAAATGCTTACTAAAGACAAGGTAAACGTTAAAGCTTTTCAAGAATTGGTTTTGTATTATCTGAGAGAGCGGATTACACAGAAAAATATTGAAATTAAATACCTGATTGCAACCAATATTAACGAATGGTTCATATTTGATGCAACGCTTTTCGATAGGTTATTTGCTCAAAACAAAAACCTTGTAAAACAATTCAATGACTTTGAATGCGGGCGATTGGCTGATACAAAAACAGATTTTTTCTACAAACAAGTAGCAGAACCATTTATATCGGAAATTAAGTACGATATTGAGTTTACGTATTTCGACATCAGGGATTATGACAAGCCGTTGCGAAATACCGATAAAAAGGACGATAATCAGCTTATCTCTTTATTTAAATTACTTTCGCCCGAACACCTTCTAAAACTTCCATTTGCAAACGACAGTAACAGCCTTGATAAACGATTTTACGGTGAATTGCTTCATATTATCGGATTAACCGAAACCAAAGATGGAAGCAAAAAACTAATTGAACGGAACAAAGAAGGCGAACGAAATACAGGTTCGTTCCTCGAAAATGCAATTATCCAGTTAGACAGTCTTGACAAAATTTCTCGGATTGAAAACCCAAGCCAATTTGGTGCAAATCTACAAGAACGACTTTTTAATGTTGGGCTTGAATTGAGCATTACATGGATAAACCGTATTTTGTTTTTAAAACTCTTGGAAGCTCAATTAATTACTTATCACAAAGGCGACAAGTCGTATGAGTTTTTGAGCTTTGATAAAATAAAAGATTACGACGATTTAAACAGCCTGTTTTTTCAAGTGCTTGCACGCAGGCAAAACGAACGCAACGAAGACATAAAATCGTTATTTGCCAAAGTTCCGTATTTGAATAGTTCACTTTTTGAGCCAACAGAAATTGAACATTCCACGCTTTTTATAAGCCAGTTACGAAATGACAAAACCATTCCGATATATTCGCAAACCGTTTTAAAAGATACAACAGGCAAAAAACGCACAGGCAATATCAATCCGCTTGAATATTTGTTCGAGTTTTTGAATGATTATGATTTTGCCAGCGAAGGAAGCGAAGAAATACAGGAAGACAATAAAACCCTTATCAATGCTTCGGTTCTTGGGTTGATTTTTGAGAAAATAAACGGTTACAAAGATGGTTCATTCTTTACACCTGGTTTTATTACCATGTATATGTGCCGTGAAACCATCCGCAAAGCAGTGGTGCAGAAATTCAATGAAACAAAAAATTGGAATTGTATCGATATTGATTCGCTTTACGATAAAATTGAAGGCCGAAAAGAAGCCAACAAAATAATCAACGATTTAAAAATTTGCGACCCTGCCGTTGGCTCCGGCCACTTTCTGGTTTCGGCACTCAATGAAATAATTGCCATTAAAAGCGATTTGAAAATACTACAAGACCGAGAAGGCAGACGTTTGAAAGAATATCATTTTGAAGTTGTAAACGATGAATTGATTGTAACGGACGAAGACGGAGAACTTTTCGAGTATAATCCTACAAATAAAGAAAGTCAACGCATACAGGAAACCCTATTTCACGAAAAGCAAACCATTATTGAAAACTGTTTGTTTGGCGTTGACATAAACCCTAATTCGGTAAAAATTTGTCGTTTGCGTTTGTGGATTGAGTTATTGAAAAACGCCTATTACAAAAATGAAACGGAACTTGAAACCCTTCCAAACATTGACATAAACATAAAATGCGGAAACTCTTTAATAAGCCGTTTTGCACTCGATGCCGATTTAAAACAGGCATTGAAAAAAAGTGCAAGTAAATGGACTATTGACAGTTACCGCCTTGCTGTTGACACATACAGAAACGCCCAAAGCAAAGAGCAGAAGCGTGAAATGGAAAGGTTAATAAACGAAATTAAAACCAATTTCCGTAGCGAAATATCGCAAAACGACCCAAAAGTAAAACGACTGAGAGCATTAAATGGCGAATTGTTTTCAATGACAAATCAAGGGCAGCTATTTGAACTCTCGAAAAAAGAAAAAGACGAATGGAATGCAAAAGTTACTAAACTAACCGCAGAATCTCAAAAGCTGGAAGCTGAAATTGAAGAAATAAAAAGCAATAAAATTTATGAAAATGCTTTTGAGTGGCGGTTTGAGTTTCCCGAAGTGCTTGACAACAACGGTGATTTTGTTGGCTTTGATATCATAATTGGGAATCCGCCATATATTTCAAATTGGGATTTATCAGAAAGCAATAGGAACATAGTAATTTATCTTGAGGAAGTATTTAAACCTTATTTAAATGGTCATTGGGATTTATTCGGATGTTTTGTAATGCTTGGCAGTTCAATACTTAAAGAGTTTGGTTACAACTCTTATATTTTACCAACATCATTTTATAAAGAAAAACATTCTACAGAATTAAGAAGATACTTTCTTAATCAAATTAGAATTTTAGAGTTAATCGATTTCAAAGAACTTGTTGTTTTTGAAGATGTTGCACGTCAAACAGGTATTTATTTGGTTCAGAAAGCAAAACCAAATAGCAATACCTTTATTGTAAAAAATTCTGTAGATGAAAAAGGGTCAATAGTATTTCAAGATTTTTTTAAAGATTTAAAGAATTTTGCATTTAAAACAAATGTGAATAATCAAGATATTGTTTTATTTAAAAAGCTAAATGCAAATGCAGTTCTGTTAGGCAATATAGTTTGTATAAATACAGGGGTAGTTGCACATTCGAAAATTGGAAGTCCTATAAAATTTACTAAAGATGATGTTATAACCAAACAACCCCAAGATGGATTTAAAAAATATGTAATAGGCTCAAATTTATCATCACATACAATAATTTTTGACGGTACTTTTATGGACTATGATTCTAAAAAAGATTTTTTTCATAGACCAAAATTTCCTTTACTTTTTGAATCTGAAAAAGTAATTGTTAGAAGAATAAGTGGTAAGAATAATAGCATAATTGCTTGCTTTGATGATGAAAAATATTATTCCAACGATAATTTGATGCACCTTGTATTGTGGAATCAGCAAATATTGGAGTTTCAAAAACCTGAAAAAAAGTGGGATGCTATTATTGATAGTAAGTATAGTTTAAAACTTATCGCCGCAATACTCAACAGTAAGTTAATTACTTATTTTTTTAGTAAATTTTTAAGCACAGATACTTTACAAGGTAGTTATTCAAGTATTTATCCCGAAGACTTACGACAGATTCCTATAAAATATGATGACAATTTTGTTTCATTAATTGAGTCTGTTTCTGTAAAAATCAATGAAATAAAAAAACAAAAGCCTTCAACTGATACCTCTGACTTAGAAAATCAAATCGACCAATTGGTTTACCAACTTTACGATTTGACAGCCGAAGAAATTGAAATAATTGAAAACGGGGTAAAATGATTGCAAAACCCACGCTTCACAGCCTCACACATTGCCAAGCCCCACAAGCCAAAGCTATTACCAAAGCTTGTCAAAGAGTGTGTCTGTCCGAACGCACGGGCTACATTGCAGCAAAATTGATTGATAATGAGATTAAAAGACAAAAATCGCCAGTGCGTAATATGCGATATATAAGATTGAGGGTTAGGTGGTTATGCGCTGGGACTGCCCCGCATCAAAGTTTGGTGTACCTTGATAAGTATGTAACCCGCAATCCCCAGGATTTCATACCGGCTAACACTTACCCTCCAATCAAGCGTTGCTTTCATACGCTTGATTGGAGGGTATAGCAAACTAAACATATTCTCCAAATAAGCTGAAGGTTGAATGGAGTTTTCTAAGTGTAACCAAAAACTATTTAGAGGTCCAAGATAGGAAACCTCTATTTAAATCCCACTGATTAACCTTCAAGTTTCCGCTCAAACACCAGGTAAGTCAAGGCCTCGCCATTATACCGGTTTTTCTCACAATAAGCCCGACCACCATCGGCAACCTGGATAACGATACCTGCATCGTATTCCGGCATACTACCACCCCTGGCCGTGCCATTTGTGGTCGATTGGAAAATCACGATGAACATGGTTTTCGGAAATTCCTTGCGGAGCTTGTCAAAATCGTCCGGCTTTGTGCCTGGTATCTTCCCCCAGCTATCAATGCAAACCACATCGAACTCTTTTGCTGCCTTTTTAACGTCCTCCAAACCGTTCGGAACCGTATCGGCAATAAACACTTTATTCGCTATTATTGGCGAAATATACTG
>JAFGOZ010000368.1 GCA_016926235.1 Bacteroidales bacterium | reverse complement strand
TTTGCACAATGTATTCGACATAACATAATAATTTTTAGTTTAAGCGACTTAAAAGATCTTAAAAAAGGTGTATTGAATCTTGCCTGTCCGCCGTAGTCCCGAGTCGGGACGAAGGCGGAAGCGAAGCCAATGACCATCGAATGACGCTCCTTCCGTTATACCGTCATACCGTCATACCGCCACACCGCCATAAAAAACCCCCGAAACTTTTGTGCCGTAGGCTTTTATTTAAACAAAGACAAATCAAATATACTTGCGGTTTATATTTTCTATTAGGTTTGACATGGGATAAGGTAGGGAATGCTATGGTGGAATTATTTATTTTACAGACTTTAAATCCATTGAGAGTCATCTAATCCAATTTTATTTATCTGCCTGGTAACCATAATTTAATCAGGGGAAGAGTAAATAAGATTACTAATACCAATATCCTCAATATTTCCTAAATTTCTTCGTAAATTTATATACCTCTACTTACTAAGCAAACTATGAAAACTAATGATGATAAACTCGAAAAACGCCTGACTGCGGTTTTTGCTACTGTAGGAATTATAGCGGTAGTGATAAATCTATTTGTAAAAGGTATAAATACTGAACATCTTCTCGATGCTCTAAAAGACCTTGCTGGCTTAGTGGTTGTTATTGCTGTCTTCTTACTTGCAAGCAAAATATTTAGAAAATCCAGACACCAGGATTTTAACCATATTTTTGAGAAACATCTTAAAGAGTGGATTGACCAGAACAGGTACCTGGTGGATGAAAATTTTGATTCAGAAGGTAAAGGAAAGTTTAAAAAAAGATATTGTTCCATGATGATCGATCATGCAAACCTGGTCACCAAGAAGAAGTTTGCAAAAGATGCAGCTCCAAATAAAGAAAAAGGAGCCTTTGTATATCTTCCCTACAAGGATAATGATGGTAACTGGAAAAATGAATTTGATTTCAGGTTTAATGAACGGACATTCTCAAGGCAAGACATATTCAGAAATGATGATAACAGTATTGATCTTAAGAAGATCCTTGAGGAATTTTCACGAGGAATCAATGATAACTTTGAACATTTGGGAATAAGGGCAAAACCTCTGTCTTCAACAATTCAGGTATCATTTGAAAAGATGGAACAAACAGTTGAAAATGCAAAAAGATTAATTGATATGATTGAATACGTAAAAACCATGGTTTTAGCATTGGCATAATATTTTAAAGATGTACTATAATCGAAAAATCTCAGATTCATTTTCAAAACATATTGAAGATGATGGTTCTCTCAGGTGGCTTTTTAAATATGTCAAGAATCATAAGGAATTGGATTTTTTAATTGGTAAAAATAATTCAACTGAGTGGATATCAGTATACCGGGGACTAACAAGACTTCTTACAATTCATCCCACAGATAATACTGAGACGATAAGAATAAGTGCGGATAAGAAATATAAAAATATGTCTCCTCAAATGTATGAGATTAAAAGCATCCATAACAATTTCCAAAAAGACATTCAAAGCCTGATTACTCTCATTGAAAAGAATCCAAAATTTGACAGATACTATAAGAATGAAAAAGAAGGATATTACCAGAATGAATTGTCAAGGAGATATGGAATCTTCAGTACTCCAAAGGATGATTTTGTAATTATTGATAAAGAGGCTGTTATAGGTTACTCAACCCAGAATGAAAAGGATGAAATTTTTGGAAGAACCCAGATGAAATATAAACTATTGCAAAAGGAAATTTCAAATTTTAATTCTAAACGTTATGGAAAAAATCTTCAGAATAAAGCCATAGGAAATGAGCTTGATTTCCTAGCTCTGGATAAAAAAGGAAATCTTTTATTGATTGAATACAAACATGGTACAAATACTTCCGGTATATACCTGAGCTCCTTGCAGATTGGTTTATACTATGATATTTTCACACATTACCCTGTTAACAAGCTTGAAGAAGCTGTATTTGATATGCTGGTTCAAAAACAAAAAATAGGTCTCATAAATCCTGATTGGCCCAAACCTGATTCACTTAAAAAGTTAATACCAGTATTGGTTATATCTGAGTTTAACAAAAGAAGTTCTGCGAAAGAAAAATTTGATGAGATTCTTCGTTTTACAAGGAATAAACTGGGAAAAGATTTTCTGAAGAATCTGAGGATATACAATTACACATTGAGAACTGGCTTATCAAAATTATAAAACATGCATTTTAAAATCCATCGCGGCACCCATGAGATTGGCGGTTCATGCGTTGAAATATGGACTGAAACCACCAGGATTCTTGTCGACTTCGGTATGCCCCTTGTACAAAAAGATGGATCTGAATTTGATATCAGAAAATATAAAAACCTGTCTCGTGATGAGTTAATAAAAGCCGGAGTTCTACCCTATGTAAAAGGTATATACGATGATGAGGATTTGATCGACGGAATAATAATAAGTCACCCTCACCAGGATCATTACGGGCTATTCAGTTATATCAATCCGGCCATCAAATGTTACTTGGGAAAGGCAACACATAAACTTATTGAGATCAGCAATACATTTACACCACAAGATATTACTATCCCAAATCCTGTTTATTATGAAAGAGAAAAACCTTTTTCAATCGGTGACATTACAATAACACCCTACTGGGCGGATCATTCTGCCTTTGATTCCTATTCACTGCTCATTGAATCCGGTGGTAAAAACATTTTCTATTCAGGCGATTTCAGGGGACATGGCCGAAAAGCAGGTGTATTTAAATGGTTTACCCATAATGCCCCTAAAAATGTTGATTTCCTGCTTCTTGAGGGAACATCAATCGGACGATCACCAAAATCATTCAGAAGTGAATGGAACATTGAATATGATCTGGTCAAAACCTTCAGTAACCCGGGAAGGATTAATGTCGTTTATGCATCGGGCCAGAATATCGACAGGATAGTCTCAGTTTACAAGGCTTGCAAAAGGACCGGAAAGATCATGGTCGTTGATATTTACGTGGCAACAATACTAAAAGAAATATCAGAATTTGGAGGAACCCCATATCCGTCGAAGGCATTTGAAAATATAAAAGTGATTTTCTCCTACTATACATCCAAAAAGCTGGCAGATCAGGGTAATGAAAAGATGCTTTACCGGTTTAAAAGCTATAAGATCAAGAAGGAGGAGATCAGCACCCAACCTGATAAATATGTTATGCTTATCAGACCATCAATGCAAAAAGATATTGAACACATTAAAGGCATTTATGGCGGTAACTTTATCTATTCAATGTGGGAAGGTTACAAATTTAAACCTGGGACTAAAAAATTCCTGGAATATTTCAGATCCAAAGGATTTTCTTTCTATAACATCCACACAAGCGGGCATGCAGATATTGAGACATTGAAGAAAATGGTTAAAGCTGTAAAACCAAAGTATATAGTACCGATACATACTTTCAGCAGTGGAGAATATAAGAACATATTTATTGGGAAGGTTGTTGAATTGAAAGACGGGGAAATAAAATCTATATTTTAAAACACGGAGTAACACAGAGTTTATCACCGGGTTTCACTGTTTCCGATGCTTTCAATGCACTATTTTACCCTTACACATTTAAGCCCTTGATCCGTTGCACCGTTGAGCCGTTGCGCCCAATTTAAATTCAGTTCCACGAAACACAATTCAATACTCCCCCTTCCTTTGCAATGTCAGTACATTTGACAGGTACTATGGTTTTCCCTTCTGGTCTGAATATTTCTTTGAACCGATGCAAGGCCTCAGCATCTTTATCTTGCAGATTTTCACCGAACTGTGGCAGGAAGATCTCTCTTGTGGTTTCCAGGTAATTGATATAAATGCCAGTTGCAACAGGTATTCCATCTTTCGTTTTTCCCTCCTGTGGTGCATAAGGGGCAGGGATAATATCCAATCCTTTATTTTCCAGCTTATGAAACAATGTCTTAAGGAAGGTTATGCTTTCAATGAACTTTTTATTCGTATCAGATGCAAAATCATTGACAATAACAGTCTTTGCATCGAGAAATCTAACAAGACCATCTGCATGACCCAAAATATCGCCCGGTTGATGTGGTATGATAATTATCTCAGAATCAAAGTATGAAGCCAGCCTGTCCATAAGCTCAACCTGGTTGAGTTTATCGTTCACGATTCCATTTTCCCTGAAAACATCATCAGTAATTATCACTGATTGTGACCCAGCAATTACATTTCCACCATCAAGTATTATCTCTTCCATGTCAATAAAATCAAGTTCAAATTTTTCACATATCCTGATTATATCTCTTCTTGATGTCTTAAGATGCTGCCAGTGTGGTTTAAGGTAAGAGGGATCGTAATTGAATAAGAGGTATCTCCCATCACTTCTTCTGACAGGCATAAAATCACGAATCCAAACGTCTTTAGTCATTTCAAGCAAATCATGTTTTATTTTATGACCTGACATGATCTTAATGATATCGGAAAAAGTCTCAGGGAATCTCTCTGCAAATAATGAAGAAAACCATACATGATCATTGAATGCTCTCATATTCTATTTTAGTATTTTCCACTTAAAACCATCATTGATTTCTTTCTTTGAATATGATCTCAATTTTATTTCATTTTTCAGCATTGATTGAGCAACAATTGTTTTTTCTGTGTATTTATGGCCTGGTTCAAAGGGACATGTGAGATAACGATAATACTTTTCCTTAAAACCTGTTGGTTCCTTTTCTTTTAGCCCTACCCGTGTTGATTTTACAATATCTTCAGATGGGATATCATTAGTCTCAATTATTCTGAATAAATGATCCTTAATGCCAATATTTCCAAACGATGAGAATATTTCCTGTACAACATTCAGTGGCCCGCTGATAAAAGAATTCTCGTCTCCGGTTAATGATTTAATACCACGAATAAGAATACCGCCATAATTCTTGCCATCACCAAAGGTTATATCGAGACCAGATCCATGGAAATACCACTGTCCAGTCATTAATTGCAGCCTGTGCTTATGAATATAAGGATCCTCATGAAAATCTTCATTATAAAAATAAAATTCTATTTCAGTAAGTCTGTAACTGTTTTTGTCTATCTCCAGGATACTATGATTCATAATCAGATATGCAACAGTATTAAAGTGTTTTTCAAGGCTATTATCAGCATTAAATGATCTTGCATTCATTCGTTGGTTAATTTTAAAATTAGCTTTCATAATGAATTAGTTTAATTTTATTAATTAACATTAAATATTAATTATATTAAATTAATATTCAGCCATTTACGCAATTTACGAAAGATTTTTAGAAATGCAAGAAATATGGCAGGTTTTATTTCTATAAGAAATATCTACTTCCTAACCTTGAAAGCTTTTGATAATTGTCTGATTGAATCAAGATCATATTTTAAAATCCTCTTTTCATCAAATTCATTTAACAGTTCTTTATCACTAAAATCATCCCAAGTAAGATCGTAGAAATTAACGATAAGCTTCATGCCTTCTATTAACTCATGAGCTTTAGGGAATTTCATGTTTTTCATCAGACCACCTACATAATCATTAACCTTTAAGGGTAATTTATCATTGGAATAATATTTCTTGATTTCCGCCGGTGGATTTTTTCTGAAATATTCAAATAATTCTGTTTCTAAACGGTTTTTGGATTTTTCTATTTCTGTATCTATATCATTTATCAATTTCAGTTTTACAGTTTCAATATGTTTATTAATTTCATCAATATCATTTTGAAAATCTGATTTATATTTTTTAATCAATATACTTTTTTGTGGTCTGCATTTAATTGCTTGCAGGTATTTCTCCCTTATTCTTTTTACTTCATTCTGAATTGACGCATATAAATGAAATGTTTTATTTTTAATTGCGTTAGGAAATATTTTCATTCCAGCATCAAGAATTCTCTTAAGCTCAGGACTTTCAAACGGTAATGCTTTTTTAGGAATCCTCACCCTCTTCCCGGTTATCTTGCCATTTTCAAATCTCAGTTCAACAAACTGAACTTTTAAATTATATATATCAATAGCACGTTTAAGATCCGGTTCAATTGGCGGATTTATTTTTAATTCGTTACAGATGCTTTGAAATTTACCCTGATCAAAGGTATTTGCCTTTCTATTTATCTTACCAAGACTAAAATCTTCTATGACATTTTCCATTCTTTCTTGATATTCTTCATTAATAACCATCCTCCTGTCTGCAAGGTTGTTTCTTAAAATACTCAATTCTTCAGGGAAAAAGGCTGACAGTATTGATACAGCAGTAACCTGATCCAAAGCAATTGCATTTGATATTCCTTCATCTACAGGATCTTCAAATATGCGACTTGTGGGGAAGTATAGAAAGTGGTTATTGTCAACAGAAATAAGTGAGATACGGCTTGGACTTGATTCGTTGACCAGAACATTCAAATCTAAAAGCTTTTTAATAGCACTGTCATCTCCATATCCTTCCCTAATGATTTTCTCAGTATTATTAACACAGACTTTAATATCAATCTTTCTGAGTAATGCTGCTTCCAACAGGATGACCCATTCGACATGAATTGAAGGCAGAATAAGCCTGATTCTACTTTTCGATTCCGAAATAATGTTGACAATGTCAGGCCATGAAATCTGAAAAATAATATTTGAATTCATATGGTTAGTTTTTAGTATTTACAATTACAAGCTTTTACTATCTCTCAAATCCACCAAAGTCACCATAAAATTCTCCAAAAACATCTTTATCAGTACCAGATCCATGGTAGTCTGATCCGATGGTGATTTTTAGACCTGTCTCCTCTGCCAGTTTCCTGAAAAATCCATTCAATATCTTTCCATTTTCTTTAATATTATAAGGGTGGAGTTCAATGCCCCATAATCCCATTTGCTTAAACTGTAAGAATTTATCCAGTAAATTCTCCCTGTCAGCTTTAATCAGGTTGATGTCCAGGTTATAGTGGTATGCAGGATGGGCAAGGACTGCAAACCCTCCATCATCATTTATAATATTGATCCATTCCCTGAATCCTGGTTTTGATTCAGAAATATCTCTGAATTCCTGACGATCAAAGAATTCTGTTTTAAACTTTATATAGTCATTTACTCTATATTCGGGAAGTACACTTTTAATATGAAAATATCTGAATATATCGGGCTTGGTAATTGATATTTCTTCCGGATTGAATTCAGCGGAAGGATCATTTATCTTGAGTCTTATAAGTTCATGAATTGAAAGATCTTTTCTTCCATACTCTCTGCTTTCTATATCAATTGCAACGGATGCAATATCCCTTCGGCGTTTCTGAAGCTCATCTAAAACCGTTAATGTTCTGGTATAGTTAGCTCCAGGGAAATATGCCAGCAGTTCACTTTCATATCCGACATCAGAGGGATCATAATCTATTTCAACTGCAGGGATACCTGTAATATACATCTCTCTGCAAGCCTGAATAAATCTTTCAACTCCAGACAAAGTATCATGATCGGTAAGGGCGATGACTTCAAAATCCATTTCTTTTGCTTGTTTCACAATTTCCTCCGGCCATAAGGTGCCATCGGAAAATTTCGAATGGAAATGAAGGTCGGCTTTCATATAATCAGTTAATTATAGTTAACACTTAATTCATTTGAAGCAACCAAGTTATATATAATAAAATGATTCCATCTGTATCATAGTTTGATTGGCTCAGATCGCCAATCATCAATCATCAATCATCAATTATCTGCCCCCCACAATCCCTTCCCCCTTTTTCTTGCTTTCCTCGATATCTTAATAAAGTAATCAACATACTTCACATTCGGAGGGACTGTCATTATCATGGCATAACCGTTTTTCAGGAGGTTTGCATTCACAAATGTTCCATCCTCAAGGTATACATAAGCAAGTGTGCGGCCGTATTGATCAGTGCTGTCGATGTCATATTCCAGACCTACTTTCCTGCCGCCGATAAGGCTTGTGAGGTATTCAGACGCTTCTTTACCATAATAGCCTTTTACTTTATTACCTGTATTACGTGACTCCGGGGCATCGACACCTATAAGCCTTACCTTCAATCCCTTTCCAGAGCTGTCGTCGATCCAGAAGGTATCGCCGTCGACGACTTTTATGACAGAGAAATAAAAATCATTGTCCTTCTTGTTGTGCTGGGCGAAAACAAAATCAGACCAAAGCAAAAGAAGCAAAATCAGAAACGGGAGTATTTGGTTTCTCACAGTATTAATGCCGGTACTCATAATATTTTAATTAAAATGCTAATGTCTCCTGAAATTGAAACTCCTCATTATCGGCGGCATCACTACAGTCATCCACAGTGAGTTTGCTGCGGAATAAACCAGGCATTCCCTGAAAGTTATCTGTAAAAACAGCATACATAATGCCGAGACTGCCAGATTAAAGAGGAAATAAAAGACAATTGTAACTACCGTATCGAAAAGCTTACTGTTCATTTTATTTTAAATTCCATTAGTTTAAATCCCCTTGGGGCTTTAGCCGAGTTTTTCT
>JAFGOZ010000367.1 GCA_016926235.1 Bacteroidales bacterium | reverse complement strand
TTTGAGATGCTTGAGCCGTATGATGGGAAACTATCGCGTACGGTTCTGAGGGGGGAATCCGGCCGTAAGGCCGGTGACCTACCCGGATTTAAAAAAGGGAGTAAATAATGGGGTTAACATTTATTATCTGGATATTTTTAATGATGATTTTCATATTACCATCATTATCAATCATCAAAGAAAATGAACGGGTTGTTATTTTTAGGTTAGGCAGGTTTTATCAAATTCAAGGTCCCGGATTAGCCTTCGCATTGCCCTTTTTAGATAAGAAAAATAAAATTGATTTAGATAAATGTATTCCTGGATGGCAAGGATATCAAAAAGATGATTTATATAAAAAGATTAAAGAGTATGTTCTTTCAAATCTCGAATAATATTAGGAGTAAGTATGCTGTTCAATATTGTCATAATGTTAGCCAATAATATGGAGGGCTTAAAAATGAAGATTTTTATTATCACCATTATGATATGTATTTCAACTCATTTATTATCTGCTCAAATTGTAGTTAATTTCAACGACCCAAATTTAGAGCAAGTTGTTCGAGACTCGTTGAATATACCAACAGATGATATTCTTGATACTGATATGCTTTCACTTAGTATGTTATATGCAGACGGATTGGAAATATCGGATATTACAGGTCTAGAATATGCTCTGAATCTAAAATTCCTATCACTCCATTATAATCAAATTAACAATATCTCCTTATTGGCAGGATTAACGAAATTGGAACATCTTAATTTAAGTTACAACCAGATTGAAAATATCAATGCTGTTTCAGACCTCATTAACTTAATTAGATTATCCGCTGATGGAAACCAAATCAGTAACATTGATGCGCTGACAAATTTATCAAATTTAAGAGATTTAAATATTATGGATAATCAGATTGAAGATATTGATGTTCTCTCGAATTTTACAGATTTGGAAATTCTTTCGTTATCAAATAATCAAATTAAGAACATTGATGCCCTATCTGGCTTATTACATTTACGTAGCTTATTTCTATCATTTAATAACATAAACAATATCAATTCATTATCTGGTCTGATAAGTATAAGCCAATTATATATAAATAACAACCATATTCAAGACATTTCTGTATTATCAAATCTTACGGAAATATTTAATCTCTATCTTCATTCAAATGAAATCGAAGATATTGATGCACTATCCAATCTAACTAAAATTACGCATTTAACACTGCATCACAATCAATTGAATGATAATGATTTACCAAATCTATATCCATTGGATTATTTATACAATCAATGGGTCGATACAGAAGGTTATGGTGGTGGTTATTTGGATTTACGTTGGAATCTGGGATTTACAGAACAAGCGATACGGATACTTGCTGATTCTTTGGACCAGCTTGATTATGAACATATTCTTTGGGATGAAGGTAGTGATGTTACAATAAAAGAAGCAGAGAAAATTAAGGATTTTAAACTTTTTAATAATTATCCAAATCCCTTTAATCCATTTACGAATATAAAATTTACCTTGCCAAAATCTGAAATGGTTACTTTAAAAATATTTAATCTTATGGGGCAGGAAAAAGAAACATTAATAAATGAGTACCTAACAGTTGGAATGCACCAAGTAAAATGGTCAGCAAGAGAATTGCCAAGCGGAATATATTTTTACAAATTACAGGCAGGTGAAATTTCAGAAACTAAGAAATTAATATTTCAAAAATAGTATCTGTACAACTTATGTAAATTAGTGGCGCACTAACATCTTGCTCAACCGGACGCGATCCTTCACTGCGTCTGGCCAGTTTTTGTGACCGCGGATTTGTTTAGACTGAACTTTTTTGAAGTGCTTCCTATGTTCGCGCCGGTTAGCATGGTTATTTTTTAGTTGCACCATAGTAACAAATATGTTATATTAATTGTATGAAGTGGATCATTGAATATTTCAATAGGAAACTTGAAGAAGCAATTCTTGATCTCCCAGATGGTTTACTTGCAAGATATTTACGATTGACAGATTTAATGTTAGAATTTGGGCCAAATTTGGAATGCCCCATACGAAAGTAATACAAAAAGGCTTGTTTGAGCTTCGCATTAAAAGCAAAGCTGGAATCGCGCGGGTATTTTATTGTACTGCAATAAATAAACGAATTATCATGCTTCATGTCTTTATCAAAAAATCACAGAAAATTCCCAAAAAAGAAATACAGGTTGCAATATCAAGACTAAAAGAGGTAACAGAAAATGAATCACAATAGTTTAAAAGAGAAAGCATTACTCCGTAAAGGTGTCAATGCTGAATATAAATCTCTCGAACCTGAATTTACACTTTTAAGAGAAATGTTACTTGCTCGTCAAAGCGCTGGTTTGAGTCAAGCTCAAATAGCTGAACGAATGGGTACAAAACCTCCGGCAATTACACGACTGGAATCCTCGTTAACGAGCGGCAAACATTCACCTTCACTTGCAACTATAAAAAAATATGCTGAAGCTGTCGGTTACAATTTAGAGATTCGATTAGTACATAAATGAAGTATGATAGATAGCAGTTATAAGCAGAATTATGATCAACCGCATCAAAAACTGCCTTTCTATTATAAACAAGTTTAAAAATAACAAATGTTTGAACGAAAACGCCTACGCGTACCATGAATTTTAACAAGCAGGCTTTTCTGGAATTACTTCGTTGATTTAAGTGTCGTTTGCTCGGCGCCTGTTAAACAATTAGGCTTCCTGCTGGGTCGACGAGGGTCGAGAAGGCGTCTATTCGTTTCGGCGTTTGTCAATACGCGATACTTTTCAAACTTTAGGGCAATATAACTTAATTCTAAATCACAACACAATTGGAGAATCTGACATGAGAAAAATCTCAAATCTTTGGACAACGCTAGCGTTCGCGGGGTCAACCTATTCTCATTTGGTCGTCGCTGTGCTTGCGTTGGTCGCTGTACTTGCATCACAGGCACACGCGCAAAACGACCAGATGACACCAATCGCCACGCCTCCGCAACCCAATGCGATTGAAATTGGGACCGGTCCGTTGCCTGGTGCGACCAACCCGGAGACCTGGCATAAGCAGTACGGCAGCCAGT
>JAFGOZ010000366.1 GCA_016926235.1 Bacteroidales bacterium | reverse complement strand
TCCACGAAGCTTTTACCTGAGCGGATGATTTTCGCTTATAATCATGCTTGTGTGTGTTAAAATATTTATCATGGATGTTTCATTTTTCAATCCTAATATGCCTGAGGTACAAAAGTTTGATCCGAAAAAGGTGGCCTTACATAGGCTTTCCTGTCTTTCCGGGGTGGGAGTTTAATCGGTTCCGGTGTTAGATCTTCATAAGGAATCAGGCTAAGCAAATGATGAATACAATTAAGCCTTGCCCTTTTCTTATCATCAGCTTCTACAACATACCATGGGGCTTGTTTAATATCCGTATATTTAAACATCTCATCCTTTGCTTCAGAGTATTCTACCCATTTTTCTCTGGAAGCAAGGTCCATAGGGCTTAATTTCCAGCGTTTAGTGGGGTCATCAATGCGGTCCCGGAACCGTTTTTCCTGTTCATCATCTGAAACAGAGAACCAGTATTTAATAAGGATTATGCCCGATCTGATAAGCATACGTTCATACTCAGGGCAGGAGCGGAGAAATTCCTGGTATTCATCTGCAGTACAGAATCCCATAACTCTCTCAACACCTGCACGGTTGTACCAGCTGCGGTCAAAAAGTACCATTTCACCACCGGCAGGAAGGTGTGGTACATACCGTTGAAAATACCATTGTGTTTTGTCGCGTTCAGTGGGTGTGGCCAATGCAACCACTCTGCATATCCTGGGGCTGAGGCATTCGGTTATACGTTTTATAACACCACCTTTACCGGCAGCATCACGTCCTTCAAATATTACCACCACTTTTAATCCCTGGTTTTTTACCCAGTAATGAAGTTTGGCCAGTTCAATCTGGAGCTTAGCCAGCTCCTTTTCATAGAATTTTTTATCCAAGGGTTCTTTTTTATGAACTATATCTGAAGAAGCTTTAGCTTTAACTTTTGCTGAAGCAGCTTTTGTTTTAATCTCTGATTTCTTTTCAGGTTTATCTTTTTTCTTTTTTTTGTCCTTGTCTTTGCTCATGGCAGGTATTTTTTGATGTTACTATAAATATAGCAAAATTTATTGGAATCTTTGCATACTTTCGTAATTTTGAGTCACATATGAAATAAAGTAAATTAAATGAAAACACGAAATATATGTTTAATACTGGTCTTCGGGTCAATAATCATTATGAGTTGTAACAAAAAGGATGATGAGAAATCCCAGCGGTTTATTTTGCTTACAAGTCATGCCTGGATAAATGACAGCCTGTTGGCGGATGGAGTGGAAGAAGGCGGGGAAGGCGGGATCCTGCATAATTTTGCAGGTGAAACATGTTTTAATGAAGATGGTACAGGTTATGTAGGTGTTTATTTAGGAAATTGGTGGTTTAATGACGATGAAACACAATTATTCATTGATTCTGATTCTCTACCAGCAATCGCAAGGGCAGTGGTTCATGAATTAACAGAAAACTCACTAAAACTTCTTACCCTTTACCCATCTCAAAGAGATTCAGGACATATATTGCAGGTAAAGATGACATTTGTGCCATTGTAAAATTTTTTAAGGAAGTTAGTCTTTATAGTTCAATCTCTTAAAATTGATGAAGATACGCATCCTGATATTTATTTCTGTATTATTTATTAGTTTATATTCGAAGTCTCAGGATAATCTTGTATGGATTCACGGTGTGGTAAAAGAAACCCATACTAAAAATATTCTGGAAGGAGTGAGTGTTTTATATGCAGATCAATCAGGGGTGTTAACCGATGCTGCAGGTAAATTCGGTTTTTATAGTGATACAGGTGATCTTACCATTACATTCCGCTACCTGGGGTATAATCAGCAAAAAAAAACTTTCCGGATTCCTTCATTAGACACATTTCATATCGAAGTCTTTTTAAGTCCTGCTATTGAAGAATTAGAAGAAGTTGTTGTAAGTGCATCGAAGACAGAAGAAAAGATATCGAATCTTACAGTATCCATGACGACTTTATCTGCAGACAGGCTGGCAAAAAATCATACAATACATGCTGAAGATATTATACAGAAAATTCCCGGTGTGGAAATTCTTGATGGACAAGCTTCTATACGTGGTGGAAGCGGTTATAGTTATGGAGCGGGAAGCAGGGTTCTGGTGCTTGTAGATGGATTGCCCGTACTGGCAACGGATGCAGGTAATGTAAAATGGCACTTCTTACCCCTCGAAAGTGTTTCGAAGATAGAAATATTAAAGGGGGCATCTTCAGTATTATATGGTTCATCTGCACTGAATGGGGTTATAAACTTTCGTACTACAAAAACTACAGAAGAACCTTTTACTAAGGTTATTGTACAATCGGGAATTTATGATTCGCCAAAAAACAAAGCGTGGAAGTGGTGGGATAGTCCGAGGACTTTTAATAGTGTATCTTTCTTTCATGCGGGGAAATTGGCAGCAAATGATTTTGGGGTAGGTTTAACATTGCATGATGATGAAGGATACAGGAAGGATAATATAAAAAAGATGGCTCGTTTTAATGCTAAATGGAACCGCAATAGTAAGCAAATAGAGGGTTTGCAGTTTGGTGTCAATTTAAATACAATGCTTACCAAACGGATTGATTTTATTTTATGGCAGGACGGAGAAACCGGAGCCCTTATTCAGAAACCTGAAACTGTGCTCGAATTGAAAGGATTTGGTTTTGCACTTGATCCCTATATTTCGTATTCTCCAAACACTAAAATTACTCATGAGTTTCAGTCAAGGTTTCAATCAACAAACAACCGTTATCCTGAAGATTCAAAAAATAATAATAGTGATGCGTACTCATATTATTCCGAATATCGCTTTGGGTATAATCCATTGAAAAAAGTTGGCCTGAATATGGGGATTTCAGAAATGCATTCTTCGATTATTTCCAATTTTTATGGGAATCATGATGGGATGAATATTGCACTTTATTCGCAACTAAGTTACCAACCTGTTGAAGGATTGAATACTGTTGCAGGAATAAGGCTTGAACAATACGCCCTGGATGGAAATTCCGATAAAATAAAACCTATATTTCGAACGGGGATTAATTACCAGGTATTAAAGTATACATTTCTCAGGGCTTCATTCGGGCAGGGTTACAGGTACCCGTCAATTGCCGAAAAACATGCATATACTACTGTTGGGGCTGTTCGTATTTATCCTAATCCTGAGATAGTGCCTGAATCAGGATGGAGTGCTGAGTTGGGTATAAAACAGGGCCTGAGTTTTGCAGGTTGCAAAGGACAAGTGGATATGGCAGCATTCTATTCGGAAAATACAGACCTGATACAGTATGAATTTGGTTTGTATGATTTGCCCGATTCTCAGGTTACTAACTTTGGATTTATGGCATTGAACATAGAAAACTCAAGAGTATATGGTTTCGAGTTGGAAATGAGCCTGGTAAAATCAGTTGGAGAATTTATAATGGGGATGGAGGGCGGATACACTTATATTTATCCCATCGAGTTCAACCCCATATCATCACAAAATACAGAGGAATATCTTAAATACAGAAATAAAAATACCCTGAAGGCGCTGATTTTTGTCGGTTATAAGAAATGGGACGGACAGATTTCGGGTATTTACAAATCAAAGATGCTAAACATTGATGATGTGTTTCTGCATCCTTTAACCCGCGAACAATTTTTACCAGGATTTTATGAGTATTGGACAGTAAATAATAATGGATATTTAGTAATGGATTTTGAAATCGGGTATAGTATTACAAGAACATCCTCGATTTCACTTGATATAAAAAACTTCCTGAATGAGGAGTATATGGGAAGGCCGGGTGATATCCAGCCTCCCAGAAGTTATTCGTTGCAATATAAACTGCTTCTTTTGTAGCAGCCCATAAATTTCCATCTTTATCCTCAATCAAACCTTTTACCGAAGTATTAGTTATAATTGTCTTTCCATTTATTATTAAACGTTTAAATTCATCTTGATCACGGTCGTATATACCCGGGCCCAATTCTTCATAGCCAACATACAAAATACCTTTTGTGCTTTCAAAAAAAAAAAGTTCGGGCAATAAGTCCACCTATACTGGATGTGTCGCTTGTTTTTAATGGATAGGATTTAAAATTATAGCCGTCAAATCTTTCAATACCAAGGCTGGTGCCGATCCATATCCATCCTTTTTTGTCCTGGAATACTTTTTGAATATAATTGTGGTTTAAGCCATTTTCAACAGAAAAATTATCAAAATTCAATTTTTCGTTTTGACAAAAAATAGTATTTAGTATCAGGGAAAAGAAGAAAATGAAACATCCATGATAAATATTTTAACACACATGAGCATGATTATAAGCGAAAATCATCCGCTCAGGTCAAAGCTTCGTGGATGTTCCATCTGACCATTAAAAATAAATTATTAACAGATGAAATAAAGCCTTTTATTAAATATTGTCATCTTAATAAAGATATATAAGGTCTGGTTAATCATACAATTAATAAATAAAAAAGTTGCAATCCGTTATTAAAGTATTTGTAGTATGAAGTTAACATAAATTTATTCTTTTTCTTCAAAAAGGTGAGCTACAAAAAATACTACTTCCCTTCCTAACATCATTCACCAAACCATTATTTGAGGATAAGTCTCCTGTTTCAATACCAAACCTAATGCTGGATTTCTTCTCAAACCTGGTATTTTTTAATAAACCAAAATTACTAAACGTAATTTACTTGGATTATTACAATTGTATATTTAAAGTGGTGTATAAATCCATATGTAGGTTTATAGTATCAAAAAGTAGTATTTTTGGATTAATATGGCGGTTACAAAACATATTTCAATATAAATAGGTTAGATTTGTACAATGAATTTCAAATTTTTATTATTCTGTATTGTAGTGTTAATCTTATTTGCAGAATGTTCTGTAATGAATAAGACAAAATCCCATAGCTATGATACTTACATAGGTAAGACCTATTCTGATTATAGCGAGCTAAAGGGGATGGCTCACCAGCAAGGGAAAGTGTTGCCGAAAACATCGGGGAAGGAATATGCTCTTATGGTATTTAAAAAGGATAAGCATTATATTGTTTTCATGGTTCAGGTATTGCGAAACAATGAAAAGATAAAATATAAAATCGTTGATTATACGGTAATTCATAAACTAAGAAGAGATGAAGATATAATCCTCGAATGTAAACTTAATGGAAAAACTGATGATGAAATTTTTTGTGTGGTCAGATGTAGTGATAAAGAGAGGATTGAAAAGGAGTATTTTGAAGTTGTAGAATCGGCCTGGAGAGCAGACAGGGCAAAAGTAAAAATTCTTGAAACGGGAACAGAAAACATCAAGGCTTTCAATTATGATTTTGGAATATAGAATAGACGAAATTATTTCGATTATCTGATGCCAACGTGAAATATGTATGTTTAGGTTAATAATATTTTTTATCATTATGTGAAACTTAAAGCAAATAATTCTAAATTACATCAAAAATGATTAACAGCTTTTGTAATAAGGGCGTTGAATCCTGTAAATAAATGATTGTTAAAATATTATGAAAATTCCTGAAAATTCTATATTCATTATTTTTGGTGCTTCAGGGGATTTGACATATCGTAAGTTAATACCAGCGGTTTACAACCTTGCCCAACAAAAGATTCTTCCTGTAAAATATTCAATATTGGGTGTTAGCAGAACGCAAATTTCAGATGAAGCATTCAGAGATAAAATGAAGGAGGGGATTAGAAAATTCTCAGAAGTTTCGGAAGAAGAAAATTTGCTTGATATATTTCTGTTAAACCTGAATTATATTGCCATTGATACGCATATAAGAAACGACTTTGTAAAACTGAAAAGTAAAATTGATGAACTTGATCAGGGTCTGGGTAAGGCAGGTAATTATTTATTCTATATGGCAATACCCCCTTTACTTTTTGATAGGGTAACTGAAAATTTAAAGACGGTGGGCCTTACTGACCAAACCAGAGGATATCGCAGGATAATTATTGAAAAACCTTTCGGATATGACCTGGTTTCAAGTATTGAACTAAATAAAAGATTGCATCAGAAATTTACTGAAGACCAGATATATCGCATTGACCATTATTTGGGAAAAGAAACTGTGCAGAATTTACTTGTTACACGGTTTGCCAATGGGATCTTTGAACCTTTATGGAATAGTCATTATGTACACCATGTGGAAATAACTTCTGCAGAAAGCATTGGGGTAGAAAACAGAGGTGGATACTATGATGGTTCAGGAGCATTAAGAGATATGGTGCAAAATCATTTATTACAAATGGTTGGAATTACTGCCATGGAACCGCCTTCTTCTTTGGAGGCTAATGCTATAAGGAACGAGACTATGAAAGTGTTCCAGTCACTAAGAATACTTAAGGAGGAAGAGGTATACCAGCAGGTTATCCGGGGTCAGTATGTAGCATCTACTATTAATGGAAATCAGGTAAAAGGATATAGAGAAGAACAAGGGGTTGGCTCTAAATCGATGACAGAAACGTATGTTGCCATAAAGTTTTTTATTGATAACTGGCGATGGGGTGGGGTGCCTTTTTATATTCGTACAGGGAAAAGGCTTCCGACAAGGGTAACTGAGATTGTTATTCATTTTAAACAGACACCTCATTTTTTATTTGCCAGGCAGGGAGGCTGTGAAGGATGTAACCAATTGGTAATAAGGATACAACCAGATGAGGGCATCCTCCTGAAATTTGGTATGAAGCTTCCGGGCGCCGGCTTCAATGTCCAAAACGTAAATATGGATTTTCATTATAATGAATTATCTTCCATACATATTCCCGAAGCATATGAAAGATTATTGCATGACGCGATGATCGGGGATTCTACTCTTTTTGCCAGGGCCGATGCAGTGGAAACTGCCTGGAAGTTTGTTGATCCTATACAAAAAGTTTGGGGTAGCAACAAAAAAGCAAAACTATATGGATACCCTGCTGGCACCTGGGGGCCTAAAGTGGCTGATTCATTGGTTGAAGGACAAGGACTTACATGGAGGTATCCTTGTAAAAACCTTGCCGATGACGGCATATATTGTGAACTATAAAGGTTTTTTTATGATAAATAAAGAAAATGTAAGTGTTTATCCCCACTATGAAAATCTGGCTGAGGCATTTGCCAGTGAGTTATATAAAGTTATAAATTTGTCATTGCGGGAAGGCAGGAATTTTAATATGGCTCTTTCAGGAGGGAATACCCCTAAAGCGTTGTTTAATATTTTAGCACAGAATTATATGGATAAAATTCCATGGGCAGAAATTCATTTTTTTTGGGGCGATGAAAGATGTGTGGCTCCCTATAATATGGAGAGTAATTATGGTATGGCTCGAAGGTATTTGCTGGATAAAATACCAATACCTTCAGAAAATGTTCATCGGATTAGAGGTGAGAATGCTCCATATAGAGAGGCTTTGAGGTATACAGATGAAATAAAAAAGCATCTTCCCGCCAGGGATGGTTTTCCTGTTTTTGATATTATCCTCCTTGGTATGGGCGAAGATGGTCATACAGCTTCCATTTTTCCTGACCAGCTTGGATTATTCAATTCACCGACAATTTGCGCTGTAACCAAACACCCGGTGACGGGGCAGCATCGTGTTACGCTAACAGGACCTGTAATTAATAATGCAAGTCATATCTACTTTCTCGTAACAGGAAGTAATAAGGCCCCGATTTTAAAACATATTTTTAACAGCCAGGAAGACAAAATGAAATATCCGGCTGCCTTCATTCAACCAAAAAGTGGAAATTTATTTTGGTTTCTTGATGAGGATGCTGCAGGCCAATTAATTAGTAAATAGGCTTGTTAAGTATATTATATTCCATATAATGTCAATTTTTAAAACTACTTCACTATATTTGAGTTGGATATCCTTTAAATAAAAGATTAATGCTCGGTTTTCCGGATGAAAATGAATGTTGAGAATATCATGGTCAAGATCAAGGCTCTGACTAAAAGATTAGGAGAGAGGACTATTTCCATTTTCAAGAATAGTATATCAAAAATTACCAAGTTAAAGATATCTTTAAAATTCCTTAAACCTTTACTATCATATCGTAACATCCTTGATATTATTATTCTTGCTGCAATAGGTTTATGTGTTTATTACATTTTACATTTGCAACATGTTATAAACTGTACGATCAATGATTTAAAAACAACAGATACAATAATTATTGAAAGGGTTTGTGTGCATGAGCAATTGGCCAAACACGACTCAATAAAGATAGATACCAGCTATCAACACGGGGTTGTTGTTGAAAACAGGTTTACTATATCCGGATTGGCTGAACCCAACAGAATAATAAGTTTAACTGTAAATGGATCCGTTGTAGCTGCAGTTGTTACTCAGGGTACAAGATTCGCGTTTAATGATGTGCTGGCAAAACCCGGGTTAAACCATTTTGTGGTCAAATCTTTAGATGACGAGGGAAGAAGTATTATCCTGGAAGAGATTAACTTCATGTACGGCAAGCCTCCTGTGCAATATCTGGTGCATGATTTTACACGGGGAGACATTGCCAGAAAACAAATTGCCCTGACTTTTGACGGAGGTTGGTTTGATAATGTTGCCGGAGAGATTCTTGATATTCTGAAAGAATATAATATTAAATGTACCATGTTTGTTACGGGAAATTTTATGAAACTGCATCCTGAAACTGTAAAAAGAATGGTGGCTGAAGGTCATGAGGTGTGTAACCATTCGTGGAGTCACCCTCATTTAACCACATATGAAGAAAATGGCAGGCATGAGACGGTAAAAGGAATGAATGGTCGTAAATTGCGAAGGGAACTGGAAAAAGCTGAGAAGTATTTTGAAAAGTTAACAGGAACTGAAATGACAAAACTATGGCGTTCACCCTATGGTGAACAAAATGAAGAGATTCGCAGATGGGCTGCAGAAGAAGGCTACCGGCATATTGGATGGACTGTGGGTAGTTCTCGTGAAGATGGTATGGACACGATGGACTGGGTTGCTGACACAACTTCTGATGCTTATTACACAGCAGATGAGATTGCCGGAAGGTTACTATCTTATGGGAAAAACTCAGAGTATGGAGCAAATGGAACAGTTATACTTATGCACCTGGGATCGTTAAGAACAAAGGATTATCCTCATTCGAAATTACCTTATATTATTCAGGAATTTCAAAAGAGGGGATACAAGTTTGTAAAGGTTTCTGAGATGTTACAATAGCAGAGTTTTTTAAATTATGTTCATGGACTAAATTAACCGCAGAGGCACAAAGACTATAAAATTTGAGTTTTCTTTAAAATCTCTGCGCCTTTGTGTCTTTGCGGTTTGTATTCTTTTTTATTCTTCAGAAAATACAATATCTCTCATTTCTTCAATTTCTTTAGAAATAGCTTTTCGCTTGATGAGAGTGTATTTTTCAATATTAATCTCATTAAACCAATCGGTCCACATATTCATTACTTTGTCCCACTCCAGGTCTTTTTCTCTTGGAGCTGCTTCTACAAGAATAACATGTAGATCGGGAAATGTGTTCTTTACCGGCTGCAGTTTCTCCTGGTTCTTTCCAACAATAGGATACCCATCGGTCAGGATGAAAAGGAAATTATTAGTTAGATCGTCTTTAACATAATCGGTTTGTAAATCTTCATAAAAATATTGCCAGATGTCTGCACCATAGTAATCTGTTGGTATTTTACTAAATACAGCTTTTTGATACAAAGTGTCCAGGTTGGCTTTGAAATGAGATGTACGTTCTGCTTCTTTTTTGCTCTTCAATACATTTGGAATACTTTCCATGTTAATATACAAGCGGTCTTCAAAGATCTCTTTTTTAATTTTATCTCCTTTTTGAGGAGCAATTACTACCTTAATTTCATCACGTGACCTGATGTATAATTCCTTTTTTACTTTTTCCTTAAAGATGTTGTAAATACTCATGATTATCTCTTTATCTCTCTCAGGCTGATTTTCCTGTACAATTAACCTGTCAGAGAGGTCAAGCAAGATTATATAATTGTTTTTTACTGTAGGTTCAACCTTTTTAACGGGTTGTGGAGGCTGGCATGATATTATAAGAATAGTCGCCAGTATTAATAGAATAGTCTTTTTATTTTTGTTCATAGTCTTGGGTTTTGTGGTTATCGTTTGCTAATTACCTTTACAATGCCCGGGCGGATCTTATTCTTTTCTTCAAATTCGGTCTTTATTTGCAAGCAGTTTATTTTGATAGGTTTCATGTTTTCCGGGGCCAGATAGGCAACCCACCCATTAGTAAACTGATCAATATATTTTTTAAGGTTACCGGTCATTACTGTATTTATGTCCTCACGATAATCAGCAATTTTATTTTCAATTGGAGCAACATCCTTGATTTTTGAATGCAGGATTTTTATATCCTTACGCATATGTTGAATAATCTTTTTAATGTTTTTGGTAATGCTGCGTTTATCCCATTCTCTAAGGAGTGAATCGAGAAGGATACTCCAGATAATATATACTAAAAATCCCATGCAAAGTATTACCCAAAAGGTAGGACTTCCGCTCCATATTTGTGTTTCTAATCCCATAAGTTCTTTTGCCATCTCTGTATTGTTGTGTATCAGGAGTGCCAGTAAGAAGTCAACAGTGAAAGTTACAGCGATAAGTAATCCAAGTAAAACAAACTTAATCTTCTTCTCCATTTCGAGCATAATATGGAATGCCCATCCAAATGCATAAAAAACAAAGGGTACAAGAAATAAGAGATAGTTGTATCTCAGGGCATCAGCAAGCTCTGATGGCTGAGGCATAAGACTGCCTGTGCTCAATCCCTGTGCTATTCGCTCTGCTATAGCTTCAAGGTCTGTATATAGTGCTTTATATGCAGTAGATACATAGAAAAAGAACAGGTAAAGAGATAAACAGACCAGTATAAAAAGGTTTACTGAAAACTTCATTGGGCTGAATTTTTCTCTTTTTAACTTGGAGGGATCTTCTTTGTGCTTTTCGCTGATATTCAGAAGTTCCTGCCGGTGTGTGTCTATCTTCTTTTCTTTATCGTCAATGTCTTTTTCAAATTTTTCATTTGCTTTTTGAACATTGGCAAGCTCCTGTTCCAGAGTTTTAATTTGTTCGCGGCGCTGGTTTTTTTCTTCATCCGATAGGCCTTTGTAGCCTTCTTCAACCAGATCACCATTACCAATCCGGTTTAAGTAGGTTTGAAATACCTGCGGGTCACCTTTTACGCTTCCTGATTTTTCATATCCAAAATCGTAAAGGTTTACCCTATCCACCTGGTGGATAACTTTTACATCTTCTGTTTTTTTCATAGGTTTAGATTCTGTGTTCATATATGGGGCATTAAGGTTAAGTTCTCAAGGAATGGATGGTTAGTACCTTTTTTAGATTAAAATATTCGTTATTTGTGTTTGTGCTTTTTTGTATATATTTTGGTGATAATCCAGTTCAACTTACCCAACATTTTTTCACCACATTAATATATAACATTATCATTTTAATAATATTGTGTTCGAAAAGATTTTATTTGGGTACTACCAGGTAGTTACCTTTGTACTCACCATTATATGATAAAAAAAAAATACAAAGTGAGATCATTAATTTTTGAGAATTCAATTTTACTTGTTCCTATTTGGAAAAGTCTGAATGTAGCGTTAAATTTATAGTAAGAAGTATTAAACAAAGATCCATATAATGATTAAAGGAGATATGTGTACGTTGAGGTTTTATACTAGATCTTTGTATTTTATTGTATGCCTTAACCTTTCAATATATATTTATTCACAACCAATATCCTTTTCATACTATACAATTGATCAGGGGCTTTCTCAAAATATGGTGGATTGTATCATGAAAGATAGCAGGGGATTTATATGGATAGGTACATGGAATGGCTTAAACCGGTTTGATGGATACGATTTTGTAATATATAAAGAGAACCCCAATGATAGTATAAGTATCCATGATAATGAAATTCATACGCTTTGTGAAGACAGGTATGGAAATATTTGGATTGGAGGGAGGAAAGGCCTGGGTGTGTATCATTTTGAAAACGACAGATTTAGTAAGATTGAAATGGATAAAGCACCATTACTTGATACTATTATCAATGTTGTTTTATCTGATAGAAATGGAAATATTTGGGTAGGTACTGTTGGAGGACTGGAAATAATAATACCTCAAAAAACCCTTTCTGAATGCAGAAAGGCAGATAATATTAATGGTCTGTCGAAAAATGACTGGAAGAATATTATCGCATTACATGAGGACAGTGATGGAAATATTTGGATTGGAACAGATGTAGGGCTATTTAAATATAGTATAACAGAGAATACTATAAATTCTGTTATCTCAGGAGCAGGATCTCCAAATGATCTTTTTCAAAACGGGATATCAGCCATACAAGCAGATGATAAGGGCATGTTGTGGGTTGGCTTGGAAAATATAGGTCTTGTAAGGATACGGTTAAACAATCCTGATACTCAACTCAGTTTTTATAATAATGATCCTGATAATCCAAAGTCTCTCATACACAGTTCAGTAAGATCAATAAGTATGGATGTGAATGGGAATATAATAGTTGGTACCTTAGGCGGTTTAAGTGTATATAATAGGAATGAGGATAATTTTACCAATTATACAAAACAATTGAATAAATTATTTTGCCTTAATAATAATTTTGTTAATTGTGTATATGCAGACATGGATGGTGATGTATGGATTGGGACAGAAAGAGGTGGGGTTAACAAATATAATGTTTTCCAAAAGAAGTTTGAATCAATGATGTATGAACCGGGTAATGCTAATAGCTTAAATAATAATACGATTAATTCATTATACGAAGACAATAAATACATATGGATAGGGACTGCCGGAGGAGGGCTAAACAGGTATGATAAAAAGACAGGGGAATTTATTTTTATCACGCATGATCCACATAATTCAAAATCTCTTACTAATGATTTTATTTCTGCATTAACACAAGATAAAAGAGGAAATCTTATAGTTGGTACCTGGGGTGGAGGATTACATATACTTGAAAAAGTTCGAAATGGAAATGGGGAATTTATAATTTATTATGACAGACCTTCTGAATTAACTAATGTTTTTATTTCTTCATTCGCATTAGATACTTTGGGAAGGTTGTGGATTGGTTCAGTAGGCGGAATAGACGTATTTGAACCACAAACCAGAGAAATCAATCAAATTAATAACAGCGGCATAATACCTCCTGTTAGTGATGTGGGCTGTTTAACCTTTGATAAATATGGGAACCTTTGGATTGGTACAGTTCATGGATTATACAGGTTAGAAGCAGAAGATAATGGAATTATTAATATTGATAATCCAATTTTTAAATATTTTCATAATGATCCGCAAAATCTACAAAGTTTAAGTGATAATTTTGTTATCTCAATACTTCGCGATAGAAATAATAATTTATGGTTTGGAACATTTGGGAATGGACTAAATAAATTAGTTGGATTTGATGAAAATGAAAATCCTGCTTTTAAAACATACAATGAGTCTAATGGTTTAACCAATAATACAATCTATGGCATTCAGGAAGACAATCAGGGATATTTGTGGATGAGTACAGATAATGGATTAATTAAATTCAATCCTGATAATGAGAGTGTAAGAACGTATTATAAATCAGACGGATTATTGAATAACCAATATTATTGGTCTGCAAGCTACAAAAATAAAGAGGGTAAAATGTATTTTGGCGGTATGAATGGGCTGAATATGTTTTATCCTGGAAGTGTTAGAGACAATGAAATCCTTCCCAGGCCAATCATAACCGGTTTTAAAATTTTTAATGAACCAGTGGTAGTGGGGAATGAATACTATGGACGAGTTGTTTTAAATCAGGCTATATCAGTGACCAGGGAAATAACTCTTTCATATAAAATGAAAGAGTTTACTATAGAATTTTCTGCATTACACTATAACCAGCCGATTAAAAACAAGTACAGGTACAGACTTGATGGATATGATTCTGAAGAACATGGATGGAATGAAGTTGACAGTAAACACAGGTATATAAGTTACTCAAATCTGCCCGGAGGGGATTATACTTTTCGGCTTAATGCATCAAATAACGATGGGAAGTGGGGTAAGAATGAAGTGCAATTACATATCAAGATTATACCTCCTTTTTGGACAACAAACTGGTTTAAGGCAATCCTTGCCCTGATTATTGTACTATTATTTACAGCATTTTATTTTATAAGGTTGCAACAAATTCGTTTACAGAAAATAAAATTGCAGAAATTGGTAAATCAAAGAACAAGAGAAATTGGGGAAAAGAATGTAATGCTTGAACACCAAGCTGAAAAACTAAGTGACACCAATGCATTGCTTGAGGAAAGACAAATGCATATACAGGAACAATCTGAGGAATTGATGCAGCAAAAGGAACAATTGGAGATGGTTAATAAGGAATTGGAATCATTAAACATAACTAAGGATAAATTCTTTTCCATTATAGCACATGATTTGAAAAACCCATTTCAATCTATTACTGGGTTTTCAGAGCTGTTAAGAAACAGATATGAGAATGTTTCTGAGGAAAAGAAGAGAAAATACATTGAAGTAATCTACAACACATCCGTGCATACCTTTAACTTATTGGAAAACCTTTTAAACTGGTCCAGGTCACAAACAAATCAGATAAGATATGAACCGGTAAAATTATCTATTGGTAAATTGATTGAGGAAAATATAAGTTATATTCAGGAGCAAGCAGAAAAAAAAGAAGTGAAAATCAGAACCTATACAAATGATTCATTGAAGGTAATGGGTGATAGAAACATGCTCTCAACAGTGTTGCGCAATTTACTTTATAATGCCCTGAAATTTACTGCATCCGGGGGGCTTATCGAAATTAGGATGGAAGAAGCTGAAGGTAGTATAAGAGTATTAGTTAAAGATAATGGGGTGGGAATGGATAAAGCCAAATTAGATAGCCTTTTTGCTTTAGACAGGCATAAATCATCGGTTGGGACCGACGGGGAAACGGGTACAGGGCTCGGATTAATAATATGCAAGGAGTTTGTAGAAAAACATGGTGGGGATATCTGGGTTGAAAGTGAAAAAGGGAAGGGGAGCTGTTTCTATTTTACCTTGCCAGTTTAGTGGTTTTATTATCTCAGATTTAAAATAAAATATCAGGTTTTACTTTACAGTTATCTTTTTAAGAACATTTTTCATTCTTATAAAAAAGTATAAATTTGAAGGAGATATAATCTTAACATTCTTATCATGCTTACACATTTTTTATTAAAGCAAACAACGGGTTTAAACATACCTCTTCGTATTGTTGCCGGCACATTAGCATTCTTGTTAAGTAATTGTCAGCAAACGGATTTTAAAGATAAGTACAAGGAGTATGATCCTGGTATAAAGGACGATTATAGTGATATCTGGGAAGTGAAAAACTATAAAAAATGGGGTGTTTACAATGTACATGATCCTTCTTGCATTAAAGTTGGTGAATACTACTATATATATTCTACCGATGCAATATATTTTAAAGAAAGGCCCAGGAGAGAAGATTTTCCCGAAGAGATGGGTTATATTCAAGTGCGAAAGTCAAAAGATTTAATACACTGGGATTTTGTGGGATGGGCTTTTGACTCAATACCCATTGAAGCTATTGAACATATTCGGAAAGCATCTGGTGGAGGAGAACCTAGAAATATTTGGGCTCCATATATATTTGAGTACAATGGGGAATACCGGTTATATTATGCTGTATCCCTATTCGGGGCAAAAACATCTTATCTGGGTCTTGCGATATCAGACTCACCGGAAGGGCCATGGAAACAGTCAGGTTGCGTTGTGAAAACAGATAAAAATGATTTGATGAACGCTATTGATCCTTCAGTAATAAAAGATAATGAAAATGGACACCAATGGATGCATTATGGATCCTATTTTGGTGGTCTGTATTGCGTTGAGCTTGATCCTAATACGGGCCTTACAATAAATGAAGGAGACAAAGGGCATTTGATTGCAAGAAGAGCGGATTACAAAAGAGGAAATCTGGAAGCACCGGAGATAATTTATAATAAAGAGTTGGACAAATACTATTTGTTTACATCTTATGATGCACTTTTTACGCATTACAATGTAAGAGTTGGTAGAAGTGATAGGCCTGAAGGTCCTTTTACGGATTATTTTGGAAAAAACCTGGCAGATACTGCAAATAATTATCCTGTTCTTACCTATGCGTATCGTTTTAGTGGCCATCCTGGCTGGGCAGGTGTTGGGCATTGTGCCGTCTTGAATGACAGTGATTACTACTTTATGTTGCACCAGGGGAGGCTGGCTCCTGATAATGTTATGATGGTGCTTCATGTAAGAAAAATGTTCTGGACAACAGATGGCTGGCCGGTAGTTTCTCCCGAAAGATTTGCAGATCTTCCACAGGACATTATTTCTAAAAAGGAGATAATCGGAAAGTGGGAAATAATTGAGCTGAATGAAATTGCGGATTCGGTTATTTTATGGCAGGGGCAGATACCGCCCGGAGGTTGGAAATATGATACTACTCTTTTTAACAATTTCAAAATGATTGAATTGAATAAAAATGGATCAGTAATTGGGTATAAGGATTATACATGGAAATATAAAGATGATAGGATCTGGCTTGAAAAGGGTGAAGATGCCGTTGAATTGATAGTAGGAAGAGAATGGGATTGGGAGAAAGGCCACGCAACAATAGTATTTTCAGGTATTAAGAAGGATGGTACAGGTATATACGGGAAGAAAATATAGGAGTATATATCTTTATATTTGAACTTAAGACGTATAATAAAGAGGGTATGAAACTTAGTCAAAAAAAATATCTTATATTCGCCTTCATTGCTTTTATAGGAAGGGTTTTCCCTGTCTTCCCCCAGGATGTCGTGTTCTCATATTACACAATTGACCAGGGGTTATCACAGAATATGGTTGATTGTATACTCAAAGACAGCAGGGGTTTCATGTGGTTTGGGACATGGAACGGGCTAAACCGTTTTGACGGGTATGATTTTGTTGTTTATCGGAATGATAATCAGGATACAAGCAGTATCGGGGATAATTTCAATTATGCACTTATCGAGGATCATTTTGGCAATATATGGGTCGGTTGTGATAATGGATTAAGCGTTTTTATTTTTTCTGAAAACAGGTTTGTTAATTATAATACGCAGAATACCTCGATTTCATTACTGCATAATATTAACAGCTTAACACTGGACAAAAGCGGGAATATCTGGATAGGCACAGATAACGGGATCGGGATCATTAAACCGGTTGACAATAAAGGAAATTTTGAAAGGATTACGGATTCATTTTTCATTAGTAATTTAGATGGGGTTGCAATACGCACGCTGATTGAAGATGAAGCAGGAAATATATGGATAGGTACGGCCAATGGATTGTTTTTTTATAATATAAAAGAAAGGCTTTGCACGCTGGTAAGGGCAGGTATAGGCTATCCGGCGGATATGCTAAGTAATAGTATTAATACATTATATCTCGGGAAAGAGGGTGTATTATGGGTTGGTTTTGAGTTTATGGGCGCCCTGAAATATACGATTGCAACCAAAACAGTGAATATTTATTCTAATAATCCTGATGTGCAGCAAAGCCTGGTCCATAATACAGTTACTGCTATCCAGGAAGATTTGAATGGAAACATATTAATTGGAACACTGGGCGGACTGTGTGTATATGATCCGGCAGAAGAAAATTTTATGCCTTTTAATGACGAGGTGGGCAATAAATCTGCCTTAAATAATGTATTTGTCAATTGCCTGTACGCGGATGAAGATGGAAATGTATGGGTTGGAACGGAGAGAGGGGGCGTTAATAAATATAATATCTACCAAAAAAAGTTTGCTTCCATGATAAATGATCCCAAAAATCAGAATAGTTTAAGCAACAATACGGTAAATTCAATTTTTGAGGATAAAAAGCATATTTGGATAGGAACAGCAGGAGGGGGATTAAATCGTTACTCAAAGACCTCGGGTTCATTTAAATTTTATAAAAACGACCCGCACAACCCTTCCAGCTTAAACAATGACTTTATTACTACTATTTCCAGGGATAGATCAGGGGCCTTGTGGGTTGGTGCCTGGGGAGGGGGGCTCCATAAGCTTGCTCAGGATTATGAAGAGCAGGGAATATTTTCCAGGTTTGAGGATTTTTGCCCATCATACCTTGTCAGCGCCTTTGTTTCATCTTTGCTTGAAGATAATACCGGGCGGTTATGGATAGGGACAATAAGGGGGCTTGATGTATATAACCCACAATTAAACCAGTTGGTGCATCTGGTTGATAGCTCATTAAGCAAACCTCTTACAGAGGTGGGATGTTTAAAATTCGATAAACACGGTAATTTATGGATTGGGACAATCCATGGATTATACTATATTGGCGCATCGCCGGATGGGACAATCGACGTGGATAACCCGGATATTCATTACTACATTTCTAATCCGGCAGATAAGCATGGCCTTAGCGGAAATTATATCATCTCTTTTTGTTTAGATACGAGGGATACCCTTTGGATTGGGACATATGGCAACGGGTTAAACAAAGTTATATCCTATGATGAAAGAAATATTAAATGTCAGAGGTTTACAGAAGCTCAAGGGTTGTCCAATAATACCATATATGGTATACAGGAAGATGATCACGGCAACCTCTGGATGGGTACAGACAATGGTTTATCCAAATTTAATATTGAAACCAGCGCCTTCAAAAATTACTATAAGTCGGATGGGTTGCTGAGCAACCAGTACTACTGGTCGGCAAGCTATAAAAATAAGGATGGTAAAATGTATTTTGGGAGCATGAAAGGGTTAAACATGTTCCATCCCGATAGCATTAAGGATAATACCATACCTCCCCGGATTATTCTCACGAATCTGAAAGTATATAATCAGCCCGTTGTGGTTGGAAAGGAATATTTTGGTAAAAAAATACTTAACCAGTCGATTTCTGTTGCCAGTGATATTACGCTTTCTTATAGATCAAAAGAGTTTACCATTGAATTTTCTGCCCTGCACTACGATCAACCGGATAAAAACAGGTACAAGTTCATGCTTAAAGGTTATGATCCGGATTGGAAAGAGGTGGATTCAAAACACAGGTATGCCAGTTACTCAAACCTGCAAGGAGGAGACTATCTGTTTATGATTAAAGCATCAAATAATGATGGTTTATGGAGTAAAAGGCCTTTGACGCTTAAAATACATATTATACCCCCGTTTTGGAAGACCTGGTGGTTCAGGGCTGCGTTAATGGGCTTGATTATTGCTTTCACCCTCGTTTATATCAGGGTAAGGCTGAATACCTTGAAATTGCAAAAGGTTAAACTGGAAAAAAAGGTTGAAGAACGGACGGCCATGATCGAAGAGCAAAAAGAAGAACTAGAATCCCAGAATGCCGAAATCCTTGCACAAAAAGACCGGTTGGTTGAAATGAATAAGAAAGTACAACATGCGAACCAACAAAGGATGCACTTTTTTACTAATATATCGCATGAGTTTCGCACACCGCTTACACTCATATTATCACCTTCCGAACAGATGATAGAAGATCCGGGCGTGCCGGCAACAATTAAACAGAAGGTAAACCTTATTTATACCAATGCAAGAAGGTTGATGAAACTGATTAATCAACTGATGGATCTTAGAAAGATTGAAACAGGTAAGATTGATATTGTAGCATCAAAGGACGATATTGTACTTTTCGTTCAAAACATAGCAAATTCTTTTAAAGAATTGGCCGTGAGACGCGACCTCGATTTTAAATATATTCCGTCCAAAGAGAGAATCGATACACATTTTGACCATGAAAAAGTTGAAAATATAGTTTACAATTTACTTTCAAATGCGTTTAAATATAACAAAAAAAATGGCTGGGTAACACTTGAGATTGATGTGTATAATGAAGTTGTAAAGCAACCGGAAGAAATAGAAATTGTTGAAGGAGGTATTTATAGAAAGGATATTGTAGATTCATATATTGAGATAAAAATCACAGATAATGGAATAGGGATTGATCCGGAAAATACAGGCAATATTTTTAAAATGTTTTATAGGGTGCCTTCTTACAAGGGATTAGGGGTGCAGGGAACAGGTATTGGCCTTTCACTGGTAAAAGAACTCGTTAAAGCACACCGGGGGTGGTTATTTGTAAAGAGTGAAATAAATAAAGGATCTTGTTTCAGGGTGATTTTGCCTCAGGGTGAAAACTATTTACTGCCGGATGAAAAAGTATCACCAGACCTGGAGATATCAGTCTCAGATTCAAAGCATGAAATTTCAATGTATCCTTCTGATGGTTCTGAAGCTAAAGTTGAAATTGATGAAGGAACAGAGGTGGATTCAACATTTTTACCTCTTATATTGGTAGTTGAAGATAATGTTGAATTAAGAAATTACCTTGTTGACCAGCTCCAAAAATTCTTTAGAATAATTGAGGCAAGCAATGGGCGTGAAGGCATTGAGATGGCTGTAATCCATTCTCCCGACCTGATAGTGTCTGATATTATGATGCCTGAGTTGAACGGATTGGAATTATGTGCGAGGATAAAATCAGAATTACCCACTTCTCATATACCTGTAATCCTCTTAACTTCACGGTCTGGCGCAGAAGACCATATACAGGGATATGAAACGGGCGCAGATGATTATATCCCTAAACCTTTTAACTTAAGTATCTTAGAATCAAGAATAAAAAACCTGATACGGACAAGAGAAAAGCTAAAAGCACTGTTTATTGGAAGTATAATACCTGATGCCAAAGAGTTTACACATACTTCTGCAGATGAGACATTTCTTAAAAAAGCTATGAAAGTTGTTTCTGATAATATACAATCTTCAGATTTTACGGTTGAGAATTTCGCTTCTCTGATGCATATTAGCAGAAGCTTGTTACATAAAAAGCTGACAGCTATTGTAGGCGTATCGGCCAATGATTTTATTACATCCATCCGGTTGAAAAAAGCAGCTTCCCTGTTAACTAAAACTGATACCAATATTTCAGAGGCTGCTTATAATGTTGGATTTAATGACCCGAAATATTTTAGCCGTTGTTTCAAAAAACACTTTGGAAAATCTCCCTCCGAATTTGTTAAAGAAAAAAATGCCGGGTAATTGAAAATTATTATAATACAATTTCTATTCTGAAAACGTGTTTATTCCACATTTGTCCACCTTAAATACACAATCATTAACCCCATAAATGTAGTATATTAAATATTTTAGAGGCCTGAGAATTCAATAACCTTTAAAAATTTATTCCGTGAAGAAAAATATTTTACTCTTTTTATTAGCTGGTAATTTATTTGTACTTAACTGCCAGCCAAAAATTATAATAAATGCAGATAATCCTGGAGCTAAAATAAGTAAAGACTTATATGGTATTTTCTTTGAAGACATTAATCATGCAGGTGAAGGAGGTATTTATGCTGAATTGATTAGAAACAGGAGTTTTGAGGAAAACCGTGAACCTGAAGATATGTATTGGGAAGGTGAATATGTGCATTCACATCAGGGCTGGAAGCACAGGTATGTTAGGCCGGAGGAATTATCTTCATGGTCGTTGGATTTGAAAAGTGGAGCAAAAGGAAGTATTAAACAGGTATCAGACCAACCTTTAAATGAGAATAATCCTATGTGTATGCAGATTGTTGTTGAAAATCCGGGAGAAAAGGGAGTTACTGTTAAAAATACCGGTTTTTGGGGTATATCTGCAATTAAAGGAGATAAATACTTATTCTCATTATACGCCAAATGTGCCGACGGATTTAAAGGCGATATAATGGTTGGATTATTAAAAAATGATGGTTCTGTAGTAGCTTCTGAAAAAATCTCTGGAATCGGTAATAATTGGCAGAAATTTTCGTGTACGTTAACGGCTTCTGAAACAGATCCAAACACAATGTTTTTCTTAATACCTTTATCAAAAGGGAAATTATGGGTTGATATGGTTTCCTTGTTTCCTGAAAAGACATTTAAAAACAGGGAAAATGGCATGAGGCTGGATCTTGCTCAATTAGTTGAGGAGTTTAAGCCTGGTTTTATACGTTTTCCGGGTGGATGTATTGTAGAAGGAGCGACCCTTGAAAATAGGATTCAATGGAAAAATACAATTGGGGATATCACGCAACGGAAAGGCCATTGGTTATTATGGGATTACCATTCTACAGATGGTCTGGGCTATCATGAGTTTTTACAGTTTTGTGAAGACATAGGTACTCCGGGCATGTATGTCTTTCCTGTTGGTATGAGTTGCCAGTTTCGGAGATGTGAGTATGTAAGTGTTGATAGTCTTCAACCATATATACAAGAAGTTATGGATGCTCTGGAATACGCATTGGGTGAAACAAATACAAAATGGGGAGCAGAAAGGGCTAAAAATGGACATCCCGAACCTTTTAATTTAAAATATGTAGAAATTGGTAATGAAAACTATGGCCCGATATACCAGGATCATTATAATTATTTTTATAAAGCTATCAAGGAAAAATATCCGGATATTATTACCATTACCTGTACTGATCCGGGAATGAGAGATGATTTCAAAAGGGAAGACCTGGCCGGGATCACCGAACCTGTCGAAATAATTGACGAGCATTTCTATGAAAGTACGGATTTCTTTTACCGTGCTGCTTACCGTTATGATGATTATGACAGGAATGGTCCTAAAATCTACTGTGGAGAATATGCCGTAAAAAAATGGAACAATACGCTTAAAGGGAATCTGGATGCGGCGTTGGCTGAGGCAGCTTTTATGACCGGGATGGAAAGAAATGCTGATATTGTGGAGTTATCATCTATGGCGCCAACTTTTGTAAATGACAGTGACCGTAACTGGAACCCCGACCTGATTACATTTAACAGCCACCAGGCTTATGGGAATCCATCTTACCAGGTTCAAAAACTCTTCTCAACGAATATCCCGGATAATGTATTGCCTACAGTAGTTGAGAATTCAGGTTATGCAACCAATCCTCCTGACCCTGGCGTAGGTATTGTGGGTTTGTTCAATATCGCGACAAAAGCGAAGTATAAAGATGTTAGCATACGAATTGGCGGTAAAACTTTTACCGAAAATGAATGTATTACACGGGAGGGATTGGATAAAAAGCAGCAAGATTATACATGGTTTGTTGATTATTATGATTATTTAGATCTCCCGGTCAGGAAAGAGGTCTATGATTTTGCTAACGAAAATGGGGGTTGGGACGATTATACACTTACTCTTAAAGCATTTGCCGAAGAAATTAGCGATCTGGAAGCTTTTGCTATTAATTTCTACAGCCTGGGACAAAATAAACATTATACCTGGAATGTAGGACGCTGGCTAAGGTGGTACTGGTTACAGTGGTATGATAATGGATATGAATCCTATTTTGGCCAAAAGGCAGGTACTATAGATGTGGGGAAATGGTATGATATTTCCATAACAGTAAGAAATGACAGTGTTATCTGTTACCTTGACAATAAACTTGTCCATAATGTGCCGGAACCTGACAGGGTAAGCCCGGGGATTTATGCTACTTCAGGTATTCTCGATAATGGGGATATTATTGTTAAAGTGGTTAACCCATTGGATGCTGATACGAAAATTCCGGTTGAAGTCCAAGGCGGAACAGTGTCATACTCAAAGGCAAAGATTGAATGGATATCTGGTGACAGATACGGAGAGAATACATTTGCTAATCCTCTAAATATATCTCCTAAAACCAAAATAATAACCATACCTGGAAATACATTTGAGTATACTTTCCCGGCAAGTTCTGTTACAGTAATAACCTTAATTAGATAATGGCATAAAGTTATCGGGTTGTATCTGATCGATTTATAGATATTTTGATATTTATGAAACTTGATGCAATAATAATTGACGAATTAATATTGCCAAAATGGTGGAAATAGGTTACAATATATATTGTTTAATATTGTAAATTTCAAAAGTCTATAAAAATACTAACCTTTAATAATAAAACCATGCTTAATAGAAATTTAAATAATCTAAACAAATCTTTTTTACTTGGCTGCATTGGTTTGTTTGTTGTTTTCAACTTTAATATAGCTCAAACAAAGGACAATGCCGCTAAGCTGGTAGTAAATGCAGATTTAGGAAAAGACGTTATAAGTCGTCATATTTATGGCCATTTTTCCGAGCATTTAGGCCACTGTATATATGGTGGATATTGGGTTGGGGAAAGTTCTCCAATACCTAATGTGAGAGGTATAAGAACAGATGTTGTAGAAGCCCTAAAACAAATCAATATTCCTAACCTGAGGTGGCCTGGTGGTTGTTTTGCTGATGAATACCACTGGATGGATGGCATTGGCTCACGGGAAAACCGTCCAAAAATGGTCAACACACACTGGGGGGGGGTTACCGAGGACAATGCATTTGGCACCCATGAATTTCTGGACCTGTGCCAGCAATTGGGCACTGAGCCTTATATATGTGGAAATGTTGGCAGCGGTACTGTTGAGGAGATGTCTAAATGGGTGGAGTACATTAATTTTGATGGGATAAGCCCAATGGCTGATATGCGCAGGAAAAATGGCCAGGATAAGCCCTGGGGTGTAAAATATTGGGGTGTCGGCAATGAAAACTGGGGTTGTGGAGGGAGCATGACACCTGAATTTTATGCCGACCAATACAGGAGGTATGCAACGTATTGCAGGAATTATGGCGAGAATAACCTGTTGAAAATAGCTGGAGGCGCGAATGTGAATGACTATAACTGGACAGAAGTATTGATGCAGAAGATACCGAACAGGATGATGTGGGGTATTTCATTGCACCATTATACAACAGATTGGTGGAACAAGGGCCCGGCAACCAATTTTTCGGAAAAGCAGTACTTTGAAACCCTGGATCGTTGTCTAAAGATACCCGGGGTTATTGATCGTCATATGACAATTATGGACAAGTACGATCCTGAAAAAAGGGTTGCCCTGGTTGTTGATGAATGGGGTACATGGTTTAATGTAGAAGAAGGAACAAATCCGGGATTTTTATTCCAGCAAAATACACTTAGAGATGCATTTGTTGCAGCATTATCCTTAAACGAATTCAACAAGCGCTGCGATCGTATAAAAATGGCAAATATTGCACAAACTATTAATGTATTACAAGCGCTGATTTTTACTAAGGATGAAAAGATGGTTTTAACTCCTACTTATCATGTCTTTGATTTGTATAAAGTACACCAGGATGCAACATTACTGCCTATTAATCTTACAACTGGAGGTTATGAGTTTGATGGTCAAAAGTTGCCTGCACTAAATGCATCGGCTTCAAAAGATAAAAATGGTGTTATTCATATTAGTATCGTTAATATTGATCCTGAAAATTCAGTTCCATTATCAATTGACATTAGGGGGCAAGAATTTAAGTCGATAACAGGGAAGATCCTTACGGCGTCCTCACTGACTTCATTTAACGATTTTGAAAACCCGGATGTTGTTCTACCTGCTGAATTTAATGGTGCATCTTTAAAGAAAGGGATGATACAATTAGCAATGCCTGCTAAATCTATTGTCGTTTTGGAAATTATGTAATAGTAAAAAGGGAATTTCTGTTTGCTATCGACTAATATTATTCTTTGAAAGGAAAGGGCTATGCCAGTCGCGTAACGGGTATAGTTCTTTCATATTTTCTTTCCTTAAAATTATCTATTTGTCTACCAAAAATATTCATATGTCCTCCCTGAATCGTGAAATTCTGAATAGTTTAGTGATTGATTTTCTGAATAAGAAAATGATAGCATCCTAACCTATTTTTTAACTTAAACTAAAAAACTATGAAGAAAATTTACTTTTCTGTTTTTGCATTGCTAGTGGCTATTAGTATAAATGCACAAACTCCGATTTATTTTCTGGATTTTGAAAGCGGAGTTGAAGACGCAACTATTGTTGGTTGCGGAGCAATTGAGAGTGATACTACTACCGGTTTTGGAAGTGTTTTTCATAATGCTGTTGACTCACAGGCACTTAGAAATAGTTACCTGTTGTTGCCTGATACAATTTTTGCCCAGGTTCAGGAATCAGGTACCCACGCATTAAGTATTGGCGTTTGGGTGAATCTGGGAACTGCAACAGATTCTTTTTACTGCCCCCTATTTACAGCCTATGGTGCAGCTCCTGTTGCGGGTGCTAATACCTGGCCAATGATGGCCCTTCAGGTAAGATTTTGGGTTCAGGTAAACTGCGCAGGATGGACTGATTTAGGTAATGCTGATAATATTACGGATAGGGAAGGGGATGATAATGATAGTACAAATCTCGAAACTCTTGATTGGTTAGCTGATGAAGCGTGGCATTACTATACTGCTACATTTACAGACTCTACTGTTAAAGTTTATGCTGATGCAGAGATACAAAATTCATGGGTATGTGATGGTACAGAAGGACATACTGTATCGGGATTATTTACTAATGCCAATGACCTTAATTATATTTGTCTTGGTGGAAACCAAGCCTGGAACTGGGCAGATGAAGATGGTGCATTTAAGTTTGATGATTTAGCTATTTATACCAGTGAACTTACTGTAAGTCAAATTGAAGATATTATAGAGGCAAAAACTGCTACTGATGTAAGAGAAATGTTTGTTAATTATGGTGAGTTAGTAAGAGAAGAATACTTCAGTATTACTGGTGCAAGAGTTGGATCTAGTTATGAAGCACTTGTTCCTGGAGTTTATATTGTTAGACAAGTATATAGCTCTGGTGCAGTTAAAGCTTCAAAAATCATTAAAACTGATGATTTTTAGAATGATATATTGATTATAGAAAAAGCGGACTATTTAATGGTCCGCTTTTTTGTTGGTTTCTTATGAATGCATACGTATTTGTTTGTATTAATAGTTTTCAAATATTTTTCCATAATTATATTAATTCTACTTTGACACATTTAAGTTACTGAATAATATCTATTTATATCATTTTGTCGAATAAAGTGTCTATAGGCAATCTG
>JAFGOZ010000365.1 GCA_016926235.1 Bacteroidales bacterium | reverse complement strand
ATTAAGGATTATGAAATTAACGACCTTTTTACTTTTGATTTCAGTTCTTGGGGTTTGGGCAAACAAATCATATTCTCAAACACTGAGTTTAAACATTGAAAAGTCGAGTGTAAAAGAAGTGCTTTCTACTATTGAAGACATGAGTGATTTTAGCTTCTTGTACAGCGAAAAGTTTATTGATGTTTCCAGGAGAGTTTCCGTAAAGGTTGAAGATAAGCGGATTGAAGATATACTGGAGTTACTGTTCGAAGGGACTGATGTAAACTTTGAACGAAAAGGCAAGTTATTCATATTATCAACTTCAGGAGCAGATAGTGTATCTTCATCATTACAACAACCTCTTTCTGTTTCGGGCAAAGTCACTGATTCGTCCGGGGATCCTCTTCCCGGGGTAACAGTTATTATTAAAATTAAAGGCACAACACAGGGGACAATTACTGATGTTGATGGGGAATATACCCTTGCTGGTATTCCGGGGAATGGTACCCTGATTTTTTCATTTGTGGGGATGAAAACACAAGAAATACCAGTTGCCGGGAAAACAACGATTGATGTTACCTTAGCGGAAGAATCGATAGGTTTGGAAGAGGTTGTTGCAGTTGGGTATGGTTATGTACCTAAAAAGAGCTTAACTGGGGCAGTAGCATCAGTAAGGGGTGATGCCTTAAAAGATATTCCTGTGACATCTGCAAGCCAGGCGATTGCCGGAAGGATGCCGGGGGTTCAGGTAACCCGGACAGAAGGTTCTCCTGACGCTGACATTAAGATCCGTATTCGTGGTGGAGGTTCAATTACCCAGGATAATTCGCCTTTATTTATTGTTGATGGTTTTCCGGTGGATAACATCAACGATATTGCGGTTAATGATATCGAATCGATTGACGTATTAAAAGATGCCTCTTCAACCGCTATTTACGGTTCCCGGGGTGCAAACGGGGTAATCATTGTTACCACCAAAAGTGGGGTAAAAGGGAAAGGTAAAATAAGTTACAACACTTATTTTGGTGTAAAAGAGATATCAAACAAAAATAGCGGAGCTTATGATATGCTCAGTCCTTACGAGTTTATATTATGGATGCAGGAATATAGAGGGACTAGTTTTATAGAAGAATATTACGGTGATCCCAAAGATTATGCTTTATATAAACAACTTGAAGGGCACGATTGGTTTAAAGAGATTGCGGGAAGCACCGGTACAAGTATGAACCATAACCTGGCCTTTTCAGGAGGGACTAAAACTTCCAGTTATAACATTAGCCTTACACGTACCGATGAAGATGAAATCATGATTTCATCGGGGTATGAAAGGACTAATTTAAGTGCAAATTTTAAACAAGATGTAAATAAATGGCTTACCATTAACTTGAGTACAAGACTGGTTGACTACAAGATGAGGGGAGCTGGAGGTGGTATCATATCAACGACTTATATGATATATCGCCCGATAGATGGAATAAACCGTTTTGTTGATACCTCGGTGGTGGGGCAGGATGATGCGCTTAATACACAAGGGTATTTTAATCCAATATCGGATTTAAGTAATACTTATCGCAGAAAATTTAGCCAAACATTTAATTATAATGGTTCTGCAACGATTAAGTTTACGAAGAACTTATCTTTTAAATTAGCCTATACAACCCAGAATGTCTATGGAACAGGCAAAATATTTTACGGGATTGGAAGTGGTATGCCATATCTGTATGGGGAACAACCACTTGCTTCAATATCAAAGAGCAATAACACCAGTTCGAGGTTAAGCAATACCCTAACATATAGTAAGAAAGATTTTTTGCCAGGTAGCAACCTGAATATAGTAGCGGGGCAGGAACTTTTTACGTATAAATCAGAATACCTTAAATCTTCTGCAAAATATTTTCCTAAATATATCGATGCGGTCAGCGCTTTGGCAATGATGCAATTAGGGATTGAAGATCCTGTAAATACCATCGTTTATCCTACCAATAAACTTACTTCGGCTTTTGCACGTGCGAGTTATGACTATAAAGGGAAATACCTTGCTTCTGTAACTTTCAGGGCCGATGGCTCCAGTAAATTTGCCCCTGGTAATCAGTGGGGTTATTTCCCCGCAGCGGGTTTGGCTTGGCGTATGTCTGATGAAAAATTTATGTCCTTAACAAAAAAATGGCTGGATGACCTTAAATTTAGGTTGAGCTACGGGGAAGCCGGCAACAACCGGATTACCGACAATGCCTGGAATAAGGTATTCTCAGTTGAGGCATCAAAACTGTTTCTGGATGGTGATGGAGTGACCAATTCAGCTACCGCATATTTATACCCAAGTAGCATACTTTCCAACAGGGATCTGAGATGGGAAACTACCATTACCCGTAACGGGGGAGTTGATTTTAGCTTGCTGAAGCAAAGGCTCCGTGGTTCGGTTGAACTGTATCATAACACAACAAAGGATTTGCTGATCCAGGCTGATATCCCAACTTCTTCGGGGTATTCAACCCAGTGGCAGAATATCGGTCAGACTTCTAACAAGGGGATTGAAATTCAGTTAGATTCTAGAATCGTGGATAAAGAGGACTTTAGTATTTCTGCATCTTTCAATATTGCTTTCAACAAAGGCAGGATTGATAAACTGGGAGAAACCAAATCGTATACCGTAACATCAGGATGGGTGACAAATAATGGTCCGGTAGGCGACTATCTGGTTGAAGAAGGGGGACAGGTAGGAACTATGTACGGATATGAAACAGAAGGGATGTATTCGTTTGACGATTTCGATTATGACAGCGATAAAGGGACGTATGCTTTGAAAGAAGGTGTTTCTAATAATTTCCCATTGATCATGGCTGCGAAAGTAGGCCCCGGTTTTTTGAAATTAAAAGACCAGAATGGCGATTTTGTGGTGGATGAACTGGATAAGGTGGTACTTGGGAATAGCAACCCAAAACACACCGGTGGTTTTAATCTTACCGTGCAATACAAAGGTTTCGACTGTTCAGCGTTTTTTAACTGGGTGTATGGCAACAAGGTATATAACGCGACGAAACTTCGTTTGTCAAACTCTGGAATAACAAGCTGGAAAAATATTTTGAATATAATGAATTCGGACAACCGCTTTACCTACTTAGATAAAGAAACCGGGACTAATGTTACAGATCCTACCCGTTTGGCAGAGATTAACGCCAATGCAACAATATGGTCTGCTAACTTTCAAACAGTACCATTGCATTCATGGGGTGTGGAAGATGGCTCGTTTCTTCGGCTGAACAATCTCACCATTGGGTATTCGTTGCCTAAAACTTTACTGAAGAAGGTGGGCATAAGTAAACTGAGGGTTTATGCAACAGGCTACAACTTGTGGCTGTGGACCAATTATTCAGGACAAGACCCTGAAGTCGATATGATGCGCAGTAATCCTCTAACCCCGGGTATCGATTGGTTTGCATATCCAAAATACCGTTCGTTTAATGTTGGGTTAAATCTGGAATTCTAAAAACTATTATTATGAAAAATTATTTGAAACTAATAGCAATATTATTTATATATACCCTCACAACTACTTCATGTGAGGATTATTTACAATCCGAATCCCCCTCTACATTTACAGAAGAAACAGCCTTCTCGAATGTTGATTTTGCAGAAAAAGAGTTATTTGGAGCTTACTCAATCCTTACCAGTACTTATGGATTCGATGTTTCTTACTATTTCTTTTTAATTGATAACGACATTGAGTTTAATATATCTGCAAATGATAACAGCATGTATTCGGTTGCTCACTATGCAATAGGAGAAGGTGGCGCTTTGTTGGAACCGACCTGGAATAACTTTTATTCAGGGATTGAACGTGCAAATATTTGTATCGACAACCTGCCCAACAGTCCGATTTGGGAAGGGGAAAATTCGGCGACTGCCAAGAAGCTATACGGAGAAGCAGTTACCTTGCGAGCTTTATATTACTACAATTTAATAATGCTTTGGGGCGATGTCCCGTTTAAAACAAAATCGACACAAGGGGACGATAACTTCTTCCTGCCAAAAACCGACAGGGACGAAATATATGAATACCTGATTCAGGATTTGAAAGAAGTTGAAGACTATGTGCCATGGATGACAGAAACAACCGAAAGGGTTAACAAAGCTTTTGTAAAGGGCTTACGAGCCCGGATGGCTTTGGCTTATGCCGGTTATTCGCTCCGAAACAAGACTTTTGAAACCCGTCGTGGAAGATACTGGCAGGAGTACTATCAGATAGCCAGGGACGAATGCCTGGAGGTGATGGAAAGTGGCAAGCATAGGCTAAACCCCAGTTTCGAGAATGTCTTTAAAATCCTGCATAAATACAATATGGATTTGACCTATAAAGAAGACCTTTTTGAAATAGCTCCCGGTCGGCTTTATAGTGGACGACTGGCTTCGTGGACAATAGGTTTAAGGTCGGACCCAAGTACGAAATACGGTCAGGGCGGAGAGGCTGTTCGTACATCTTGTTCCTACTATTATTCTTTCGACAGAGAAGATAATAGAAGGGAAGTCGCTTCATCGTTATATTATTTAACGGGAACCGGAGATTCGCCACATCAAAGTCTAACCCCAATTTCTATTTGGTATAAATATCCGCTTGCAAAATGGCGCAGGGATTGGATTGAACCTTCGATGGGAGGAATTAGCACCGGGGTAAATTTACCGCTAATGCGCTATTCTGATATTCTTTTGATGTTTGCTGAAGCAGAAAATGAAATAAACGGGCCAACAGCTGCTGCGAAAGAGGCACTTGCATTGGTCAGGAAAAGAGCCTTCCCTCAAGATGTCTGGACTGAGAAGGTAGATAATTATATTGATTCAATATCAGCAAGTAAAGATGCCTTTTTTAATGCCATTGTAGATGAAAGGGGATGGGAGTTCGGAGGTGAACTGCTTCGTAAATTCGACCTGGTAAGATGGAACCTTTTGGGCCCAAAAATTCAGGAAATGAAAGACGAAACTTACAAGATACTACATGATGATGCAAAATATGCAAACCTGGTGCCCGATTATATATTCTGGAAGATGGGAGACGATGGGGAAACTATCGATATTTTAAACCCTGATTATCGCATTTCTGATTCTGCTGTTGACGGATATACCAAAACTGGCTGGTTGCCTACGCTTGGGAGTACCTCAGATGCTATGTTTACTACATTATATGAAGATAGACTAGCCAATGGTTATGACCCTGTAAAAAATAACCATCTGTTACCAATTAGCGCTACAACTATTGCGAATAGTGGAGGTATGTTAAGCAACGACCAAATACCATAGGGTATGTTAATTCACAAGAAATGAATTCATTGAAGTAAAAAAGATTATTATAAAATGAGCATGAGGATGGGATTTACATTTAGAGAGATGATTAAAATTTCATGCGAATTCCATCTGCTGCCATTTATAAACTTAAAATATTAAACAGATGAAAAGAATAAGATATAAATTAATTAGGATACTTGCGGTAATGTTATTTACAATGCCGACAATGATTTCCTGCATAGAGGATTATACTTACACGGAAGAGTTCCCTAATCAAATGTTCAGGCCTTTTCTATTACAAACTTCGGTTAATGGAAATGAAGCTACTTTATCATGGAAAGCCACAGGTACTTCTTATGTTATCGAATTAAGCCATGATAGTTTAAATTTTACTAATGAACTGCAAGTTATTCAATTAGATAATGTTGATAAGTATTCCTGCTATTGTAATTTTAAAGATTTGTGGAGCAACTCATTATATTCTGCCCGTATCAAAGCAGTAAGTGCCGATAGTAACATTAAAGATTCGGAATACAACGAGATTACATTTGTAACCGGGGCTGAGAATATTTTCTATTCCATAAAAGATGAAGATATCACTAATAACAGTGCATTGTTAAAATGGAACAGTGCCAAAAATGTCTCTAAAATTGTTGTATCAGCTGTTGGTGTAGCCGACAGGTCTATAACCCTTTCGGCAAGTGAAATATCCGAAGGACAAAAGCTTATCGATGGACTGAGCGCTGGTGTTGTGTATACATGTAAAATTTATTTGGGGGAAATGCTAAGGGGGACAATTACAGTAAGTTCAGCAAAACTCGTACTTAAAACCATAAACGTTAATTTTGGAGGGAATGCAACAACTCCTTCTTTGAATTGGAACGACGTTTTTATTAATACTGAGAATCTTACAGGATTAATTGATTCGGTAGGGAATACTACAGGAATTGACTTAAATGTATATGACGCGTTCCGTGCAGCAAGTACATCCGGCCCTTCAGGCCTTGACCCTGCTCTTGGAATTCCTGATGAAGTAAGTAAAAGCGGTCTTTTTGGAAATGTGTTAACATATAATGGTATTATTGAGCCAACGGCGGGATTTCAATTCAAAAATCTCGACCCAAAACTTGAGTATACCCTCATTATCCTTTCCGGGCACGCGACAGCTACTGATAACCGGGAGGGAATGTTTACTATTACCGGGGCATCCAGTAATGTACTTACAGTTAATCCTTCGCAAAACAAAACGCCTATCTTAGGTAAATTTTACCCGGCATCCGATGGCACTTTAAAAATTGACGTTACTGCGGGGCCTAATAATAACAGTGTAGCTAAGTTTTACTTTTTAAATGCGGTTAAATTATCCTATTATACTCTTGAAAAATAGGATGGTAAACAAACTGTAGCTCTATTCATTAAGTAATTCAGATCGCTATAAAACCCGGTCTGAATTACTTTTAAGTTTTATTAAAGAAGCTATTTAGGAACTGAGTGAAATTAAGTGAGGAATAAATATAATGTTATGATCTCCTATTGTTTACGAATGTCGTAACTGAAATCACTTAAATAAAATATTTATCAGGCTTCCGGGGTACTTTCAAATTGACCATTTTCCTCAAATGTTATTAGAGATATGAATGAAATTTTTGTCATGCACTATGACAAAAATTTTAGTACGTAAACATTTAATAAATACAAAGATGAAGAAACAAATAAATTTGTTATCCTTTTATTCACGATATATATTGCTTGCCCTTTTTATTGTTTCAATACAAGGAAAAGTAATGGCTCAGAGTAGCTACTATGTATCCTCCTCGATTGGGGATGACACTTACGATGGGTTGGCACCTGCATGGGATGGCACTCACGGTCCCTGGAGAACGATAAGTAAAGTCAACAGCCAGACGTTAAACGCTGGTAGTTCAGTACTTTTAAAGCGGGGAGATGTTTGGAACGAACAGCTAACAGTCCATAATTCAGGCTCATTAGGCGTCCCAATTACCTACAGTGCTTACGGCTCTGGAAATAATCCGCTTATCAGCGGCGAAGATACAATAAACAGTTGGGCACTTCATGATGCTGGGAACAATATATGGGTAGATACAGTTAGTACTACTATTACCAGCATAACCCAGGTATTTATTGATGGAACCCCTTATACTCCGGCACGTTGGCCTAACACGGGATGGAATACTATTGATTCTAATATTAGTAGTGGTTTGTCTCTTTTTGATGCAAGCCTGACACAATCTGACAGTTACTGGGTGGGGGCAAAACTTGTTATTAGGAGTTGCAATTGGGAAATTCATACCAAAACAATAACAACATCTTCAGGGAGCACTAATACCATATCGTGGGAAGGAGCTTTGCCGTATGGTTGTAGTGCGAAGATAAACTATGGTTATTATATTGAGAACAAGTTTGAAGAACTTGATAACGCCGGGGAATTTTTTTTCGATGCAACAAATCATCTCTTGTATATTGCATTGCCGTCCGGAGAAAGCCCATCGAGTCATTTAATAGAAGCATCTGTT
>JAFGOZ010000364.1 GCA_016926235.1 Bacteroidales bacterium | reverse complement strand
TATGAAAAAGGATTTTACCTGTGGATAGATACATTGAATTATCTTATTAAAAAGTTACAGATAAAAGCCTTTGTTGATTGTAACTCAACTCAAACCCTAGAGGCTATTAAGCATTATACAAGCCTTACCGGTACAATAAAATATTATGATTTACAACAACAAGAAGTAAATCAACACATCAACAAACACATTCAGAACTCAATTTCAGAGTTGGTGGTATTTGTTCATTCCAGGAAAAGAACCATATCTTACAACAAATCCTTTGAACAGATAATGAATGCTTCGATGGATTGGCTGAATAAAAATAACATAGTAATTATATATCCAGAGCAATAGTGAACAAGCATACTTTAAAATATGGTGCTCTTTTTATCAGCATCATGGCAATGCTTACCATGCTGTTTGATGTTGGATTTTACCAGGACGCAAAAACTTTAAAGGTTCTGAATTATTCCTATTTCATTTACCTCTTGGGAATCATCGTTTTTATCCCCATTAAATATATTGTTGATTTTAAAGACTATCCAAAACTAAGGATATGGATAAATGAGCTGGTTTTATGGGGTTTTTACAATTATCTATTGGTTACAATTCCCTTCGGTGAACTATCGAATGGGGCTGCAAATTATAAAATCTGGTTATTCATAGCAATTACAACGAGCCTCGTTCGGGAGTTTTCGGGCATGAGGTTGAACTGGCGCTATAAACATGCTAATCCAGCAGCTATTTTTATCTTTAGTTTTGCTTTACTGGTTGTAGCGGGAACAGTTATGCTTATGCTGCCACGGGCAAGCTACTCAGGAATTTCATTTATTGATGCCCTGTTTACTTCAACCAGTGCGGTTTGTGTAACCGGTTTAATTGTGGTTGATACAGGTTCCTGTTTTACAGTTTTCGGGCAGTCAATAATACTGGTGCTGATTCAACTGGGAGGCATTGGAATAATGACCTTCACCAGCTTTTTTGCTTATTTTTTTATGGGAGGTGTCTCCTATCAAAATCTTGTCTTAGTGGGCAACCTTACAAATGAAAATAAAATAGCAGAGGTTATCGGTACTTTGAAAAAGATACTTTTTTTTACCTTTTTTGTAGAATTGATTGGGGTTGTTCTCATATACATAAATATCCGTTACCTATCCGGTTATGAACAATCAGAAACCTTATTTTTTTCAGTTTTTCATGCCATTTCAGCTTTTTGTAATGCTGGTTTTTCAACGCTAGCAGACAGTTTTTATGACATAAATTTCAGATTTAACTATTTTTTGCATGTAACCATAGCATTGCTATTTATTGTTGGCGGACTGGGTTTTCCGGTTATTATAAATCTGTTTAGCTGGCTTAAACATTGGTTTATAAATCACCTACACCCTTTACACAAACATAGAAAAACAATTCACCAGGCCCATGTATTTTCACTGAACACCAGGCTGGTTCTTTATACTACGCTCATTCTCTTAATTGTTGGTACAGTTATGTTCTTTTTACTGGAGTATAACAATACCTTAGCTGAACATAAAGGACTTGGGAAATTTATAACTGCTTTTTTTTGTGCAGCAACCCCACGTACAGCAGGATTCAATACAGTTGACACCTCAGCAATCTACATTCCAACAGCAATGTTTATTATTCTGCTTATGTGGATAGGGGCATCACCCGCATCAACAGGAGGAGGTATAAAAACCAGCACAATTGCCCTGGCTATTCTTAATATTGCAAGTCTCGCAAGAGGAAAACAGAAAGTGGAACTAAATCGCAGGCAAATCCCTGAAACATCTATCCGACGTTCCTTTGCTTTTATGTTTTTAGCTTTGTTAATTATTGGCCTGGTCATAATTATCTTATTAAAATCGGAACCCGATAAAAATGCCACCGACCTGATGTTTGAGGTCTTTTCGGCATTTAGTACAGTAGGTTTGAGCCGTGGTATTACCGGCGATTTATCGGTTACCGGTAAATACATAATTTCGTTTACAATGTTTATTGGAAGGGTAGGTGCTTTAACTTTCTTATCGGCATTTATCAGAAAATCAAAGGGGAAATTGTTTCAATATCCATCCGAAAGTATTTTAATAAATTAAAAATTTATACTATGAACTTTTTAGTAGTTGGTCTCGGTAATTTTGGCGCTGCGCTGGCAGTAAGACTTACGCAACTCGGTCATGAAGTTATAGGTGTTGATAGCAGTATGTCAAAAGTTGAAATGCTTAAAAATGATATTACCCATACCATTTGCGCAAACTGTGCAGATATTCATTCAGCCAAAGAATTACCCGTAAAAGATGCAGATGTGGTTATAATCAGTATTGGAGAGCATGAAGGAAATTCAATTATGGCCACAGCAATTATGAAACAACTGAATGCCAAGAGAATAATTGGCAGGGCTGTATCTGAAACACAGGAAACAGTGCTTAATGCAATGGGTATAGATGAAATTGTTCACCCTGAACAAGACTCGGCAGAGAAACTTGCAAAGAGTATTACTACCGAAGGTTTGATAGACTCTTTCGAACTCTCTGATGAATATAGCATAGTAAAAGTCGATGTGCCTGAAAGATATGAAGGGATGATCTTAAACGAAACAGACATTCGATCAGGTTACAACATTACTGTTTTAGCTATGATATCAAAAGCGTATAAAAGAAACTTTCTGGGGATAAAGCAGTCCAGAATGGAAGTTAAAGGTATTGCAAAAGCAGATACGGTGTTAAGCAAGGATGCAATTATGGTAATTTTTGGCAATGTAATGGATATTGAGAAGTTTTTGGAGTAAAAAAATTACAAATACTACAAGGCTAAATACTTTAAAATATCATTCCCTCCTGTTTTCATTTATCATTAATCCGGAAATATATTTGTCTCCATACGCTTTGATGGCAAAAGCAAAAAATATACCCGATAAAACATCGATACTATAATGGCCACGGGATAAGAACAAGGCTGCAATAATTACCAACACACTAAACAAGAGAACCAACCTGTATCGCCTGTCTTTTGCCAGGATAAAGTACATGTATGCGATTCCGGTATGTCCTGATGGGTAAACCCCCAACTCGTATTTCGAAAAACCATTAAACGGCCCCTCGGTTCCATCGAACAGTGGAGGATTTCCAAAAGGCGTAAGAACTATAAAAATTGCCCGTATAGTATGAAAAATACCGCATAACAACAGGAAATAAGGAACTTTATTATATTCACGTTTATGCAAAACATATACAATAAAAACAAACACAGAAACCAGACTGAAGATATCGTACAAATAATCCACATCCCAATAGGGTAAATTATCCAGAATAAGGTCAGAAAGAACCGGAAGCGCTTTACCCTCCACCATATAATTATGAAGATAGGTTTGGGATACGAAATTCAGTTGAATTCCACCAAACAGGAATGCTATTCCAATATAAAATTTCTTGTTGCGTAATAAACTGATTAATTCATCAATTACTTCAATAAACTTCAATAACCATTTTTTTTTAATTGCCGGTGTTTTAAAATTCTCCATAATTGTATGTAATTTCTCCTTTTTTGATTTCTTTTTTTGTGAATATTCTTCTTAAGTGAATTTTTATGTATTTAAGCATAAAGCTCAATCCACCCTCATTTTTAGCCCTGCGGTCGGAAGTATAAAACAAGGGGGTTAATATCCTGAATTTATAGTGATGCAATCGTCGTGCCCGCTTTACATAGTTGCAATCTTCGCATACAGCAAGATCTTCTCTAAAACCATTCAATTCAGCATGAATTGTTCGTGTAGAGATAAAACATGCTCCATACGCTGAAGAATAAACTGGTTTTAAACCAATCATAAAAAAGTTCAGAAATACTGCTCCCATGTTGGAGACAAGACTCCCCTCTGCAATTCGGATTGGACAGGTTGCAACATCTGCCTTATTTCTTTTCAGGCTTTTCAATATCCGTTCAATAAAATTGGGCTTTAAACTCGTGTCTGCATCCAAAAATAACAGGCGTTCGTATTTTGCTACTAAAGCCCCTTGGTTTCTTCCAAATGCCGGACCATTGGGCTCATCAAGCACTAGTATTTTAATTTGTTGAAATCTGTGCTGATAGTCTTTGGCCTTTTGAATTGTATTATCCGTTGAGTTGCTGTCAACAATAATAATTTCAAAATTTTGATTGGTCTGTTTAGCAAGGGTATCTAAGAGTCTGGGAAGGTATTTTTCTTCGTTATATGCTATTATAATGATGCTTAAAAATTCGTTTTCTGTATTATTCACCAGGTATTAAATTAAATTCGTTGATATTTTCCAATTAAAATTAACACATTACCGATAGTTTCAATCTTCTTTTGTTCTTCATGGGAGATGGAGATTTTAAACTTCCATTCTATATCAATCACAAGATCAACTATTTCAAGAGAAGGCTTATTAACTATATATGGAAATTGATTTGTTATGCCATACAGATTAAATGCAATTGAAAAAACGATAAATGCCGATACCATTAATTTTAACAAGATATTTTTAACTACCATGACACGATATTTTCCCTGTTCAACAGATAAACAATATATAGCAAATAGCTTCCTGCCAGAACGATACCCCCCGATTTGTGCAATGTTCTGGATTTATTGGCAATTACAAATACAATAATTAAAATAGCCGATAAGGCAACAATTAGCATATCGGAATAATTTAAACTGTTTATCCCAATTGGTTTTATAAACGATGTAAATCCAATAATCCAAAGGATATTAAAAATGTTTGAGCCAATGATATTTCCGATTGCAATTCCGTTGTTTTTTTTGAGTGCTGCAATAACAGAGGTAACCAGCTCGGGTAAAGAAGTGCCGAAAGCAACCACGGTTAACCCAATAAATGTCTGGCTGATTCCAAAATGTCCCGCAATAATTACGGAACTGCCTACTATCCATTTACCGCCAAAAAATAGACCAGCAACCCCCAATACAACTAAAATAACAAAAGGGACTATTTTTGTCTGCTTATCTTTTTTGAAATCCTTCTCTTCTTCTCTGGAATCTTTAAAACTTCTTCGGATAAAATAAAAGAATACAACCAGAAGTACAAATCCCTCCCAGGCCACAATGGAATCAACATATTTTCCAAAAAAATTAATATATGAAAACAAGCCCAGCAAAAGGACGGACACTATTGAGAGCGGAATTTCAAACCTGAGGGTACTCTTTTTTACGGGAACAGCAATTAAAAGGGCACAAACGCCGGTAATAAGCAAGGTGTTGGCAATATTGCTCCCCAAAACATTCCCCACTGCAATCTGGTTATTGCCATTCAAGGCAGCTATAAAACTTACTATAAATTCGGGCATGGATGTACCAAAAGAAACAATGGTTAGTCCAATGAAATGCTCGGATAAACCAAAACGTTTGGCGACACCAACCCCACCCTTTATAAGTAAGTCGGCCCCTTTTATTAAAATTAAAAATCCTGCCAAAAACAGCAGGTATGTATATATTGAATATGTACCCATCAATGCATTATTTGAAATGCAAATGTATTTTCAAAATCTAAAGTGAATCTAAAGCCCAACTTGAACAAATCCAAAACCAAACAAATAAACTAACCATTTTTGGGTTATTCCTGTTTAGGTTATATCTAAGTTAACGAACAAAATCAATTTGTATGGTATGTACATTTTTATTGTTTGTATAAATTACTGTAAAACCATACCTGTTACATATTTCTTTAACGATTGACAATCCCAGCCCCGTTGATGCAGCAGAATTTCCTGAGTAAGTGTATTTATTAAATAGCAGCATTGGATCCGTTGCCAGTTCATTCCCTGTGTTTGAAATATATAAACTGTGTTGTGTAATCGTAATTTTTATTTCGCCATTTTCAATATTGTGCCTTACAGAATTACTCAACAGGTTCCCGATCAGTATTTCTGCCAGGGTAAGATTCATATTCACACTAAGCTTGTTTATATTATTGGTTTCAATATGAATATTCCTGACTTTAAATTGTTCTTCATGACTTGATATAAAATGCTTAATTATGCTATCCAAATCAACCTCCTGGGCTGACAGGAACTGTTCATTTTCAATTTTAGAAAGAAGCAACAATGCCTTGTTTACCCTTTTCATTTTGTATAGGGTTTCTTCAATGATACTAATAATACCTGCCGAACTTTCTTTCAGCTCAATTTCCTGGATAAGCAGTTCAATCTGCGCACTTAGCACAGATATTGGCGTTTGCAGTTCATGCGAAACATTATCAATGAATTTTTTTTGAAGTTCGAAGTCGGTATTAATACGGTCAATCATTTTTGAAAGGGCTTCGTTAAGCAATGTAAATTCGGCAATTGGGGTTTTTTCAAATTCAGGTATTCCCTTTAAACCAGGCTTAAAACGACTGATTTTCCGTAAGGTTTTTTTGAAAGGTTTCCAGATTTGCCTGGCAATAAATACCTGAACTAATGAAATCCCCAAGGTCAGAATAATAAACAAAATCAAGGCAAAAGATGCAATGCTGTATATAAGGGAATCACTTTCAACGAAAGATTCCTGCAAGATAATAGCGTAATTTTTCCCTTTAATCATTAACGAGGAACGTAATTCTCTGATGGGTTCGTATTCCTGCTCAACACTATCGTAAACTGCAATAAACCGGCTTTTGTCAAAAACAATACTATCCTTTGGTATTTTTTTTAAATAGTAGCTGCAGGATATGTTCTTGTAAAGTTCGGTAACATCGTTCTTGTTATTATTTACAAATTCGGTAATTTCCTGCTTGTCTTGTTTGAGCGATGCATCAACTTGTTGGGTGATTAGGTATTTCAGAAAAAAATAAAATCCACCCATACTAATAACAAAAACGGGCAAGGCAACCAAAATGTAGGCTCCAAAAGTTTTCCTTAATAGCTTCATGTTGCCGGCCTCCATATTCTTTTTACGGTTTTAAAAAGTGCGTGGTTAGTCCCTTTCAATATAGTTCCCATCCTATTTTTCATCCGAAAATTTATAGCCTATTCCATAAACAGTATTTATATAATCCCTGCAACCTTTTTTTGTGAGTTTTTTTCTGAGGTTTGTAACATGAGTATACAAAAAATCATACGAGTGAAAATCGTATTCATCCGGCCAGAGATGTTCTACTATGGATTGTTTCCGAACTATCCTGTCTTTGTTTACAATAAGGTAGTGCAGTAATTGAAATTCCTTAATAGTCAGACCCACATTTTCCTCATTTACAGAAGCATTGAAACCATCAAGGTCTAACGAAATTTCATTTTCCCGGAGTATTTTTGAACCTTTTGAATATTTTCTGCGTAGAAGGGCTTTAATCCTTGCATTCAGTTCCGATAAATGGAAAGGTTTTGTGATATAATCGTCTGAACCAGAATTCAGGCCGGCAATTTTATCGTCCAGAGAGTTTTTAGCTGAAATAATAACAATTCCCGCTTCGCTATTCTTTTCCCTCACTTTTGAAACAAGATCCAATCCGTTGCCATCGGGAAGCATAATGTCAATGATAAATACATCGTATTCATTGACATATATTTTGTCCTCTGCCAATTGAAAGCCGGAGGTCCCTTCACAGATATAATTTTCCCCTGAAAGATATTTCAGCATGCTCTCCAGGAGGTTCTTTTCATCTTCTACGATTAATATTTTCATCCGTCATGTTGTACTGCAAATGTATTTGCAAATTCTAAAGTAATACTAAAGAATCGACTCTCATAAATTTGCCAGTCAATTAAAAACTTTAGAATTGCTTTAGTATTGGGTTTTACTTTTATCCTCGATTATAGTTTTTTGGCACAATAAACATAAAATAAACGTAGTATGAAAAAAGTAGTCATCCCCATCGTATTTTTATTTGCTATTGCATTGAGTTCGTGTAAAACAGGGACTACCAGCGAGAATCAGGAAAATGTCGATTCTCTTAAACAAGTTGAAGATGTTATTCAGGAAGTGAATATTGACACCGTCTCAACAGAAGCTGATACCTTGGAAGTAAAATCGGACAGCAGTTTGGCTAATTAATCGTGGCTCATTGAGGTAAGAGTTAGTTAAAAAGAACCCGGCTTAGGCAGGGTTTTTTTGTTAATAAACAGAAAATTAAATTTTGCCATAGTGAGACTTTAAAGAGGAATGGCAAAAAAGAAAAGTATAGAAGAAGAAAATGGTAAATAATTAGGACACTATTGCAAAATATGTGGTTGCAAAAAACCTATTGAGAAGTTTACCGGGAAAGGCTACAAAACTAATATGTGCAAAGAAGATTAAAAGAAACAGGATTCATAATAGCTTGTTAAGGCCCTTGAAAAAAATATCAACTCACTTTTGGACTCCTTATCTCAAGAAAGAAACACTTAAAAACTCACGAATTAATTTAACTTTCTTTTTTCCCAAACCTTCAATTTCAAGTAATTCTTCATCATCAGCTAAAATAACATTTTCAATTGTATCGAATTTTTCCAGCAATGCTTTGGCTAAAACCGGCCCAACAGATGGTAAACCCTGTAGAAAACAGATTGCTTTTTTCTTCAAATTCTTTGAATTCCCGGATCTTTTAAAATATGTAAAATTTTCTTTTAATAGCTGTTTGGCTGCCATAATTATTGTATGAGCTGAGTCTTTAACATCAGTTGAATAAATAATGGGTATTTGCCAGCATAAAGAAACTGATATTAGTGCTCCTTTTATGGCCTGCCTGTCAATATCATGTTTTGTATTATATGGATTTCCTTCTATTAATAGAATGATATGTTTATCTGTTTTTTTCATTTTTGCACATTGCGAGAAAAGCCTTCCCTGTATTATCGATAAAACAAAATCATCCCGCGATTTTCTTTCGATTATAATTTCATTGTTTATAATATAATCCCCTGTTTTTAGCTGACTTTTTTTTACATTCACACCTATGTTTTCCAGAATTTCAGGCAATTTTGATGGGACTTCCCTATAATCAGCAATAATATTTATTTGATTATACATTTTCTTATTTCTGTATTTACAATTTTTTAAGTCAAAATAAAAGATTTAAGAAAACAACAATATAGCTAATTAATTCCATATCAGTTGACTTTCGCTTTTTCAGGCAGTAGTTTCACTTGTTCTTAATCCACAAACCTATGAATTAATTATTGGAGCAACAGGTATGCTTGGTAGTGAGATCTGCCGGATATTAAGAAAAAAATGTAGCCATCAGAGCAATGGTTCGCGAAACTTCCGACCCCGCAAAAGTAAAGCACTGAAAGAAGCAGGTGTTAAAATCGTTATTGGAGATTTACGAAACAAACCAAGTTTAAGAAATGCTGTTAAAGGTGTTCAAGCTATTATTGCTACTACATCCTCAATACCATTTTCATAAGTGCCAGGCGAGAACGATATTGAACTTAAACCATTACGGAATTGTGGTTCTAACCTGGTTCCGATTATTTAAAACTAAATGTTATTGTGCAAGTTTCGTATATGAGACTTGCACCTGTTTATCACCAAAAGTTAGCCGATAAGTCAATCCCAATATTTTATACGATTTGTTTTCTATGGTTCGTGAAATTTTATTGTTCACAAAATAAATTTTATGGGATTATGTGAGTTATTGTGAGGTGATTTACCCTCGGGTTACGGATTTCTTTTCGTAACTACTATTCTTTTTCTTTTTATAAAACTTAATCCCAATTAAGCCATGAGAAACCTGTTTTTAAACTTTAAAATTGCAATTTATATTTTAGGAATTGCCGGATTCAATTTAATCGGTCTGAAAGGCCAAACGGATATTGATCCGATAACTAATGTGTATAAAATAGGAGGTGAATCAGAGCTATTTCTTTCCTACACAAATGCTGCAAATACTTTTTCTTACAACGGAATATTGGATATTCCTGTGACATTAAACGATATTACTACAAGTGAGGCTCCTGATCAAAGGCAATTTCTCAATCGGAATAAAACGGCATCAACAACGGGTGATTTTAACGGGGACGGCATTGCCGATGTAGTAACTATTACCGATAATACTTCGGGTGGAATAAAAATAAGTATTCCACTATTTAATCAAGATTTAGAAATAACCGAATTTAAAGAATACTCCGATGAAGAACTGATAAACTCAGGTTATGAGCGCATAAGAATCTGTGCCGGAAATTTCGACACTGATCACGAGGATGAGTTTGCACTTTGCTATGGAAAACCCGGCCAAACTTTCTGTATTTCGATGTTCGAAACCGATGATGATTTAAATATTACTCATCTCGACTCGTATAAAGAGATTGTTTACCAGGATATTAATTTCGATTTTAATTCGGGTGATGTTGATGGCGATGGAACCGATGAAATGGTTATGGTTAAAAATATCTCTATGCCTTATGAAACAAATAGTGATGTTGATCCTCCAATTTTTAATTCGAAATACGACCTGTATGTGCTAAAATACGATACACTTACAGATGAAATTGTTTCCAAACAAACCAGCAAGGATATTATTTTGGCAAATCAAGCTCCTTCGGATAATTACGCCGCTTCAAAAGGAATGCACCTAAACGAGATACGGTTGGCTTGTGGTGATTTTGATGCTGATAATAAGGATGAAATTGCTGTAGCCTGGTCGAATTACTACTGCTATTACTGGGTTAAGGTATGGGATGTCTGGCCCTTTACATCTCATTGGGATTACTATTATAAAGATGCCCTGTTTTTAAATACCTTCGGCCTTAACCTCGAAAGTAATATAGAGAACATTGAGAACCATTTTGTAGCCCAGGAATATTATGCCCGGCGAACGGCTCCGGCCAATCAGCATATTGCCCTCAGCCTAAAATGCGAAAATCTCGATAACACAGGTTACGATGAAATACTTTTAAATAGTGCTTTGCATTTCTGTATTTATGCTTCAAATACGGAGCATACCGGTATTACAAAAAAAGTCGGCCTTACTGTAACCGGTAATATGGATATCAGGGGAAACGAAACCTTTGTTGTAGCTGATTTAAACCCGGATACTGCAAATCTTGATTTTAATAAAGAAATAATACTACTAAAATCTGAACAGAACTATATAAATCAGCTAAACGGTGTAGCAACAAATACCAACATAGAAATCTACGAACTGGATTCGATTAGTCCGGAGGTAATTATACTTAAACAACCCGGCCCCGCCCATGATATACCTTTTGACAATACAAGCAATATTACCATTACAGGATTAACTACCGGCGATTTCGATTTAGAAAACAGCCAGGTTTATTATGTTGGAATTCCCGATATATTTTCAGTTTCTGATCTTCAACAACCCCTGGTAATTTTAAATGCACCACCCGTGCATTTCGACGTTTTTAACAATGTATCATATGATTTGTGCAGTGCTTTTAATAGCAATGAGAATCCGCCATTTTATTCAACATACAACACCGAAATTGGTGGAGAAACCACAACAAGTGTAGAAGTTGATAATGCCTTTGGTTTTTCATCAGACCTTAGAGTTTATGCAGAAGCAGGAGGCACAGGATTCGAAGCTTCAGTAAAAAACAATTTTGATGCCGGAAAGTCATTCTATCACGCCGTTAGCCAGAGTAAAACCATCGAAGAAGGTAAAAGCGTATATACCGAAGATTTTGTGTTGTATTCAAGTCTTGATTATAGTTATTACCGCTACCCGGTGTATAATTTTAACTTGGAAAAGCTTGGCTATATTGGTGTGTTAAATCCAAAGTCTGAAAAATTTGTTTCTTCATGGGGCAGTGGTAATACCTGGGAACACCCGGGATACATCTTCAACCATGAATCGGGGAATCTTCTTTCATATAAATCCTGTAAAAATAACAAAGACATGGTTAACGGAACAAGCGAATTTATTTCATGCGATTATTCAAAAGTTCCTGTTTCGCATACCGGAGATGGTAGTTTTAAATTCACTTTTGAGAATATTGCAGAAGAAGGAAACAGTGTTTCATTTGCATGTGGAGTTGGAGCCGATTTGTTTACAAAGATTGGCATTGAAGGTACGGCAACCATCAATATAGGAGCATTTGGTATTGGAGGTTCAATTTCAACCGATTTCAGGGCAGGGGTTTCCAGCGAATTGTCATCCTATTTCTCAAGTTCAACACTTAAAACACACAACACCATGCTCAAAAACTCATTCCAGATTGATGGTGTAATTGGAAGACTTAACGCAGAATACGACAATAATGCACGCTATTTCATTACTCCATACATCTATCGCTCGCAATGCGGTGCACTTGTTTTAGACTATATGATCGAATTTGATGAGGCCAATATGGATTGGTGGGAAAATAAATACGGCCAGAAACCCGATTTGGCTTTTATACTTCCATGGCGGTACGCTACCGAAAAAGGTGGGCAAAATGTAAAACTTTCGAAAAAACAAAAAACAAACGATATACAGTTTATCAAACCCCTTGCAGAAACAGGCGATACAGTTTGTATTGCTGTAAGAATACACAATTACAGTCTTAAAACATTCAACGAAAGAATACACCTTAACTTATACCTGGGTGATCCGGAAAGCAACGGAATTCTGCTTGAAGATATCTATGGAAACTCTGATATATCTAAAGATGTGGTGATGATGTTTGATGCAACTGAGGAAAATCTGGATAAAGAAGAATACTTTACATTCAACTGGAAAGTACCCGACACCATTACATGTTCGCCAAGAATTTATGCTAAAATTGACCCAGACAACGAATTTGAAGAAATACATGAAAACAATAACCTGGGTTGGAATAAACTGCTGATTGCCGGATGCAGGGAGTGCTCCTATGCCGAAAGGACTGCTCAATATAAAGTGCTTGACAACAATTCACTGAAGCTACATGTTTATCCAAATCCTGTGCAAACAGAATGTAATATTGAGTTTTTTTCTGATAAAGAAGAACATATAAACATTGATTTATATAATCTGTCGGGTACGCTGGTTCAAAATATTGCCAACAACATTTACTCCATCGGAAAACACTCGATAATACTAAAAGCAGATCATCTTGATGCAGGTATGTACTTTTTAAAAGTCTCTGCAAATAAAAGCTCAAGTACATTGAAACTTCTAATTACAAATTAATAATTCTGGCAGATGTAAAACACCTAAGTGGTTAATGTTTCATATTATATATCAATCAAATACAGGTCAATATCATTGACTTTGGCTCATTGATATCCTATCTTTATATGGCTGTTCAAACAACATATTTATGAGGTATTTAGCCTGTATTCTAATTATACTCCATAGTTTTCATAAAATTACGGGCCAGGAATTAATGAATGGTTTTAATATCCTGGTTTTTCAGGATTCTACAGAATTGTTGAAAGCTACAGATGTTGCAGATATGCTCAATAAAAATGAGGTAATATTGTCGCTTCCAGATAAAATTCCTGAAAAGTTAAGCTCTAAGATAAACTACTGGTTAATACTGAAACCTCAATTGGTTGATACTTCACAGGATTATTTGTTTACCATAAACGATCGGCTATCCAGGGTTGAAGCATATAATTACCCCTATACAGAGCTTTCAGCCATCGCTGGTATTTCAGTTCCAGGTAGCGAAAAAGATTTGTTTGGCGATAAATTAATTCTTAAACACAGTAGCCATCCCCAACTTGTTAAAATCGAAAATAAACTTCAAAGTCTAGTTTATTTTAAAACATTGAAAGTTGTCCCTTATTCAAATTACTTATCTGGCCGGGCTAAGAAAATTTTTTTCTACGGAATTATCCAGGGATTTTTCATACTTATCCTGATATACAACATCCTGCTTTTTATCGTGGCAAAACAAAGAATTTATTTGTACTTCGTTATTTACATTTTGCTAAATGCTCTTTTACTAACATCGTACCACGAATTCAGCGAAAAATTTCTTTTTCCAAACACCCCTTACCTAAACCAGATGCTTTTAAGCCTTCAGATAATCGGAGTGTTTTTTTACCTTCTGTTTTTACGAAATTCAATGCTAAACCATTGTTCAGACTATACGAAACAAAAAGACAAATATATATTGTTACCCATGGCATACACAGCATTGGTGCTTAATTTACTAATTAGTAGTACGCTGTTTTTTCGGTTAGATCTATTTTCAATTTTATCAAGGCTGAGTAATCTAATTGTATCTGTTATCTGTATAGTTCTGTTTTCAGTATTTTATAAAAAATCAGACAAATTTCTGCGAATTGTAATGCACGGTTCACTCCTTCTCATACTTATGGGCTATATAAATATTGTACTTACACTTTTTAAATATCAAACAGAAATGTTCTATGTTTCAGGTCTTTTAATTGAACTTATCTTGTTTACCTATGCACTAAATGACCACTACTTCAAAGAAATTTTTATTGCAAAATATCGAAATCATGTATTGGAAAACGAACTGGAAATCAAAAACCGTGAACTTCTGAATCAAGCTTTACAGCTAACATCAAGAGAAACTGTACTATCGTCAGTTAAGAATAAATTAAAAGCCTTTAACACTGAAAAGAACAAACACCAAATTTATTCTGAACTGGAAATGACTGATAGAATTGATAAGGTAATGTGGAGTGATTTCAATAAGCATTTCAATTCCATTCATCCTGAGTTCTATAGAAATATAGTTTCAAATTATCCCCTGCTTTCACAAAATGAGATCAGGTTATGTGCATTTTTAAAACTAAATCTAAATACAAAAGAAATTGCTGCTATTACCCAGAAATCGATTCATAGCATTGAAACAATGCGTAGTCGGATACGTCATAAATTAAACCTGCAACGCGATAATAGTCTGAGCAATTTTTTACTTCAACAATAGAAATTAACTCTTTATTTCAGAAACATTTTAGCTGTATTATAGTTTAAACTGCTTTTATATGTTCGAAGAAGTGCAAATCGAATTAAGCTCAAAAAATAATTGGCAAAAAAACAATGCAACGAAACATATCCTAAATAATTCAAGTATAAATAGTTTGTTTAAGTATTAAATGATAAGCATAAATTCATTGCCGGGTATGCAAACTAAAATAATAAACGACAAGATTAAAATGGTGCAGGGAGATGATCAGATATACAAGTATATCGCCATTAATAACTGTACCATTGATATGGATACAATTGAAAAAATGACCAAACAGGGTGATGAATGGAACGGTACAAAGTTATGTGCCAACCTTATTGATCTGCGCGATATGTTTTTTGTCGATTCTAAAACCAGGGAATACGCTGCTGCACAATACCGTGAACATGTTGCCGGACAGGCCATTGTTATCGAATCAAAAGTATCGAGCTATTTTGCCAATCTTTTTCTAACATTTAGCCGGCCAAAGGTGCCTACAAGACTGTTTACCAATGAAACTGAAGCTGAAAAATGGTTGAAGTTGCAAATGGTTAATAGATAGTAGACCACAATTCCTCTTCTTTTTCAAGCCAGCAGGCTCGAACATTATGCTATTGATTTAATAGTATATTTCTCATAGTACTAAAACTTTTATATAAAATAATGAACAACCCCGGGGCAGAGCCCCGAGGTATCAGAAGTCAAGCGTTAGTTGACTGCCATAAACCTTTTTATATTCTTTCTGTTT
>JAFGOZ010000041.1 GCA_016926235.1 Bacteroidales bacterium | reverse complement strand
TTTCCGAGTTGACGAACATCTATTGATAAATTGACAAATTATTTTCTTTCCTTCCTTAAACTTAGTGCCGGCTTTCTTCTTTTTACCTGTAAGCCTATGGAACCGGGGCTATTGGATGGTAATGCCTCCGGCATTGGTGGTGGTGTTGTTTATTGCCCCGCGTGGGAATTAAATATATGACAAATGCCAGACAAACTAGTAACTGTGTATCATTTCAAAATTGAGTAGTGCTGATGACAAGTTTGCTGGTTCGGACAGGGTTTTATTTCAGGGTTTCTTTAGATTTAAAGCACCTTGCGGCAGATTAACTGCAGACATTAGTTTTATTAATCAATCTTTCATCTATTTATGCTCTTCTCATCAAAATCAGCTTGCAAAACATTGACTTAGATCTGAATAAGGCTTATCTTTGATATTCATGCAAATATACCTCAGATGCCCAGCATTATTGAAGGATATAACTACGACATCTTCATATCTTACCGTCAGAAAGACAACAAGCATGATGGTTGGGTGACTGAATTTGTAAATAACCTGAAGGGGGAACTCGAATCCACTTTCAAGGAAGAAATAAGCGTATACTTCGATATAAATCCTCACGATGGATTATTAGAGACCCACGATGTAGACGCTTCCCTGAACGATAAGCTGAAATGTCTGGTTTTTATACCAATAATATCAAAGACATATTGCGATCCAAAATCCTTTGCATGGGAGCATGAGTTCAAAACATTTGTTGGGATGGCCTCAAAAGATCAGTTTGGTCTGAAGGTGAAATTGCCCAATGGAAACGTAGCCTCAAGGATTCTACCTGTTCAGATTCATGATTTGTACCCTGAGGACAAAGCTATTCTTGAAAAGGAACTTGGAGGTGTTCTCAGGGCCATTGAATTAATCTATAAGGAACCGGGTGTTAATAAACCACTTAATGACGGTGATGACGATAAGAAGAATCTGAATAATACAAAATACAGGATTCAGGTCAATAAGGTGGCTAATGCTATTGATGAAATCATTCATAGTCTTAAAGGGAAAGAACCTGCTGACTATGACAATAAAGTATCTGTTGAAAAGGATGAGACTTTTAAAGGATCAGAGGATAGGAAAAATGTATCAGTACCCTCACAGGCTTCTTCTAAGTCTAAGAAAAGGCTGATAATAGCACTCTCTGCCCTTCTCTGCATCGTTGGTGCATTTACCATATACAAAGTCGTTAGTAGCGGCAAACGAGCTGAGAGTGTCTCAAAGCAAGATAAATCTATAGCTGTATTGCCATTCAGAAATTTGAGCAATGATTCACTACAAGCATACTTCTGCGATGGATTTATGGAAGAAATTTTGAATAACCTTCAGCGAGTTAAAGAATTTACTGTAAGATCAAGAACGTCAACTGAACAGTACAGGAAGACTTCAAAAAGTATTAAAACTATTGGGCAAGAGATGAATGTAAATTATTTAATTGAAGGTAGTGTTGGCAAGGAAGACAATAACCTTAAGATTTGGGTTCAGCTTATTAATGCAAAAACTGACAGCCATATATGGGCAAATGATTATACGAGTGAAATGAAACAAATATTTTCGCTTCAAAGCGAAATTGCGAAAGATATTGCTTCCAAATTAGAAGCTGTATTATCTCCTGAAGAAATACTGCTGATTAACAAGCAACCTACAAAAAGCATTGAAGCATATAATTTGTATTTGAAAGGTCGTTTTTTCTGGAATAAAAGAACAAAAGATGATTTGTTGAAATCTATAGATTATTTTAAACAAGCAATTAAAATAGACACTATGTTTTCATTAGCATATACCGGTATTGCGGATTCATATATTGTACTTGGGGAATGGTCTTTTTCGCCACCAAATGATGTTTTCCCGAAAGCGAGGGAGGCCACCGTAAAGGCTATTATGCTGGATAATAATCTTGCTGAAGCACATACTGCTTTAGCAGCAATTAAAAGAGACTACGAATGGGACTGGAAGGGAGCTGAGAATGAATACTTAAAAGCAATAGAACTGAAGCCAAATTACCCTACTGCTTATCAATGGTATTCAGAATATTTATCAATTATGGGGAGAGATGAGGAAGCTATAAAGAATTTATTGCATGCTCAGGAACTTGAACCGCTGTCTCCGATATTATATACTATTGGAGGAAGAATAACATATCGTTATTCAAGACAAATTGACCAAGCTTTATTGCAATGCCAGAAAGCCTTGGAAATAGATAGTAATTACGTCCTTGCCCATACTACTTTAGCAGACAACTATCTGGAAAACAAAATGTATAACGAAGCTATCAAAGAAATAAGAAAAATATTATTATTGGTTAACGGCAATCCAAGGAAGAATATGTTGCTATGTAAGGCATATGCCTTATCTGGCAGAAGAAAAGAAGCTGAAGTAATTCTTAATGAAATTATTAAAGACACATGTGAACTATTTATTTCTAAAACAGGACTCGCAATTCTTTATTTAGCTTTTGATTTGAAAGAGGAAGCATTAATCTTGTTAGAAGAGGCATATTCAAATCGAGAATATCGTTTAATTCACCTTTATAGAAGCCCTGAATTTGATAAGCTTAGGAGTGATCCAAGATTTATTAAAATTCTAAAAGGAATGGGATTTAAAGAATAATGCCAAATTGATAAATTGGATTTTTGTTGTTATTTTATCCAATCGCAGGTAAAAGAGATTGAGCTTTGGGGGGAATTTATCTTTGATCTGTTTAATGCTTACCCATACTGCTTCTGACATAAACGCTTATTCATTTCTTCGAGTTTAAGTGCATGAGCCGGTGACCTTGGCCACTCTCCGTCGGAGTTAACTGACCACCTCCCGCCGGTTGTATATATCTGTTATCATGTAACTTATATTTTTGAACTTCAGACCAGCTAAAAGTGGACATTGCTTCCGGCTTTTGCAATATTCATCAGTGGGGCGTGACAGATTCGAACTGTCGACCTCTTGCGTGTGAAGCAAGCGCTCTGAACCGGCTGAGCTAACGTCCCGGCAAGTGCA
>JAFGOZ010000363.1 GCA_016926235.1 Bacteroidales bacterium | reverse complement strand
GCTTAGAATCAAACAATGCCTCTTTAGTGTGTTTTTACAATCGTTCACTAATCCCGTTTCTTTTAAACCGATGGGAGGTTCCAGAGTTTAAACTAAATCCTTTCTATTCTACAGGTAGTGTGAGAGGTGGATGTATAGGAGAATACTTATGGAATGTGGGGGAATCTATGGAGATACTATCGGTTTTTGATCCTGATGCAACAAAAGCCCACATTAGGCAGTTTCTTGAAACAGGAGTAAAAAGAGGCTTTGGTTTTTGCCCCATCAATGGGAGTATGCTGAATCGCAACTGTTACTATCCAATAAATCAAGAGAAAGTTATAGGATTGACCTATAATTACGTTAGAAATACAGGCGATGTGGCGTTTTTGAACGAAAAGATTGGTAATGGAACCATCATAGACTCCATTGTTTCAGAGGCTCTGTACCTTGATGATATGGCGAAACCCATCGCTTTGGTAGACTATAATACTAGCGATCCACAACGTAATGGTGGTCAAAGCCACTTAGAGCTGCGTACCCCCATTGGAAAATTAAATTATACTAATGTAATGCCTGACCTTAATGGACGGAGATATTTAAACTATGTGCTCGCTGCCCGCTTATCAGAGCTAGTTGGAAAGCCTAGAATTGATTTACTTGAACGGGCTGAAAAACTGAAAGTAGAGTTGAAAAAACAGCTGTGGGACCCATGTAAAAAATGGTTTGTTTACAAGATGCCAGACTTCATGCCTCCCATTACTGAACACCGTTATACCGTACAGATGTTTTACCTTTTAGGAAGCGGTGTGCTTGATGAAGAAGAGGAATTAGGATTACTAACTCACCTGAATGAAAAAGAATTTTTATCAGACTATGGCATGCATAGCTTGGCCAAACAAGATCCAGCCTATTTCCAATCAGACGTTGATAATGGGGGCCCTGGCTCATGTACCTGCTTTCCTCTAAACATTGCTAAGACTTTGTATGTAATGGGTAAATCCCAGTTAGCAGATGACATATTAAAGCGTATTTTGTGGTGGGGAGAAAGAATGCCTTATTGGGGCGACTCTTTTTATGCTGATACTATGAGGTATCGTGAAGAAACTCCTCTGCAATGCACCATTGATGCAGTTGCGGGGGCTCAATGTATTATCTTTGGTATGTTTGGAATATGCTCAAATTTTGATGGATCCATTAAAGTCAACCCTAACCTACCATCTTTTGCAACACAAATATCTTTGACGGGGATAAGGCTGCAAAATCAGTTATTTGATGTGGTTGTGAATAACAATACTTATAAGGTTAGTTGCCAAGGCAAAACTTTAGAGGCAAAAATTGGACAAGTAGTGAATATTGCTAATGGAGAACTTACGATTAAATAATGAACTTTTATGACAGATTCCTCATCAATTCTAAAATAAATACCAATCAAAAAATGAACTTTGTTATTGAATTAAGCTGTATTACTAATCTTGGTGAAGGACTTGAGTATCCGACAACAATGGAAAGAATTTTTTCACCAGTTGACTGTACTGGAAATACAGTTGCTTTGGGAAAAAATAAAGCGCTGTTCATAGGTTCTACAAAGAGTCTTGATAAGACAAGTATGTGGATAGGAAGTTATTTCCTATTAAATGTTCAAGTAGGAGAATGGCGAACCTTTCACCATCACCTCTCGTATCCCCAATACTTTCCTTGACGGAAGCCGTATGGCACTACTTTTGGATAACAAAAGCAGCGACAAAAAATTGGTTTGGACACGAGGTAACAGGAGTGACAAGATCACCTTTACACTGAATCTACCTGAACCTAGTAAACATAAATTGAGCTTCGCTAACCGCAATCTAAACGTAGAGATTGATTGATAGTACCAAGCATGGTTCAAGCAGACTTATGGAAGCAGCTTAAAATAAAAATAAGAAAAATATAATGACTAACATGAGAGTGAATGGAAGTGGTACATTCACAGAGATTAATAATCAGACAATGGCGGAAAATATTCCCAAAATTGCAAAGACAAACAGAATATTATGATTGCGGAGCTAAACAAATTTGTTTTTAATTGAATTGTTTTTGCAATTATACCAGATTAATTCCAGTTCAAATATTTCAAATTTGATTTTTAAGAATTATTAAAATTTAATAATATGCCATTATATGAAGGTCGGATAAATGCCGAGAATAAAATCAACGTAAAACAAGAGTGGGTTGACAGTGTTGTTATTGGGCCCACAGAAGTCTGCAAACAAATTGCCCAACTGATTACCGTAGCTGCTTCGTCAAAGAATGGCCGCCTGAAGGTAGCCTTTGACGGGTGGTATGGAGTTGAATGGGACAAGATCATCGATGAGCTCAAAAAGTATATCCCAACTACGAGGATCTCTTTTGTCAACTTTAATATGGTTCTGAAATCAATTGCTGAAATTGATACTTACAAAAAGAAATATATTGGGGAAGACCCTAGTTTCGGATATGCTAACATGGAGGGCAAAATCGCTGATATTGTAGATCGCGGCAAACTTGCTCGCTTAAAGAAAAACCTTGTTGCTAACAAAAAAGAAATCATCATCCTATTTAATTCTGGCGCATCTAGTCCGGATATCGCCGGGGAAATTGATTTGAAATTCTACTTTGATTATACCCGCCAGCCATTGCTCTGGAAAATGTGGGATGGCCGATTGATACCCTTTGCCTATAATATGCCCAATAAGAATTATAACTGGAAAGAATATTACTATTGCGATTTCTATTTGCTGGAACACCAGAAGCAATTTGCCTATAGCACCATGGATTTTTATTTGGAAGCTATCAACTTTGATGAATTGAAACTTGTTCCAAGAGCAGCTTATGATGTAATTATGCAAACACTGATTCAGTACCCAGTAAAGGAAGTTGAAATTTATCAGCCTGGTCCCTGGGGTGCATACCGTTACAAGGATTTTTGGGATATCCCCGGGCTTGAGTGCAATGCATGGAACGAATTGGCTGGTCCGGAACTGAGCATGCTGGTTAATATAGGCTCAGGAAAGATCTTGAATATGCCTTTTGTGAACTTGATGCAGTATGATAAAAAACTCCTTGGCACATACATTCCGGAGCATTTCCCGGGATTATTTCCTATGGATATATGGCTCGATGATGGATATTTCCCGGAGCCTACTCCTGCTGAACGGATCAGTATGCCAATTCATAACCACCCCGGTACCCATTACGTTAAAAAACACTTTAACGAACCTATTGGCCGTTATGAGACATATTATATTGTTGAGGCATACGAAGGAGCTAATACCTGGATGGGGTTCAAGGACGATGCTGATACAGAGGAATGGGAACGTAAATGTTATGAATCCTGGGACAAGCAGGAACCTATCCCGGACTGGAAAAACTACATTAAAAACTGGAAATCCAATGTGGGTGACCTGTACCTCATTCCTCCGGGAACAACACACGGACATGGCGGTAACCAGATGGTGCTTGAAATGGATACAGTACCCAGCATTGCTGGCACAGAATATTCATTTTTCATGTATGACTTCATGCGTCCTTCTTGGGATGATACAACCAAAACTATGACCGGTAAACCTGTCAAAATGCACCTGGACCATGGATTTGACATGGATCAGACCCGTCGTGAAGACTGGGTGGAAAAACACCTTCGTGCAAAAGCGGAAATAGTAAAATGGACAAAAGAATACTTTATTGACCGGTACTCAAGCTATGGCCCCATGCCATTTGAAATTGAACGCATTCATTTTTACAAAAGAGGAGAATACAACACAGAAGGCAAATTCTGTAATATACTAACACTTACTATTGGTAAAAATGTGATCATTCGCTCTAAATCAAATCCTGATTATCAGGCCGATATCAATTTGTTCCAATCAGCTGTAATTCCGGCCTGTTTTGGAGATTATGAAGTTATAAATACAAATGAGGGTTTTTGCACCCTAACTCTGATTCGCTGGAAAAAAGGATAAAAATGCGCTAAGAAATAAAACTTGAATTATAAGATTTGAAAAATCTTTATAAAGAAGGGGGTTAGTAAAAGGAACGTTTAGAACCAATGGAACGAGATATGGGGTAGGAGGTGACCGCTGAAGTTGACCGCCAAATTATAGAAACGAATGTTTAAATACAGGTGAAATGTCTGTGGTTTCGTCAAGTGAGATTAATCCCTCAGTTAAAACAGAAAATCTAATCGTAATGGTAAATGCATGTGGCAAGATAAGAAATCATGATTTTAAGAATGAATAACAAAGCATTGATCATTTTCATTAACCTTATGTTCCTACAGATAGGATTACTTGTGTCGATTATGAGTGCCTTAATCCCGGAGATTATTAGGAGTTTTCAGATAAGCTACGGATTGGCATCATTATTACCGTTTGCATTTTACATCGCACTTAGCTTATCATGTATTCCTGCCGGGATTGCAGGAGAGAAATACACTGCGAAAAATATAATTGTTTTTGCTTTTTTATATGCTTTGGTAGGTATTTTAGTGTTTACCCTGTTTTTAAATTACCAGGCATCCGTCAGCTCTTTGTTTATAATCGGAAGTTCAACCGCTATTATTCAGGTTACTGCTGTTCCTTTATTAAGGAGGGCTTGTGGCCCTGAGAACATTGCTTTCCATTTAACACTGAATCAATTGATGTATGGAATGGGTGCATTTTTAAGTCCTGTAATCTACTCCTGGTTAACAAAAAGTTTGCTTAATGATACCGGGGCAAATAATCTTCTAGTAAAAACACTTTCACGGATTATACCACAGGGATTCGAGTGGGTTTCAGCTTATTTGTTATTTATTATTTTATTGATTTCACTGATAACGATTGTGTTATTGATAAAATTCCCTGAACGGGAAGAAACACACAATTCGAGTATAATCAGAAACGGCGTATACTTGGAATTGTTTCGGAACAAATATGTGATCCTTTATTTTTTTTCATTGATGGCCTATGCAAGTTGTGAACAGGGAATTGCGACATGGATGTCAAAATTCTT
>JAFGOZ010000362.1 GCA_016926235.1 Bacteroidales bacterium | reverse complement strand
TCAAATTTTGTATTTTCTTCTGTTTTCATAATGAGTCAAGTAAATCATTTATCTTTTATACTTGACACACTTTTTTGAACAGTCTCTATTTTCTTGTGCAGCCTCATAATGCGCAACTATACTTGATTACCATACATAAAACTCACAATATGATATATCAATTGCTATTCAACGGACACTGAATAATATCTGCCCCAAAAGTTGAATTTACAGGTACTTCAAATGTTCCGTCGATAGTGATCTCGTCTACCGCATATAGTTCAGCATTTGTATTACTGCCCACAGATGTATTGTTCAATTCAATAACATTAGCAGATTTAATAGTGTTGTTGTTTAATACAAGATTGCTGCGAATATAATTAACCCACACATCATTGATCTTACCTGATCCTGTTAAATTAGCATTGCAGATATTAATTACAGAACCGCTTCTGCAAATAATTTCAGAAGTAATATCATTTAATTTGATATTTGCTCCCGAAAAAGCTGTTAATTTACCTGTATTCTTAACATCCATTACAGCCCCGGCAGTTATCTCCAATGTTGATCCCGATTCCATAATGAATTCACTGTTATTTTTAATATTGACTAATGAATTTGGTTCTAGTTTAATTTTCGCCAAAGATTTAATAGTAAATACTGAAGGATTAATAAAATTATTATAAACAGGGTGTTTAGTGTGTCTATTTGCATTTACATTTCTATCAATATCTAAGCTAATACCCTGTTTTAATATTAAATCAGGATCACTATTTTTGGTGTTGTCAGGTAATGAAATATTTCCACACCAACGTTTATTTTCTCTCACTTCATAATCATTAAATTTTATTTCTATTTGATATTCACCTGTTGTGGGGTTGTAAGCTAGAACTTTAACATTAATACCGTTTAGATAACTATCACTGAGTTCAGATAATGTTTGATTATAAATGGGATAATTAAGAGCAGGTATTATTCCTGATAAACTCACTTCATCTCCGACCTTAAAAGCATCTGATCTTCTCCCAAATAATGAATTTGCTTCTTCACTCACACCGCCCAGATAAGCATATGTCATAGCAGTATTAATGCCATCAGTTTCCCTGATAATGCTGTAGCATTCTCTTCTACCTGAATTCCAATGGGAGTTATATGTAATTCTGCCATCACTTCCTGGCACCTGAGGATCGTCCGGATAATTATCAGGTAACTGAAAATAGGGATTTATTCCACTTATAGGATTTTCATCTAATCTTTGAAAAGTGAAAAGTGTATTGCTCCAATAATAATCACTAGTTTCAGGTGGAGCAGTTAATGAATGCCAATAATCATAATTACCCTGTGCATTAAGCACATTTATTCCATTAGCACCATCACGAATTAGTGTTGTTGTAATATTTGTTCTATCAACATTTATATTTTCGACATACGTATACAATCCTTCATCTAACTCAGGAATTACTTCTCCGTCTGCTGAAGGACTTTTCCCGGCATACGGTTTATGATCAAATACGGATTTTTTTTGATGATTTTCGATCCATAAATAATGATCATCGCATTCCAGGTATGGAATTTTTATTCTAACAACATCTCCAGTAGTAATGAAATCACGAATTGTATAAACTCCGCCATTTACAAGATCTGCTTCAGATTGTATATTTGAATTTGTTCCATCTGATCCAGTAGTAAGTTCTATCCAACCTAAAATCCACCTTTCCCAGGCATTAGCTGACATATTATTTACTCTACCAAAACTTGACATCATTCCCCAACCAGATGCTGGAAATTTCCATCTTATTCCATGAACTGAATTTGCTGCCATTATATGTGGGCAAGAATAAAGTTCATGTGCAATTTCATGTAACATTATCTGGACATAAGAAATTGGTGTATAACCACCTGTGCAGCAAGTAAATCCTGCTCCATCAAAACTATATCCATTAAAAGTGATACCAGAAACTCCATCAAGAACCGAATAACCTCCCCCCGATCCACTAAAGTTTTGCATCCCAGTTACAGGTTGGTTAACCCAATCATTTCTATATCTATAAAATATCATAACATAATCGGGTAATGAATCTGAACTTGTTATGCTAGCATCATATTCATAAGTAGGTTTATTATTATGTAGGTCATATGGTGCCCAATCAAAATTTGGGAATCTGTTCATCATAACTGTAATTACCCTTTTATTTATATCATGCCAACCAATAGCGTTATAAGGGAACTGATAATTAGCAGAGGTAGGATCTACTTCAATACAGTATGTTTCACCGTTTTCATCACAAAGAATATCACCTAAAAAATTAAAACTTCCCATTGACATTTCATAAAAATGTCTTGATATACTTCTATTGTCTGTATTTTCATAAGTCGAAAAATCGGAGGTTGTTTTATATATCAAATCTGGTGCTGTAGAATTTATAGTATTAACAAAATCCGGTGCACTTGTTCCTGGAGCCCAGTTTCCACAACTTTGTCCAAGATCATTTGTAAAACGAGCAAATATTATTAATGCACGTATAGTTCCCTTAGGTGTAAAAACTTCTCCATGGGGAGAATATATAGTTGCTTTCTGCGAATAGTCTTTCCAGGTCGAATCATAATAACTTACATATTTATCGATAGGAGTGGGATCTATTTGAGCAACTAAAATGAACGTAGAAAAAAAGTAAATTACTACTTGTAAAAGAATAATATACTTCATTGTTTTATTATTTTACTTATGTAAGAAACATTGTTGTTTTCTAAATAAAGAAGATAAACACCACTTGCGAGATAAGAGAGATTCAACTCAGTTTCACCAACTTTAGATGTGTGTGCCTGATAAACTGTTCTACCAAGAGTATCAAATATCGAAATTATTGAAAGACTTGCTAGTGGAATCCTAACGGTTAATTGATTCAGGAAGGGATTTGGAAACACTTTTAGTTCATTTAATATCGGATTTGATTCAATATAAGTATTATTATAATAGCATTCGTTGTTAAAAAGATCATCGGAATAAACTAATATACCATCTTTATATAGGCATAACAGAAACTGGGCATTTTCAAAGTTATCATCCAGGGATCTCAGTTGGTATATTAACCCCGCATTCGAACCAACCCCCTCAATAAATTTTAAGTTTTCCATTTTATCGTCTAAATAAAGTATATAATCAAGTTCGATTATTTTCTTATCATTGATAAAATATACCGTATCAACAATAGCATTTGAATCCAGTTGGTTTGTTATAATCTTAAAGGTATCTTCCTTCTGAAGAGATAAGTCCATAATCAATAGTTCAGACTCATTATCCCTGATCCATACTTTACCAGTTAATGTATCCTCCCTCAGATATAAATTCAAATACTGAATATGATCATCACCAAATATTTTTTTATAGTCCAAATCATTAATTACTGTATCTCCCACAGTTGAAAGCTGAATATTATCAATACGATCAATCGCTTCTCTGGCTTGAAACCATACTGTTGTATCTTTTCCGAAAATTGATTCATAAGGCTGCGAAAATATAACTGCCTCCTTTACGAATAATACAATCGTGAATAATAAGTATAACTTTTTCATTTCTTATAAATTAATCGGTTAAGATCATCTGTCTTGTACCAACCAGTTTGCCATTGGCAATAAGGGCATAATTATACATGCCGGGTTGTAATTTTATATTTAAAAATTACAATTTAACCATTCTTTAAATCAGATGATCATCGGAATAAAATGGTTGTGTCATGAACAATGTTATTTATTGTAATTATTGTAAGCTGATATAATGAAGAATAATAAATTGATTCATATTTGCCCCAGCTTTTAAATCTGGACAAATCAAATATTCTTAATGGTCTTGTTTTAATTCCATACTATGCAACATTAATTAGTATTCAACGGACACTGAATAATACCTGCCCCAAAAGTTGAATTTGCAGGTACTTCAAACGTACCGTCAATGGTGATCTCCTCTGCTGCATATAGCTCAACATTCGTATTACTGCCCACAGATGAATTATTCAGCTCAATAACGTTCGCTGATTTTATTATGCTGTTGTTTAATTCCAGATTGCTGCGAATATAATTAACCCATATATCATTGATCTTACCTGATCCTGTTATACTGGCGCTGCAAATGTCAATAACAGAGCCGCTTCTGCAAATAATTTCAGAAGTAGAATCAATTAGGTTGATGTTAGCTCCTGAATGTGCTGTCAATTTACCTGTATTCTTAATATCCATTACAGCGCCTGTATTTATCCCTAAAGTTGACCCCGGTTCCATAAGGAATTCACTGTTATTCTTTACTTCAACGATTGAATTTGATTCCAGCTTGAAATAAGATCCTCCCTTGCACGTAAACACTGTCGGATCTGCAAAGATTTTATCTCCGTTGAATACAATGGGATTTACCGGCTTTGTCGGTGTAAGTCCCTGATCAAAACTAATAGTATGCCCTGGTTTCAGATAAATATTTTCATAAAGTTTAATCGGACCACACCATCGAACATCATTATTTACATTAAAATTATCCCATCTGATCCTTACCTTAATATCACCGTTTGCTTTCTGCTCAAGTACTTCTATGGACAAGCCATTTAAAAATACATATCTGTTATCACGTGGGGCCGGATCCGGGGTTGGCCTTTTAGAAGCTGCCCCTTCCCTATTTGATGAAGCAAAGGTCAAAACAGCAGCAGTACTTGGATTTGATGATATACATGCTTTACTGCCAACTGAAAAAACATCATATTCATTTCCAAAGATCGGATAGCCCTCAAATATCTAATCCCCGTTATAATAGACATTCTTTGGGATCAGCATTTCCTTGTTGTATATCATATCATAATCATTTCCGTTAGGATCGATATAATTTATTGCATGGCACTGCAGTAAATTATAACCAGTAAACGGATTGGAATATGAATCGGTTGTTGATATTTTATAGTTTGTCGAATAACCGCTTTTCACAAAACTTTCCAGTTTAAATTCAGGCGGAAGAATATCATCATCCTTTATTTCTAATGTTGAGTATGTAAAATCGTAATTACCAAAACCCGATATCGGGCTTATATAATTGGTTGTACTCAGTACGGGTGTTAATGCATCATTCCCTATCTGGATATTCAACCTGATCCCTTTTGGTAAATCTTCGTCATATTCAATTTTTTCGGGGAAAAGCTGATGATTTTCAATTATAATATATTGATCCTTAGCATCAGGATTTATGCTTTTTAAATAGGGAAGCTTAATCCGTATTACATCACCATAGGTAGCAAAATCCCTTAAGATATATTCACTGGCAGGTAAAGCCTGTCCATATTCGAATTCCGCATTTACTTCCGTATAGCTTGTTGTTCTTGCAGAAATGTAATAATTATTGGATGACTTCCATCCAAGGCGCCATCTGTCCCATCCGTTCACAAAATTTAGGTTGGTATTCCAACTGCTTAAAAGACTATACCCCCCATTATCTGTCAGGTATGTTCCAATTCCTCCACCGGCCCCGCCTGAGTGAAACTGATTCCCTCCTAATAATGCATGTGCAAATTCGTGTCTGAATACATCAAGCCATTCTTCAGTGCATATTTTTGCATTAAAATTGGTTCCAATTTTATTCTTTAAATTTATTAGTGAGCCAAGATTATCAGAGTTACCCCCGTTTCTGTCAGGGTTAGCTGCACTATTATTCCGCCATAAAATAATCAACACATCGATAAATTGATCCGGACTATTCAGTTTTGGATAATAACTTTGAGTTGGAGTCCACATATCAAAATCATCTGAGTTAATTGAGTAACCGTGTGCGGTGGTGATATCGGAGCCAGGAAGGCTATCTAAATATTCAATAACTTGTTCAAGACCATAACCATTTATGTTATAAAAAGGAATTTGCACTAGTTCCGGATAATAATCACCTAAAAAAATTAAATTACCCAAAGAGGTTTCATAAATGTACTTTGTTAAATAACCATTAATTGAATTCGCATCCGTAAATTCATGGTCAATCATGTTGTCTATATCCGGCGGCAACTCACCTGGGGCCCAATCCCCTAATGAGCCACGATCAAGAGGATCCCCAATTGGTTCTGCAAATACAATAAATGCCCTGATTGTACCTGAAGGTGATAGGCGAGTACCATTTCGGGAACTGCTCTGAGAAAATAAAAAACAGCTCTGAAGTAATATGAATAAAAAAATTATTGATTTCATTTTACAATAAGGAATTTATCGATTATAACCACATCATCGACAAAGACTGTGAAAAAGTACAGCCCTGCCGGCTTATCACTGGTATTTATTTCAATTATATTGGATACCTGACTGATTTTATCTGTTAAAGTGCCATCGGAATTATATAGCATTAAAAGTAACTCTTCAGAGTTTGATACTCCAAGTTCAATGGTGATCTTATCAGATGCTGGATTCGGATAGATCTTAACAAAATTTTCACCGACTATGTCATGAATAGGTGTCCAGAATAAATAACATTCGCCGTCAAATATTTTATTTGAATAGGTGAGTTCTCCATTCTTATAAGCGCATAATAAATAATTGTATTGTCGTACTATCCATAATTCAACACCCTGGTATACTAACCCGAAATTGGTACCAATACCTTCAATAAACTCAAATTTTTCACTTCCATAGACTACCTCAAATTCATAATCAAACCTGATATGTTTTTTTTCATTTAAATAAAATACACTGTCAACAACAGCTGTATCTTTCTCATAACCTATAATAAATGTATCGTTTTCTTCAAGGTTAAGGTCAAATACTAAAAATTCTGAATCGTTAATTTCCGGGGAATATTGGTAAACCTGGCTTCTGTCTTCTGTTTCTCGTAAATACTTATTGTAACTTAAAGGGACATATATCATTTTATATAGTGTTTCATTAACTGTTGTATCCTTTAATACATAAGTTGAATCTGTTTCAAAACCATCGTTAAGTTCGTTAAACAAATTCCATGAAGTGGATTCTGAACCAAAAACAGATTCATATTCCTGGGAATAGATTCGGTTTACATACCCTATTGTTAACAGAGCTGTAATCAGATATAATTTTATCATCATTCCTTTGTTTAATCGGTTAAAATCATCTGTCTTGTACCAACCAGTTTGCCAT
>JAFGOZ010000040.1 GCA_016926235.1 Bacteroidales bacterium | reverse complement strand
TGTAACAGCAACAGGCTGTAATCCTTTTAACCTTGCTTCAATCCTGCATTGTATGTCATCGATATTCGACTTTTCAGCGTTCTGGTCTGAAAGATGAACTTCCAGTCGCATAATTTGGCCGGCAAACCTCCTCAATGAGCTGTTAATCTCCTCAGATACATACTTTTCCAGTCTTTCTGTTCCTTCAATGTTTTTGTCGGTGTTGAATTGAATTTTCATTGTCTTGTTATGTAAGTTTGTACATGAAGGTGTTTATGTTGATGATTTTCAAGAATTAATTACAATCAGGCTCATTTATATTCTGATCTCTGTTTTGCTGGTTTTCGCCCGATTCTAATAAGTCATCTTTAATATTATCCCATGGATTATTCTTGTAGTCTATAACCAGCAAACCGGTTTTCTTGATCAGATAATAGGCAACAGACAGTGCAACTATCAAAATGCCAATTCCGATTATGACCTCACCCGATATTTCTTCTATCTTAAGAATTACTATTTTCCGTGCGAGCGCAATAATAGCAACCAGAACAACAACTTCAACGTGAATTACATTTTGCTTCAAATATACTTTGATGGTATCAAGTAACTCGATTCCGATCAATACCAGGAGAAAAACTCCGAATAGATCCATCAGTTCATCCAATGGAATTAATACATTATGCGATGCAATTGTACTGTAAAGATGATAGCCTAGCTCTATAGTGGCTAATATCAGTATAACCGACATCATAATAATCAAAGTTATTATAATGAACTTTTCAACCCATTGAGTGATTCTTTTCAAACTGCAGATTAAATTTGTTAGCTTCATGGTTTTTATATTTGAATCAGAGAGCTAAATATCGATGGCATTATATTTTTTTCTGTTGCCGGATCGCGGGTAAAATATCCTCAGGTCTGAAATCAACATCCGGCTTCTTCTTTTACCAAGCTTAAAGTTATTTATTATTTTGATATTTTAAATTAATAAGTGACAACCGGATTTCCTGTTTTCCGGTAGATATTGTTTATGTCCTTTGTTAAAGACATACTTCATAAATTAGTGAATGATGATCTTCGAGCTCATGCCGCGACCCGGGACTTTGTTAAAACGGCTCCGGTCAATCTTGATGTTAAGGGTTGAAAGTTAGTAGTTATCTAACTGTTTAAATTTGGCCGGGAAGACCGGATCGTACACTTGATTGTGGTTCCACTATAATTTTATTGTAGGCTCCCATGGATACATATAACTATGCAATTTGTTGAATATCATTAAAAAATGTAAATTTGAAAGAAAAAATGTTCTTGCTTTTTATTTACTTATTTCTCGCTCTGATTGTTTCATTTCTTTGCTCAATATTGGAAGCTGTAATGCTTTCCACTCCGCAATCCTTCTTAATTGTAAATCAAGAGTCTGGTAAATCATGGGCAAAAAGATTCATCGGCTTAAAAGACAATATTGATAAGCCCTTATCTGCAATTTTAACACTTAATACCATAGCTCATACAGTTGGGGCGGCAGGTGTTGGAGCTCAGGCCGTTAAAGTATTCGGTGAAACCTATTTTGGGATTATATCTGCTATTCTCACTCTTTTGATACTCATATTTTCAGAAATCATACCTAAAACAATTGGAGCACATTACTGGAGAGAGTTAGCCAGGATCTCATCGCATATCATCAGGGTAACTATATTCATAACATACCCTTTAGTATTATTGTCAGCTCTTATTACACGGGTCATTTCAAAAAATAGGAATGAACAATTTACCAGCAGGGAAGAAATCTCAGCTCTGGCAAGCATTGGTGTGAATGAAGGAATATTTAATGAAAAGGAGTATAAGATAATTCAAAATTTACTGCGTCTTAAAAATGTAAGAGTTACTGAAATAATGACTCCAAGAGTTGTCCTTGCCATCGCAGACGAAGACTTATTCCTTAAAGAGTTCCTGAAGAATAAAAATTATTTGAAGTTCTCGCGCATTCCGGTATTTTCAGAAAACATTGAAAATATTAATGGATATGTATTCAGACAAACCGTTTTTGAGAAACTTGCAGAAGATCAGTATGAATTAAAATTGAAGGACATAAAAAGGGAAATTGTAATTGTTCCCGAAACAAAAGTCCTGTTTGATGTTTGGGAGAAACTGTTGGAGAAAAAAGAACATATAGCTCTGATTGTTGATGAATACGGTGGTATAGAAGGAATTGTAACAATGGAAGATATTATTGAAACCCTGCTTGGTCTTGAAATTATTGATGAAAAAGACACAATTACAGATATGCAAAAATATGCCCGTGAAAGATGGAAAACCAGACAGGTGAAATATAATTTATTAGACCATATTGATCGGGAGAAGGAATAATACCGCCAAATAATACCTATTTAACAGCCGGATTTTTTTTCGGAATTTTCCATTCATCCAATTCGGCGAGATCAAGGTCGCTGATCAGTTCACTCATCTCTTTTCTTGCTGCCTCAAAGGTGTCGTACCTGTTGATCATAACCTTCAAAGATCCGGTATCATTCAAAAGGGCAAGTCTTATATCGCTGCTCCTTAAAGTCAACGGTATGTTGGCCCTGCTGTAGGTAGTATAACTGCGTCTTGACCTGTAAATACTGAACTTTTTAAAACTGCTCACACTATGCCATTTGCCAACCCTGAAAAGTCCGAAAAGACAAGTGTAGCTTTTAATCCTTGCGGAATTGTAATCTATGATGGTCCCCTCATAAGTAAATGACATAAACAAACCCGCTACAACAAGTATCAATCCGGTCACGTTGTAATATGTCCCTATTACTCCGGCGATCATAAGGAAATATCCGGCAAAGGTGCCTGATGGCCCCATTAGCCTGTCTGTTTTATTATCCTTTCTTTTCGGATTCATAGAAATATCTGAGTCCTTGATATGAATAAAGATACATTTTAATTTTCTGTATTTTTACCTGATATTGAATAGGCAAAGTTGTTCCTTAATTATGATAATAGTTCTTATTAATAATTTATTGAAGTTTCGCAAGTGAGAAAAAGTTAAGATATGGCATAAAAAAAGCACTGGGTATTTTTCAGATATCTCTGAAAATCAGT
>JAFGOZ010000361.1 GCA_016926235.1 Bacteroidales bacterium | reverse complement strand
TGTTTGCCCTTGTTTGTGCAGGGATGGTATTGTTTAATTCGTGTGAGAATGATGATGGTTTATCAGAAATTGATATTGAAAATCAAGAAGTAGCTGACGATGAGTCTACGTCTACAAGTCTTATAAGCTATTATATTGACGACGAAAAAGTTCATGCTAATGATTTTGACTCAAATCTGTCAAATATTATTTTGATAGAGGTTTATAGAACCAATAGTTTGAAAAGCGATGAAAATGAACTGGAAGTGGAGAAGCGTGCTTATACTTCTGAGGATAAATATGTTGCTTTTGGTGATGCAAATAATCTGAAACTTAAAGAACTTTTAGATTTTGAAAAGATAATGAGCAGTTTTGCCGAAACATCAGGAGTCATTGAAGAATTTGAAAAAACAAATGTTATGCCCCAGCGCTATCTAGAACGCGAAGTCTTTGTTTATGATTCTTTGTTTAATGAAACTATGAATCAAAAATCAAGTATGTCAATTTTTGTAACTCTTTATGAAGATCATTATGTTCCAGGTGTTGGTTCAGGTAAATGTTGTATTATGCCTAAGTTCTTACCTTTTATGCCACCTGGGTGGAATAATCGAGTGTCATGTGTTGAGTTTGTCGGAATAGGAGGAGGTGCAATACTATTTGGTAACAATTTTTATCGTGATAGAATATGTACTATTGTTAATTGGGCAAGTGACCGGGTTAATCTTTCTTATGGAGCAGATAATTGTATGAGTTCGGGTATGAAGATTTTTTAGTATATACAAAAATGGGGTGATGTAGTTTATTGTACTCTATTTTTTGTCAATTTACATAATGTGAGATGATTATTTTTTTAGGTGAAACTAGTATATAAAATAATTATATGGACAATAGTAATATTATATTGAATCTTAAAAAAAGTTTAATAATAAAGACCTGCTTAATAATCCTGTTCTTTTGTACTGCAACTTCATTGTTCGCTGAAACATTTAAGAAAAACATATTAAACGAAAAATTCTCGGTTGGGTTTTACCCTACTGTATTTTATTTTAATTCGGTTATAAATGCCGAAAAAGATAATTATGCCAAAATATCTTCGCTTGAGATAAGTCCGTTTATAGCTTACAACATTTATCAAAATTTATTTTTGGGTACAAAGGGAACTTTTGAATATTATAAAAGCAACTTTTATTATAAAGAACCGTACAAAGAATTAGGGCTTTTTGCCCAATACATATTGCCTTTCAAAATAGATAAAGGTATATGTAAAATATTAAAGTTTTATATCGAAGCAGGATATTATAAAACAAATTTTATATATTACGATCACACAGTTAAAGTATTCGAATTCGATAATATAACAATCGAAGAAGATTTTCTCGCTCATAATAAATTATTGCATGATAAGATTATAATGCCAATCGGGATGCAGGTGAAAGTTTATGAAAATTTGCATATCGATTTTAATTGGCAATTTCATAAATACATAAAAGGGGCTTATTCAAATAAAATTATGATTGGTGTTCTGTATTATTTCAAATAAATAAGCCTGATTATAATGAGAAATATAAGGGGTGCTTTCGCAAAAACTGCGAAGCACCCTGTTTTATTATAGCATATTTGCACTTATTACCTAAAATTTAACTTTTTACGGCTTAAATGTTAAAAAGCTCCCCTCTGACAAAAAAAATGAATTTTTTATTGAGAATATTGGGGGGGGTAAAATGTTTATTATATTGGCCCCGCAAAACAACATAAACCTCTTTATTGTGAAACTAAAATACCAAACATTATGTGTTCAGAAAAGCCTGTTCGGGGCTGCAAATATCAGCAAGTATTTACCGTATGAACATATACATTTGAAGTCGATTTTTATTTCTTATGGGGTGCAGAATATAGTGTTGCTACAGTTAAAAATGAATGTCATTTATAAACTAATCTAAGGGTTGCTGGATGTTTATTCAGCAACCCTTTAATATTTAAAAACGATGAAAAAAACGATCATCCTACTTTTATGTTTCTTGCCTATCATTTTGTTCGCGCAAAATGAATCATTCTTTTTGAATGCTTCTATGGGTTATACTATGTCTGGAAAATTTTACCATGGTTTTGCAAATGAAATGGCAGTTGGGTACAAACCCATAAAATACGCAGGAATTAAACTTTCTGTTAACTCGGTCTACTTATATAGTAACGAAGGCGTTCACCGGTTTTCCGAAGCTTATACAAATACAGGACTAGCTATTGGTGTAATTACTTACCCAATTAGCTTCAGGAGTCATGGCATAAACCTAGGTGCAGGTTATTGTTACAATTTTGAAAATCATACTTGTGCAATTAAGGATGATGATCCATACTTCTATGGAGCTGCATCTTCAGGTCGAAATTTTTCTTTTTCACCCTACTGGGAAGCTGGCTACTTTTATGATTATAAAAAAATAACCTTAGGAATTCAATACAAACAAATGCAAATAAAAAAATATACAGGAGGTTTTAAAAACAAACAATTCTTGTTCTCCTTAACTAAGAATTTCTAACTAGCACTGTACTATGAAATATTTATTTTTCATCGTTTTATTCTTAATTGGTTTTACTGAAGCAAGGTCTCAAGATCTTGATTTCGCAATCAAAACCTCAATGGGCTTCATTAATGGTCCTGGCACATACAAGGGTGTGTCAACCAATATTGGTATTGAATATCAGCCAATAAAATATTTGGGCATTGAAATGAGTTTTGATAACTGGTACAGATATACCGATGAATCTACCAGTGATACAAACACTGGTTCTTCTTTAATTTTGCATGGATACCCGGTAAACTTTAAAGGAAACACAATTGATGTTTTTGGCGGTTATGGTTACAATGTTAATTATTGGCGTTATGCCTCGGGAGGCATGGGACGTTGGTATTATTGGGCACCTGTTTACGGAGCAGGCTATTATTACTCTTTCAATCGGTTTGACATTGGCTTTGTGTATAAAAAACAATTATTCAATGGTCCGGTAAGCAATGAAAATAGCCAATTTTTAATCTCTTAAAAAAACACTTTTAGCCGATGAGAATTTTAGGTACTTGTTTGATCTACATTATTTTCTTTTTCATATTCAGCTGCTCAAAACCGGTTGAGCTTGAACTCCCACTTTACGATGATAAACCAGTTGTGAATTGTTTGTTTACCCCCGAAGAGCCTTTTGTAGTCCATGTTAGCAAAACAGCTAGTAAATTCGACACCATGCTTGTAAACGTTAGCAATGCTTTGGTTGAAATATATCATGGCGAGAATTTTATAGCAGAATTACCATCGAATGGCTTTGGCTATTATTCCGATTCTATTTTGTATCCTGAGATAGGAAAATCCTATACATTGAAAGTAAAAGTGCCTGATTATGATGAAATATCGGCAACCGATTCGGTGCCATCTACCTTCTCCGAGTTTACTTACAAAGGATTTAAGGAAAATGCCTGGTTCGATGAAGATGGAAGGGCATATAATGCATTAACGTTTGATATAGAGGATCAAGCATCGTCTAATTTTTTTGAAGTCGTGTATCGTGCCAATTATTCGAAGCAATATTCGTGGCAGGATTCAATCAGTTATTATTTTTGGATGTCGCATTTTAGCCTATTCGATCCGGTAGTAGAAGAAGGCCTAGGTATTTCAATTTTTACCGATCAAAGGTTTAACGGAACCAATTATACCATTCAGATGATGGATGGAAATAGTATGTGGAGTGCCGATAGTTTACATTTGAAAGTACAGGTTTTACAGGGTTCGCAAACATTTTACACCTTCCGTACTTCGTTTTATAAACATCACAATGCCCAATACTCCGATTTTTTTAATCCAATTGAACCGGTAATTATGTACTCGAACATAAATAATGGCTATGGTATTTTTGCCGGGTATCGTTCAAAGTTTTATACACTAACATTCACCGATTTCTAATAAGTTTATGAGAAATATATACTTACTTCCCTTTTTTCTGTTCATTTCATTTTTTTCATTTTCACAAAACAGAATTGTTTCGGGGTTCATTCGCGATAGTTTAACAAATGAACCCTTAATTGGTGCTACTATTTGGGATGAAGTCCAAAAAACAGGAACGGCTACCGATCTTTTTGGTCATTATTCTTTATCGATTCCATCCGATTCAACAGTTAAGCTGGTTGCTTCTTTTATTGGGTATCAAGCAAAATCAGTTCTGGTCGAAAACAATCTTCGAATTGATTTTGATCTTTCATCAGGTGTCGAGTTGGACGAAATTGCGGTTCGAGGCCAAAAGAAAATTGAAAACCGTATTGAGATGGGAGTGGTTTCGTTGCCCGTTAGTCAAATGAAAACGTTGCCAATAATTGGAGAGCCCGATGTGCTAAAAGTAATGCAATTAATGCCCGGTATTCAAGGTGGTTCCGAAGGCCGAAGCGGCTTGTATGTTCGTGGTGGTAGCCCCGATCAAAACCTCATGCTGCTCGATGGCGCTTCGGTATATTATGTAAATCATTACGGTAATTTTCTCTCGCTTTTTCACCCCGAAATTATTAGCAACATGAAATTGTACAAGTGTGCTTTTCCGGCTAAATATGGAGGGCGTCTTTCTTCGGTAGTTGACTTGCGCATGCGCGAAGGAAACAAAAAAGAACATCATGGGAGTTTTGGAATCGGATTATTATCTGCTGATATTTTATTAGAGGGATCCATAAAAAAAGACACTACCTCATATATTTTTTCTGCCCGTAGGTTTTATTTGGATGCCATTATGCGACCCGCAATTCTTCTGATTTCCGATTTTGTGTCTGTCGGTTACCAGTTTTATGATGTTTATGGGAAAATTGCACACACATTCAACGATAATAACCGCCTATATATTAGTTGTTATAATGGTAACGATTCATACGGATATGATATACTCCCCTGGGAAGATGAGGATTTTAAAGGAAAATCCAGAATTCGTTGGGGAAATACATTGGCTACAGTGCGCTTTAACTCAAAACTAAATAAGCGGTTAATGTCCGATTTTGTTGCTGGATACACCCGTTACCATACCGGTCAGTCGCAGGAATTTTATGTCGATTCAAGTTTTTTTAAGTCTGGATATTTAGCAACGGTTCAAGATTTTTCGTTAAAAAGTGAGTTTAATTATACCTTAAGCAACAAATACCAAATGGCTTTTGGTGGAGGTATAGTTACCCACAATTTTCAACCTGGCACAACAACTAATTTTAAATCGATTAACGATAGTACCATTTTAAATGCAAGTATATCAAATAAACTGCAACGAGGCATTGAGCCTTATCTTTATTTTGAAAACATTTTTGAGCCAACACCATTTCTGAAGTTCAATATTGGTGCCCGATATACAGCTTATTGGGTTGATGGGGTTAATTATCAAAAGTTTGAGCCGCGTTTGCTGGCTGTATTGGGAACAGAACGAACCGGTGTAATAAAACTATCATATACCGAAAATATGCAGGCATTGCATTTGTTAAGCTATCAAAATGTTGGTACCCCAAACGATTTATGGATGCCTGCTACTAAAAGCATTGCACCGGCCATGTCGAAGCAATTTAGTATTGGATATGCCAAAACCTTTTTTGATAATTATGAATTATCGGTTGAAGCTTATCAAAAAATACTAAGCAATTTAATTGATTATAAAGACGGGGTTAGCTATCAATCGGCAGAAAACGACTGGCAGCAAAAAGTAGAAACCGGTGGCGAAGGTTTATCGAAAGGAATAGAATTATTGTTGAAGAAAAATAACGGAAAAACAACGGGTTGGATTGGTTATACATTGGCTAAAACCGACCGGTATTTTAAAAACAAAAATAATGGGAAACGCTATCCTTACATTTACGACCGAAAACATCATTTTTCGTTGGTAGTAAATCATAAATTCAATAAAAAATTCAACTTATCGGCCTCGTGGATATTTGGTTCAGGCTATCCATTAACAATGGAAACAGGCTATTACCAAACATACGAGAATGCAAGTTGGAACGATCCCAAACCAACAGGTGTTAATCCATTTATTTTGGACGATAATGTTGTATTGTACACTGGAAAGAACGGTATCCGAATGGGCAACTCACATCGCTTGGATTTGGGATTTCAGATTCATGGTAAAACAAAAAGAGGGCGCGATAAAACCTGGTCGTTCAATATTTACAACGCATATAACCAACAGAACCCTATAAGTTATTATTACGATTGGATCGACAAAAACGATAAGTCGAAGGGGAAAAGTTTATGGCAACAAAGCGGTTTGCCAATAATCCCAAGCTTTACATATCGTGTAAAATGGTAAATATTTTAAATTGTTGAAAATGAAGAAAATAATACTGGTGATATTTGTTTTGATGGGTGTTTTGTTGCATGCACAAACAATTAAAAAGAACCAAATAAACGAAAAGTATTCGGTTGGGTTTTACCCTACCTTGCTGTTTTTTGAGCATGTAACCGATTTAGAGAAAAAAGAATATGCACGTC
>JAFGOZ010000360.1 GCA_016926235.1 Bacteroidales bacterium | reverse complement strand
TGACTCATTAAAAATCCAGTGAAATACCTCGGCAGTTCCCGATGAGCTTAATTGAGTTTCGTTAATATCGGAACAGAATTCAGTTTCACCAGTGATTAGAATAGATGGTTTGGGAGGAAGGGCATTTACCTGGACATCAACAGTATCTTTACTGAATTTCATACAACCAAACGGATTTATAACAATAAGCGAGTAGTTCCCTGTTTGGGTTACCATGAGGTTACTTAACGTATCGTTAGGTAAAAGCTCACCGTTTTTATACCAGCGATATTTTAGTAGAGCAACTTCTTCAACACTTAATAAAACATGTTCCCCAAAACAGAATTCCTGATCTTGCCACGGGTTTATTGATGGCACTTCCGGGGCTTCAGTCACAGCAATTTCAAAGGTGTCGGATATTGTATTTGAGCAGCCGGTAAGACTGTCGGTTACTTTGAGAGCGTATTTTCCAGCCTTGTTTACAAATATCTGTTCAATATTTCTGGCTTCGAACGATTCTCCCCTAAACCATTCATATTTGTGCCCGGGTAGCATATTTGTCGATAACAGGGCATCTTCACCATCGCAAAGATAGCTTGCATAGCCCGGTTCAAGGGAAATGGAAGGTTGATCCGGATTTTCATCTATCAAAATGCTTATATTATCTTCATCAGTACAATTAGCCAACGAATTTGTTACAACTATTCCATAGTTGCCATTTACAGATTTAACAATCAGAAATGTATCAGTCTCGCCAGTGATGTCAACACCATTCAGTGTCCACTGAAAGTCAAAATTTTCATTTCCTTCAACAAGCAGAACCGTACTGTCGTTTTTGCAAAAACTATTACTATAGCCAGCGGCTAAACCTATTGATATTTTTGGAATTTCAGCCACTATAACACTTTGTGTGTCAGTATCCCAACAGCCATTGGTGGCATATATGGTAAGTGTTGCAGTGTCTGATGCGGTATAGGTTTGTATTTCATCGTCCTTAACGTCTGAGGTTTTAGAATTGCCAAAATCCCATAACCAACTATTTACTGTTATTGTTGAGGTATCTGAATGGTTTGTAAAATAGGAAACATCGCCAATACAAACTGGATCAACAGAAAAGGATGCATCAGGCGCAGGGTATACAATAACTTTTTGAGTGCGGCTGCTACTATCGCCTGATTCTGAATATGCCCATAGTGTAACATCGAATGCGTCAGCAGTTTGGAAGAGGTGTGTTGGGTTTTGTTCGGTCGATGCTGTCCCATCGTCAAATAGCCATTTCCATGCAATAATAGTATCGGTTGTAACAGATAAATCAGTGAATGTCGTTGGTGAGCCAAAGCAAACATCATTAAACGAGAAATTAGTACTAACTTCTGTTACATAAAAAGAGTCGATTACTGACCAGCTACCACCCTCAAATGAATGATCAATGGCCTGAACTTTCCAGTAATATTTGCCTAACTCAAGCCCTTTAAGGTTCCAGGAAGTATCGCAACCTGTGTTTCCAATCGAAATAATTTTACGGAATCCACTTGTTAAATCAGAAGCCGGGGATACTATATCTGCAATATCCGGACTAGTGCCGATGAAGATATTATAGGTTAATCCGGCAGAGTTTTCTGCATCATTTGCTTTATCCCAGATTAAGGTAATATTATTACTATCAGGAGAATAATGAGTTAAATTTTGAGGCGCAGACGGTGGGGTATTTATATTGCCCCAGTTATTTATATATACTCCGTTTAAAGTAAGTAAATCAAGTCGGCCATCCTTATTAAAATCGACACATTTTACCGGATTTGAAACCATATCCTCAGACTGAACGAATATATCATTACCTACGTTGAAATACACATAATCTTCAGAGAAAAAGTCCATTAAACCATCGGCATTAAAATCGCCCCAACCAACTGCACCCATGTGGTTTAATTGTAAATCGATATAATGAAAACTGGTTATATTATTCTTGTATAATGAAGTAAGTTGATTTCCCCCTTCATCTTCTCCCGAAATCAATAAATCCAAATCACCGTCATTGTCATAATCAGCCCAATCAACTGAGGTTTTGAACATAGGGATAAATCCGAATTCTTTTTTAGTGAATTGCATATTATTGTTTTCATAAATATGGCTGTAGTAGTTTAGACTTTCATCGACCCCCGATATGAAAATGTCGTTGTCCAAATCGTTATCGTAATCAATAATTGCTATAGAAGTAGTAAAAGTATTTACATGATCAGAATACGTGCTGAACCCCTGAAAAATATCGGGTAAATTATGATTATAGAGGTTGTAGATTCCATTTTCGTTCAGGTATATTTCAGTGTTATAAATATTAGAATAAGGGTATTTTAATGAAAACAACTGATCACAACTCCCATCATTGTTTAAGTCGCCAAATACTCCAAGGCCTTCCCTTAAACCCAACAGCGGATTATTATAGATATCCGAAATTGTTAATATACCAGAAGATTCGGTGTATGTGTAGCCCGTAAAACCATAACTGATATTGTTTAAATAATTATATAAATGAACAAAACCTCCGGCAAAAAGATTTAATCCAGTTTCATGTACAACAATGCTATCGGGTGTATAATTCAATATGCTTTTAGCATAATTTTCATCAGGGAATGGTTCTTCAATGTACCCATCTGTGTAAATAATATCAATCATACTATTATTATCAATATCACCAACTGCAACAGTTGCCTGGTCATCCATATAATAGTTAAAAAACTTGGTAAAATTTTCTTCAATAGTAAAGGCCTGTGACGTTGTAAATGCTGAACTGTTATATTGCTGGTCGATGGCTTGAACACTCCAATAATAATCTCCAGCTGGTAGTTTAAGATACCAATTGTTGTTAAAGCCTACATTGCTTGATTGGTTGAGCAAAAAATCACCGGAAATTGTTGAGAAACTTTCAAAAACATCATTGCTTCCGGATGTTGTTCCAATTCGTATATTATACATTAAGTGAGTTGATTCTGTATCTATACTTTTTTTCCAGCGAAGATTTACAAATTGTCCGTTGATTTTAGAACTTACAGCACTAGGTGTGCTGGGGGAGCTATTATTATATGTCCCCTGGTTAATGTATACATTTGTTGGGTTAACTATATCTATATCACCATCTCCATCATAATCGTAAAAAGATGCACTTGAGAAGTTAATATCAGTAAAAATATGAACCAGGCTGTCTATGTCATTCCGGTAAATAGTTGAGGGAGGTATAAAATAGTCCAAATCTCCATCATTATCGAAGTCTATTAATACAGGGCGGTAAGTGCCGGTATTTTTATGAATCAGATTATAGGGTTGTTTTGAGAAACTGTTATCTCCATTGTTTAATAAAATTTCACCAATATTTCCGGTTAAATATGTTTTGGTATGCAACAGGACTAAATCAGACAATCCGTCGTTGTTAAGATCTCCTGCAATAAATTTCTGAATACTTCCGGGTAATGCATAGGGGACTTCTTCAAACTTATCATTCCCTATATACTTGTATATCTTAGTATATTTATTGGCTTCTGCCCAGCCATTAATTATTATTTCTTTTTGCTGGTCATTGTCAATGTCTATAAACAAAGAATTTATATCAGAAAGGTTTACTAATCCGCAATCAGATAAAGGTGTATAAGTACCTTCATCATTTCTGTTTAAAACATCACTGATTATGCTATCTCTGTCTCCATCATTATCAAAATCACCAGAATTATAAATCGAATAATGTTCTTTATAAAGAGAGCTGTTTGTAGCTTGTTCCTGAAACTTCCACAATTCTGCACCTTCTTTGACTGAGATATCATCAAATTCAATGGCCGAAAGTTTACTGTCTGCCATTTTTGTTGCGGTTTCAAATCGTATTACAAATTCGGAATTAAGAGACAAACCATTTTCCAGTGCATACTTTTTTATATCTACGGAATTAATTTGCCATTTTCCGTCACTTGAATAGAAAATGCCGATTTCTGTAAAAGAATCTCCCCCATCATCTGAAAAATATAGTTTGTTGTTTAAGGGATAATAATTTTTTAATTCTCTGTATTTAAAAACTAATTCAGGGTTTATACTTGAGGATAGGTCAATAAGCAGGTCGGCCTCGCCAAAGATATTGATAACATTAACAGTTGTTTTGGTAAAACTGAGGACCATATTTTCTTCGTTTGAGGCAGTGCTATGTTCAATTTCGTTTAGTCCGTTATCAAGGTCCCAGTATTTGTCAAGCACGTTAAAATTTGTTGAGTATGGATAGGGAGCTGCAGCTTTTATTTCAATGTTATAATCTTCGGTTTCACCATAGCTATGATAATCGCAAGGTGTTGGGCTGGTTGTATAGGTGCATCTTACTCGCAACCTGGTTGATCCAACAGGAATATCCGATGGCACAGTAAAATTGATTGTACTTTCTTGGTTGGCAACAGATGTTCTAAAACTACCGAGAAACTCTGTACTTTCAAATATGCCATTTTGATTAAAATCTATCCATGCAGAATATGTATCAAGTGAATAATTTCCAGCGCGTATTAACAGGCTGTATGAATGCCCCTCAATGAGATTTGCTTTTGAATAATATCGGGTATAATTAGTGTCACCTTGGCCACCAGTATTCCAATTGTAAATCTCTTCAAGACTTACTCCATCAATAAAATCACCATAAATTGTCCCGTTTGTTGGATTAGGAATGCAATACTCCTGACCGGTGAGCGCAGCTAATAGTATAGATTGAATTAATAATGCTAAAAAGCATTTGGATTGTATTTTATGGGGTATAGTAAACATTTATGAGACTTTTATTGAAACACAATATACAAAACAACTATTTAAAAGCCAATCAATTATTGACAAACGAGTCGTTTTCTTATTCAACTACTAAATGCTCTGCCCAAACATTTGTTCCCGTTATTATTTGAAAAGAATAGATCCCAGGAGTTAACTCCAGCTTATAGTCGTTACTTGTTGAATAAACAGATTTTTTAAAAATATCCAAGAAAACTACTTTGCCTGTTGAGTTGTAGACAGCAATTCTTACCTCGCCTAGATACAGGCTTTCAACTTTAATCGTAAAGTTTCCGTCATTAGGATTAGGATAAACTTCAAGTTGAGTTGGTAGTTTCAGACCAGAAGCACTTTTAAAATTGGCCCTATCAGCATAGATCTTTTCAGTTCCCGACCAGGCTGTACATCCATAAATGTCGGTTACTTTCACCTGGTAATACAGTGTGTCGGAACCATTAACAGCCCCAACCATACAAATTTTATCCTTTTCATCCAAAATAGGTTTTCCATTTTTATACCATTGATAGGCAGCTATGTTTTTATTGCTGCAGCCAATGTACCAAATGGTGTTGCCAAAAACAGTTACATGGGCAGAGTCAAGGTCTGATGTTGTTTTAATCTTCACAGTATCAGAAGTGTTTTCGCAACCCGATTTTGAACGTGTAATCCAGTATTGCTTATTCTCGAAAGGCTGGCTGTATTGGAAATTCGTTCCTGCAGAAGTTCCATCTGACCACGTATATTGATACCCGGTTAATTTATCTTCGAGTTCAAGTGTGATTTCACCCGATGGACAGGTCTCCACAACTCCTGTGTAATTCAGTTCTGGTTTTGGAATGGTTAAAACCGTTATTGCTGAGGGTTCGCTAACAACAGAACAAAAATTGTTGCTGATTTCGACTATGTAATTTCCTTCTTTCTCTATGTTAAGCGTATTGTTGTTAGCCCCGGCCTGCAATATATTGTTTTTATACCATTTGTAGTTAACACCGCTTCTTAGGGGAATATACAAAGGAATACTTTCGCCGTTGCACAAGGTGGCTGAAGAAGGATTTATAGTTTCCATCTGTGGCGACTGGTGTATGGTTATTGTCTTCGTTTTGGAAGTGTCGGAAACGCAACCGTATTCATTCTCAAGAACGAGCCTGTACGTGCCGCTTTCATTGGCTGAAGAAATTGTGTGAGACGAATCGTTTGCCAGTTT
>JAFGOZ010000359.1 GCA_016926235.1 Bacteroidales bacterium | reverse complement strand
TTGCCCTGAAACAATTCTTTAAATCTACATCGGAAGTTTCTACAATCTGTAAGATATAGGACATTTATTCTGCGAATCGCTATAATACTCAATAGCCTAGATAGTTAGGAGTTTTCCAGTTGATCTTTTCTAACTATTAGAATTTGGTGGAATAAAAATGTTTGTGTGGATGAAGATGCTGCTGCATATATTAATACACTTTTAAAGCAGTTCTAGGCTCTGAAAGCGAATTGACAAAAGCTAATAAAGAAAAGAGTTTTATTGTCTCACAAAAACTAAATTTATCCTTGAATATTGTTTGGAAATTCTGGTTATCACGTAGATTTAATAAAATCTCAATAAATTCCTTTGTGCATATCAATAACTGAAATTCTTTGGACCAATTGATCTTTATAATTACTAAAATATTCTTGAAATAAGAAGAAAAATAAAGTATATTGCAAACGTATGCGGTAACGTTTGCATATTTTTTGATGAGTCAATTTATTTATAGGTCATTCTTGTTTTTATACGTTTTATCCATTTCAAAATTGGGAGAATTTTATTGTGAAAATTAAATTTTTATCAGGCATTCTTGTACTTTGTGTTATTTCAATGATTTTACTATTTAACAATGTTAATAAAACATCAAAAAATACAATAAAAAATCCTCGACCAATTGATTTGCAGAATCGATTCGGTTCGAAAAAAGAGTATAAGCAAATACGAAGAGATTGGATAAAAAATATGCATAGAGCTGCTCCAGGAGTCGATTGGCAGGCAATGGATCGGCAAATCCGAGATAAAAAAAATACAGCCAAGTTATCCAAACGGCGTAGTTTACTTGCTAAAAATCAACTCGATCAACAAAGAGCCACGGAACATTTTGCAAATGGAATTACCGGCAGTTGGATTGAAAAAGGGAGTAACAATATGTCCGGCCGAATGCATACGGTAGATGTAGATTTCGAGAATAATCTAATCTATGCCGGTTCTGCAGGAGGCAATATTTGGGTCTCGGATTTAAACGGGAAAGGTTGGCGTTCTATTAATGATTTCATTCAGTTTGATGACATACTCCTGGTCCGCCGTTTTCCATACAATGACGGATATCGTGTAATTGTTGTTTGTTCCAACCGGGCAGCATACACTGATAATGACGGATTAACATGGGAGTTATCTGACAGTTTACAAGTTTTTAAAAGCAGAGGTTATATCTATGAAGGCGTTATAGCAAATGATGATAGCAATTCTATCTTTCTTCTTGCAGATGAATCATATAAATCTACAGCGATTTACCAATCTACGGATTTAGGACAAACATTTGTCAAAAAATATACATTTAATAATTCAAATGCATTTAAATGCCATATTTGGACATCACAATATGAAAATTCAAACGTATATTTAATCAAACAGGACACACTTTATTCATTTTCAAATAGCTCTCCTTTAACTAAAATTTCCACCGTAGATGTTCAATTTGATATATCTTCAATTGAAAATGTAGCTATTTGCGGAAGTAAAGATGCCACATATCTTTACCTTTCATACTTTGTTAATGGAATGAGTATTATTTACCGATCAACCGATGGCGGATTAACATGGGAATTGCGGGAATCTGTTCAGGATGGTATTTTTACAAAACGAAGTTTTTGCTGTTCCCAGAAAAATCCCGAAAATGTTTATCTCGGAGGATTAGATGCCTTTCGAAGTTGGAAAGGGGGAAATGATTGGGAAAGAATAAATTCATGGGGACAGTATTATGAAGATCCGAAGATCAAACTTCATGCTGATATACCGGAGGTTATTTCATTACTGGACAATGGAGGAAACGAAATTATCTTCATTTCTACTGATGGTGGTACTTATATTTCAACTGATGATGGCTGGACTGTTAAAAACATCTCTCTTGAAGGTCTTCGAATAAGTCAATATTATTCTACTTATACTTATCGTAAAAGCGACACCGACTTTATTTATGCCGGCAGTCAGGACCAGGGAATACAGCGATCCACCTGGGAAACCGGTGGTGTTATCGATTTTGAACAGCTTCTATCCGGTGATTATGGTCATCTAGTATCCGGCGATGGCGGAGTGAGTCTTTGGGGCAATTACCCTGGATTCGTCCTCTATTTTCCAAATATAACCCGCTCAGGTAATTCATATTGGTGGGATTTCGCCGAACTTCACAACTGGCTATGGATGCCACCTATGTGCGAGCACCCTACAAATTCCAATGAAGTGTATGTTGGGGCGGGCACCAGTACCAGCGGCAGTCACTTATGGCATTTAAAATATTCGAATGAATTAGTTACGGGAATTGAAGGGAGCTTTGATTTTAGCGACGGTAATGAATGGAATACAATCTCGGCAATCGGCTATTCCTCATTGGAAAATAATTATTTATATGTTCTTACTACAGAAGGGCAGTTCTATTCATCATCTGATAATGGAACGTCTTGGTCAGAAGCATCTTTTAACGGGCCATCAGGACATTATTTCTATGGTTCTTCGATAGTATGCTCGCCGACAGTAAATGGTAGAGTTTATATTGCTGGTAGCGGATACTCTAATCCACCGGTTTATATTTCTAATGATTATGGTCAGACATTTTCCCCAATGAGCGATAGCCTGCCGGCAACCTTAGTTTATGATATTGATATAAATCCTGAAGGTAATGTATTATTTGCCGCAACTGAGGTTGGGCCGTATGCTTTTGTTCACTCTTTAAATAGATGGGAAGACATTGCAGGCGTTTATGCTCCAGACCAGACCTACTGGTCGGTTGAATATGTACCTCATCTTCAAACAGCCAGATTCGCCACATACGGTCGTGGTATCTGGGACTTTAATGTTGAAAGTATAAGTTCTATTGACCATCAGACTGCTCAAGTACCTGATGGTTATCATTTGAGTAATTACCCTAACCCATTTAATGCGCAAACCAGAATTAATTATAAAATTCCAAGCTCGGATTGGGTTGAATTGACAATCTATAATTCTTTGGGACAAACCATTCGAACATTAGTCAGTAAACATCAAACAAAAGGCTCTTATTCAATTACTTGGGATGGTCGAATTGATAATGGAGATAGGGTTTCAAGCGGCATGTACATGTATCAATTAAAAACTAAAAATAGCAATACCATGCTTACAGAAAAAATGCTGATGATAAAATAATTCATTCATCAAATATTAAAAAAAAGCCCGACCACATATCGGGCTTTTTCTTTTACGGCTTTACCGGCCATTTTGGGGCGTTTGATTTGACAGGGGCCGACAGAAGTAGACAAAAAAACAGCACAATTACAGCACACTTTTATTTTTTCACGACGAGCGCCCCACGTTCTTTTAAGCCAGAAGTTGTCCCGATTCGTCGGGACTGCACTCACCAGTTTTCACACTGTAAATCTACGCCTTTCAGTTTGTCGATGGGAAAACACTGACCAGGTTCCTCGGTTCTAATTGTTATTGACAAAAAACAAATTTGTTGAAATATTTAGAAAGTATGAAGTACATTCAAAAGGAAAATATATTGAATTTGTGTTGCTCGTCGAGAAAATAATTACCCGAATGATAAAAATACATCCGTATACCCTTTCGGTATACCCCCGTCTTGATTTAATCGTCGGAAAGTAAATATTTTAACCTAATTCCCAAGCTTGATACGAGGGTTCGATTCCCTTCACCCGCTCACAAAACGAAAATGAGCATCAATAATTACCGTATCATCCAGAAATATCCGGTCTGTTCAGACATCAATAGTAATATAGCTAAAAATT
>JAFGOZ010000358.1 GCA_016926235.1 Bacteroidales bacterium | reverse complement strand
GCATCCCTGAATTTTACCAGTTCGGATGAAATCTCCTTAAAATCGCTCATGATAAAGTCTAAATTGAAAGCCCTAAATTATTAATTATTGGGGAAATGAGTTGCTTGATTAGTTTAATCTGACACATTAAATGAAGCATCACCACTTAAATGAATCATCACCACGGCTTTTGGAAAGTCGTGTGTTTTTCATATTGCAGGGTTTAAAAATAATTCCTTTTTGCCTAATTTATAACTATTGGATTATTAGGGGTACTTACATTATAGAATAACCTAAAACTGTTGCAGTGATTGCTATTAAAACAATAATAATATTAGCGTTAATAGCGTCAGCCTTAGAGATTGCGTAAATCGCCGTCTAAACATTAAAAGATTAAACCTCCGAACAACAATATTCCAAACCAGTCCTGAGTTTTATTACTTCACATATTATTCATTTATCTAAAATTTTTCACACCCTCAATATTTTCATTGGAGCGCCGCGCCCTTTTTCTTTTTTTGATCGACCCTTGGGGTGAATGAATTTGTGTCAATAGTCTTTTAAAGTATTGAAGAATCCTTGATCATTTTCAATATAATTATCAATTTTGATCATATCATTAGAGATGAAATCTTCCCATTTCTTTTTCAATTTAATCTTAATATCATCAAATTCAATGCGATCATTTTTATTCACCTGGAGAAGCTCCTTTTGATAAACTGTTTGATATTGAGGGCTTAATTTATTCCTGGTTCTTGTAAAGAGGTCATCTTGAAGTCTAAAGAAATTATAGATTGATTCTCTCTTATATTTATTGCCCGGGCCAATATAGAAACGCATTATCGTTTTCTCATCAGTTATATATATTTCATAAATTAGTATTCGCTTTGATTTCAGCCAACCTTCTGAAATTTTCGGCACTTTGTCATCAATTGTTTGAGTAGTAAATCGAATTGTTGTTTTAGTAGCATTTTCAATTATTGTATGCGATTGAGATTCAATTATATTTTTGAGAAAATCGCTGATATCACTAACAATATCAGGCTTATATTGAAATATTAAATCCAAAGCTTGTTTATGCTTCTTGTAAATCTGTTTACAAATGCATTCTATTTCAGAATTTCCCACGACGTAACGTTTTAAAACTTTGTTGTACTGCTGAATAAACTCGGTAATGCTTTCATTCAATTGATCATTTTTGGAATCAAGTAATTTCTCCACAAGCTCTGATATCGTATTGTGATTAAAACTGATCCAATTCTCATCGCTTGGGACAGCCCCTTCAGGTGTTAGGTAAATTAATATTTTATCATAATCTTTAAATTCATCATATACGATTTTTCTATACCTCTCCAGTTGATTATTGCTTTCTGTGCTTTTAATTTTATTTTCAATGGCAATAACGACTTTAATACCAATTTCTTTAATTATCACAAGTATATCGATATTTCTCCACTCTCGTCTTACTTCCACATTATTTAAGTCAAACAACTCTGCGTCAAATACACTTATGAAGTCTATCTCAGATTTGTTCTCAGAAATCAAGCGTTTAATAAAAAGATTTAGAAAGTAATTTCCGGTTCCATGATTCTGGCTTGGGTCAAGCAACCAACTCAGAACATTTGAGTGTCTGATTTCAGCATTGACAAGACTAAGGGTTTCAAAGAGATTAAAATCACCCAGCATTAGCTCAATCTTTTCAAGATCGGGATTATTTAAAATAAACTTTTCTAGTGATTCTATTTTTTCGTCTTCTTCACTTTGGTCATTCATTTTTTGAGAGGCGATTTAGATAATATTTACAACAACAGCAAAAGCAGGTTATCTTATCCCTTTTGATAATTTCGTTTAGGACTATATGGCTCTTATTGGTCTTGGGTTGGGTAAAGATATGGAAAATTTATAATTTAATTTTATTTGATTTTATCCAGCTCATGTGTAGATCATTCCATACTTTTGAATAATTACCAAGCTTTGCTGCCTGTCGTGGATGACATAAAGGAATCAATTTATACTTTGTTCCTCTTATTTCAATTTCATGCTCTTTTCCATATTCAATTTCTGTATTACCAAAACCAGATAACCTTGAATACTTCTTCTTATATAGCCCCCTGGCATTTTTTTCTTTCACCAGGTATCCTATGAATTTACTTATGGGTTCGTCTCCCAGGGTAATAATAGTTTTCGCCCCGGAGGCAATTAGCTCCTGATATATTTCATCCATTCTGACATCATCAACCTCAGATTTAGAAAAGTCCGGAATATTGGCAGGCCTTAGTCCGCACCTTCTGATTATAGCATCAGTATAATGTTTATCCAATGCTGTCCTTTGTTTAGCGTTCACCCTGCTGTATGGTAGTAAATCACAAAGCCATACATCGGTTCTTTTTAAGCCCAATGGGCCAAGGTAATACTTGTCCAATGCAATTCCGGAGGGGCCGTTTCGTCCCTTGTTGGTTGGGACTGTTAGCTCACCTAATTTTCCCGGAATTCTAATTTTCGAAATAATTTCCTCCGCATCATGGCCTGTCCAGAAAATTTCCGGCTCGCTGGCTACCGCCAGGGCACTTACAATTTGTTTTCCATCTGGATCTATCCATCTTGCATGCACTGCACTGGCATATACACCCAAGATAAAAATCTTTTTAGGGGATTTGTCGGCTTGTTCAACTTTTAATAGTGGTTGGCCGAATGGGAAATAATAAGTTGGACTCATAATATAAGTTTTAGATTACCAATCATACACTGTATTTTCCCCTTTTATTACAACTTGATTGCACTATAAGAAACGCAGATAACAATGAAACAATAATTATGTTGGTGCTTTTCATGGATTTAATTATCGATTTCAGTACTAAGTTAAAAATATTAATAACCTTCCCCCTATTTTCTGTACTATATACCCTCGTATGTACCCAGAAGATACCACTTGGAGGAAGATAGGTCATTGAGGGTCCTAACGTATTTTAATAGATACTAAAAATCTGATGATTGAATAAACCTCAAAAACCGTTTTCCTATTTCAGTTGTTCTACTCACCATTAAACTATTAGTTGAAATGACTGCATGTAAAGTGTGACTTCCGTGTAAACCTGCCCTGTATAAGTCTTGCCATACAATATCATAAAAATCTCGACGGTCTCTTAATTCCGGGAATGCAATCTCTAAAATACTTGAAAGACTGGCTGCCATTAAATTTGGCAATTCAACTTTGTGGATTTTATACCATTCTTTTGGATTATCGAAAAGTTTAAGCAACCTAACATGCCAAACGGTATATGTTTCCACCAAGTTGAGGAATATCTTCATTTCAGCTTGGTCTGAAGTTTCACCTTTAACATAATTAACTAAGGCATTTTTTAAATATTCTCGTTTTTCATTTTCTCCAGTCTGCATTGCCAATTGAGAAGTATGAATTATCATATCTATAAATACAGGGTCATCTCTCAGTTGCTCAATATCTAATCCCTGCTCTTGAAGATCCTTAATTGCTTTTCCAGCTTCAAGCATCCATTTCTCACGTCTTTGTTCAAGTGGAGATGCGACAATCAATGAAAGTAGCTCAGAAGCTGCAGCTCCTGCAATTGGAATAGATGCTATTGCAGCTTTAACAACTGCATATTCGGCATCTTTTATCTTATTTTTTACCATAATACACTTATTTTTAAACTTTGGTCATTAGTTATACCCTATATCTGGATTATGTGACTTGGCCATAATAGGGCTATACTATTATAATCGGTCTTGAAAATATGGTCTTTAAGATCGGGGTGATCAAGTAATGGTCAAATTTATGAATTTTGGTTAATATGGGCACCGGCTGAAGATAAATGATCTGAAAAGGTTCTGATGCAGGGTTTTCATATGCTTTGGCTCAAAACCTGTAGGCCAGTCCCACCCCGTTACGGGTCATTCCTAACGAAAACCCCTGCCAAGCCTTCACCTGCTGCATGGCCCTTTTATTGTTGGCGCGTTTGACTCCGCCGGCGATCCACATCGGTATGCCTATGATCTCGAACAGTGATCCCAGCCCGATAGAAACAGCTGCCAAGGAGGCATCGGATGATGATGAAGCCGCTGCCGACATCAATCCACCTGCCTCCAGCAGAATACCCGCTATGGTCAGGACAATCCCCGTGTTTCTCTGTCCTGTAGCCTTCCGGTATTCCTCTTTGTAATACTCATAGCTCTGATCATATCCATGGGCCTGGGGATTGTAAGCATTTTGCTGAGGATTAAGATCCTTTTCCTCTTCAGCATTTTCAAGTGTAGCCTTGAACTTCCCGAGATCGATATATCTGCCATCCTTGTCAATGGCAACGGCCGAAACTTTCGCCGTATCATTCCCAAGGGTATAATAGACCATATTGCCATCAAGAATTTCATAAATACAACAATTTACGATCACCCTGCCATCTTCTGCATATATGACATCCTGGCAAGGCTCCTGGGCCATCGTCAGCATCCCGCTGAGCACGATGGCCAATGATAAAAATAGTTTTCTCATGGTTTTTTATTTCGACAGTATAAATATATGAAATAAATCAATACATGATGAGGGCATAGGGGCTCGAGAATCGTTCGCAGAGATTTTAGATTAGGTGCCTCTGCAGATAGTTATTAAAGAATAATTTGCTTACATTAAAAAATCAGTGAAAAATCCCTAATTATTATAAATACCATCAAGGATACCCTAAGCAGGGTCAAATTTATTTCAGAGAAACGTAGTGATTTCAATTACCCAGGTAAACATAGATATCACAATCATTTTTCATTAATTTTGAGATAGCCTCTAAAATACTGATTCAATGAAAATCCTTTCGAAATTAATTTTGGCAGCAGTGCTTTTCACTATCACCCTGATCAGCTGTCAGCAGAAAACGCAATTAACAATTACCGTCCTGGGTGCAGCCGGTGAAGTATCAGGATCTTTGACATTGGTTGAGTATCAGGACACAAGAATATTAATCGACTGTGGCGCTTATTATCCTGACGGAGAAGGTAATTATGAAGAACGACAGGAAAGGGCAGATCAGAGTAATCTCAAACTCCCCGTTAACGCCAGGTCGATCGATGGCGTTATTGTTACCCATGCACATCTTGATCATACCGGAAGGATACCATTGTTGTATGAAAATGGCTTCCGTGGCCAGATATTTGCTACAGAGGGTACCAGAACTATTTCTGAGGTGATGCTGCTGATGCAAATACGTTATAGCGCCAAGCCGAGAAATTGGGAATACAGTATCGCCAGTGTTAAGAAAGGATTTGGCGGAGGAAAATACGTAACGGCACATTGGAATAACTGCAAATGGTCCCAGAATATTAATGCAAAAAACAAAGTAACTTATTATGGGAGCTTGCAGGATGCAGAGCAACATTTTAACCTTGACTTCAGTCCCTGTTACGAATGTGGCAAAAAACAGCTATATCCGATTTTTCAGTTGATCCAAGCGGAAGGAATGGATAAAGATATCCAAATAAGCGAAGGGGTCTGGTTCAGGTATTTTCACGCAGGACATATCCCAGCTTCAGCATCTGTATTGATGAAAGTTTTGAAAAAGCCCGGCGATACATTACGTATTGTGTTTTCCGGCGACATAGGAAATGACCTTTCACCATTGATTTATGGACCGAAATCCTCACCGGAAGCAGATGCAGTATTTATTGAATCCACATATGGTGGTATTATAAGGGATGCGAGTGTAAAAAATGATAATTTGCGATTTCAGGAAGATATAGGAAAAGTAATAAGCCTTGGTGGTGTGGCCTGGATACCGGCTTTTGCCCTTGACAGGACACAGAAAGTCTTGTTTTCAATCCGGGAAGGAATGGAAAAGGGGATCATCCCGACAGGTATTCCCATATATTGCCCATCCCCAAGTGCCCGTCAAATATGTGAATTATATGAAAATGAATATAAAAGCAGATCACAATATTGGTTTAGGGAAGAAGTCTACAACAGTCCCGTATTATTCCCTGAATATAATCCTACCCTACCATATGATAAGCTGCCCAGGCCGGCCATATTAATCACTACAAGCGGTATGATGGATGAAGCATTCTCGGAATTGATGCTTGACAAACTTCTTCCCGATCCCTCAACAGGCGTATTCCAGGTTGGATATCAGGATCCAGGATCTCCGGGCGGGCAATTGAAGCAGAAAAGCAATACCGTAATATGGGATGACAATGAAATTCCAGTTGCTGCCAGGGTATACAATTACGGAGGGTTTTCAGGCCATGGTGATTTTAATGATATCCTAAATTATCTGAAACATCAAGACAAAAACAAAGTCAGGCTATTCCTTGTTCATGGCGACAAGGACGCATTGGAAAATCAATCCAGGCAGTTGTTCCAGGAAGGCTTCGGTGCAGTTAAGATTGCGGTAAAAGGAGAAAAAATTATTTTTAACTAAATGTATTTGCTTTATAAGATCGAGTAGGCATTTCAGGAACAATCTTTACCTGAGTGATTGACTCAATGTATTTAATTTAATTAATCTATAGTATTAACTAACGGCATTTTAAAAATTATAAAAATTCAAATATTACTCTTTTTCAGAAAAGAATCTTTTGTAAGTTTATACCCTAATAAAGGACATTCACCATGAAACAAATTAATTTAATTTTATCACAATTTCTTATTATTTCAATCATTTCCTGTTCTACCCCTGCATCAAAAGAATCTTATTTGAAAAAATTTGAATCGTTTATAAATGAGGTAGAAATTGAATATCATGAATACAATGGAGAAGATTGGGACAAGGCAGATAAAAAATATCAAAGATTTTCAGAAAATTGGTATGACAAATTTAAGGAGGATTTGACAACTTCAGAAAAGCTCACTGTGATGGGATTTGAAAGCAGATATTATTTATACAAGGCTGCGTATTCAGCAAAAGATTACTTTGATTCTTATCTTGAAGAAGATTATATTAAACTCCGCGAAAAAGTCAGGTATTACATTGAAAATGATTTGGATGATGACTTAAATTCGCTCATTGAAAAAGCAAAGGAAACTAGTGATACTGCCTTTCAAGTTCTTGATAAAATAATACAGGATTTTGAAAAATAAGAATATAGATGTTGATAAGGAATAGGGCGAATAAAATTTATTTATTTATTATAATCATCGTTTTACTGGCCTCCGTGTTATTTTTCATACTTGGTTTATCATATCCGATCCTTCAAACAAAAAAGCACATTATCGGATTTACATTAAGCTCGGATAATGTATGGCTGTCAACGAGTATAGAGTATTTCTTTCAAGCTGGTGAATATTTATTAGGGAGCATCATACTTACATTTACAATTATTTTCCCCATAATCAAATATTTTGAATTAACAAATAGGGTGTTTCTTCTGTTTAATATTGGGCCCAAAACATCAAAATTTCTTGCATATACCGATAAGTGGAGTATGCTTGATGTTTTTATAGTTGCTTTATTAATCTTGAATTACAAAATGGATTCGTCCCTTGTGAGCATGGAAATATGCATTGGTACCACTTTTTTTGCAATCTCTATTCTATTGAGGATGATCCTGAGCAATATGAAAGCATAACTTGATAGTGTTCTAAGATATTGTCTATAAAAAAACATTAAGTGTCTTTTTATTTTATAAGAATTTCAAATACTATAACTTATTTAACTAATAAGTTTTAAATATATGGTATTAAGTTTTTTGGCAATAACGTTGATATTATTGTTAATCTTTTTGCCTTTTATTTATTGTATTCTTACTTACACTATTTGCGCAATTTGTAATTTAAAAGTTAACCGTAATAAGAATTTTTATCCGGTAAAATCAATATTTAAAGAGTCATTATTACAATATTGTGTATTCATAATTCTTCCTTTTGAGCTATTTACTAAATGGGAAATAAATGAGGGTAAATCAAACAAATTTGTGATATTATTGCCTGGGTATTCAGAAACTCAATTCATTTTTTGGAAAATCAGAAAAGTACTTGAAAAAAATAATATCGGTTATATGACAATGAAATACAAACCAATACTGGGTGACCTTTATAAGCACAGCAATGATTTAAAACAAACAATCGATTTATTTCTAAAAGAAAATGATAAACTAAACATTTATATTCTTGGTCACAGTATGGGGGGATTAATTGGACGCCATTTTTTAGAGAATAATAATTATAACAACGTTAAATCCCTTATAATGATTGCAACTCCGCATAAGGGGACTTATCTCGCTAAATTAGGAATAGGGAAATCTTCAAAACAACTCAGGCCAAACAGCAATTTTTTAAAAGAATTAAGAGATGATAAATTGTTGAGTGTTTTAAACATATATAGTGATGCTGACAATCTAATTTGTCCACGAAGTAATGCTTTGTTTCAGCGTAACAATATTAATCTTGAAAATCTGCCACTACATAATTCTTGCTTATTTCAAAAACAGACCTTAAGAATAATCAAAGACAATATTTTATATGGAAAATATTAATAATCAGATTAAATCTTGGTTTTTAACTAAGAAATCATTCTATTGGTTCTACTCCTTTAGCTTAATTTTTACTGGAATTATTTACATACTATATCAATTTTACTTATTAAAGAGTATATACGATTCACTATTCATTGGTTTATTATACGGGGGGTCTTTTATCTTGCTGATTGGAATCAAATGGATACAAGTTTATTTTGATGATAAAATTTCAACATTCTATAGCAATTTAGACGTAGACACAAATTTAAATAGTGGTATTTTCGAATCTTTAACAAAGAAAATTTTCCGGAATCCATTAACAATAATTGCTGGAATAGGATATGGAATTGCAATTGGATGTGTTCCAATTTTATTAAATATCTGGGAGAACTCAATTGTTCTTAATATCTTACTTTCATTATTCCTTTTCATAGTTAATTTTTTAACTGGCGCTTCGCTATTCTCTTTAATTATGCTTTTTGTTTTCTTGTATAAAACATCAAGTTTCTTAAAAATTGGATTATACAATCGATATAATACTTCTACAAACTTTATTACAGATTTATCAAAGCGTGCAAGTATAATAGCATCTTTTTATATCGCTTTTTCTATAACAAGCATCTACTTTTCAGAACTACCTATTAATTCTTTAACTATTGGTTATTCCATATTTGCAGCAATAATAATATTAATTGCCTATATAGTTCCAATGATTCCTATTCGAAATAAATTGCAGATACAAAAAAAAGAAACAATTGAAAAATTATCTGTTTATATACAAGACGAATTTGATAAACAATTACACAATGCGAAATCAAATAATATGATTGATACTGAGAGATACAATTCACTCATTGAGTTAAAAG
>JAFGOZ010000039.1 GCA_016926235.1 Bacteroidales bacterium | reverse complement strand
TGTCCGTTGATAGAAAATAAGCCTGAAACTCTTTCTCCTACTTTTTGTCAGTGCTCCGTGGGATATGTTAGATATATGTTTCAACGGTTCATTACTTTTAAACCTGTTCAGGTGGAGCTTCTGGAATCATTAAGATCGGGCGGGAAAGCCTGCCGGTTTAAGGTTATTTTATAAATGGCCTGATCTTAAAATTTACAAAATCCGAGGAATTGATCCCAGCGGGGAAGATCTGAATGTAGTAATCAAAAATTAATCATTAATAGTATAATCCTTTAATTCATATAGCTCAATCGCTTTTACAAATTTGATTATTTGTCCATATGCATCACTGATGCCAACATTATCGATGTATATTTCCCTTTTAATCAAACCTTTACTTCCATAATACTCAAACCATTCTATTTTAATGTTTGACGGGAATTTTTTATAGAGATATTTGATTTTATAACACTCAAAATTCCCTGCTTTAGTCCTGATATCGACAATATCCATTATTGCCTTATCAATTTCAACAATATTATTTTTGACATAATTCCAGGTTGAGCCGGTCTTCAACGGATATTTCAGTGACATTGATGGATTTTCAAGATAGAACAATGAATCTTCAGAATTAGTTATACTTTTCGGATACAACATTTCTGAAATATTACATGCAAGAGAATTCTTTTTTTTCGCAAAGACATTATAGGATCCTCCTGAATATGCATAATAAATCAACCCGTCTTTATTGTTTGTATAATACTGATACCATGCTGTTTCCGGTGTGTTTATATCTTTTGATGCAAATTGTAAAGTTTCGATATTGATCTTGTCCAGCATCAGTTTTTTATCTACTTCGACCAAAATTTCAAACCGGTGGGTATCTGCATCATTGTATTGCAGTGTGCTGTCTGCTCCAAATGGAATGATAATAAGATTATAGTCATATATCCATTTGTTACCAATATCTGAAGGAAATTTGTCGAAAGAATCAATTGTTTCTTTATCACACTGGTTTAATAAAATTAATCCGGTTGTAATAATTAATATTTTAAAATGATTTTTTATTAGAAACACTATAATTCAATAAATTTTCATCATAAATTTATTATTTCATTATTGAAAAGTCAATACTAATTTGCTCTAATTGTATAATATTAAAATTTGAATTATGATTATCAAAAAAGAACAAGCCATTGAATTTGAAAAGTACGGAGTCAGGATGTGGGTATATAATTCAAAGGATCAATGCTCCGAAGCATCCATTGTATATCAGGAAACCACAAAAGGTCATCAGGAAGAATTTTATCACAGCAAGAGCAATTTTCTTTTCTATATCATTGAAGGATTTGGAACGTGGTTTATTGAGGACAAACCATATGATGTTGAAGCTGGCGATGTCATTATCATTCCACCAAACCAAAGATTTTATTATAAAGGTACTTTAAAGCAAATATGTATAACCTCACCATCATGGGAGGAGGAATATGAGCATCATGTAAGAAATGTTGAATTTTAATCAGGGAAAAGCGTGGCACCAGATGTTTTTATAAAACTGTCTTACTGAATTATGATTCAGATAGGTTTTAAGAATCGCCTGGCAGAACTTTGTCCCGATCAAAAACATGAAAAATTAATTTATGAAGAATCCAGGCTCCCATTTATCTGAAGTCTCATCAACGATGCTGATAACTCTTTATGCAAGGGCATATGAGACATTAAGCAGAGACCCTGTCATAACAGATCCGAAAGCGGTGGAAATGATCGAAATAATTAAAAAGGAAATTGCCGGATCAGATAATCCGATCCATAAAAAGATCCTGAAGAACAAATATCATTCAAAACTGGCAGTCACAATGTCATTACGCAGCCGGCGTTTTGACCGGTATGTAACTGATTTCCTAACAAAATATCCGGAAGGGACTATAATAAACCTGGGATGTGGTTTGGATACCCGTTTTTACCGCATCGATAACGGAAATGTAATATGGTACGACCTTGATTTTCCTGAAGTCATAGAGCTCAGAAAAAGATTTATGGAAGAGAATTCAAGGCATTTCTTTATCGGGAATTCAGTCTTAAGTCAGGAATGGTTTGCTAAAGTCAAAACAGGGGGACCTTATCTTGTTCTTGCAGAAGGTCTTTTTATGTATCTGAATGAAGCTAATGTCCGGGAACTTTTCCATAGAATTCTGCAGGAGCTGGGCTCAGCTGAAATTGTATGTGAGGTTACTAACGACTACTGGGTAAAAAGGATGAACAAATCCTGGATGAAATGGAAATTCAAACGGCAATTAGGAATGACAGGAGGTGCTGTATTTTCATTTGGTATCCCGTACAGCCGATACTTCGAGAAATGGAGCCCGGAGTATAAATTTCTTGATGAATGGACATATTTTGACGACCAGGAAAAAAAATTAGGCTGGTTTAATCTTTTCTCGTCCATCGATGTCTTACGCAAAGCCCAGTGGACGGTTCATTACAGGATCGGAAAATAACATATATTTTTGATTTATTATGAATAAAAATGAATCTGAGAGAAATTTAAAACTGGTTGTTGATCAACCTAAATGGCAGCGGATCATTCTGCTCAGTGTTTTAGGGTATGAGACTGCCGGGGCGCTGTCTGGCGGCTTTCTGCTGGCTCTGGCGCCGGACGGAAGATTGATGGATATGCCTGTCGAAATAATGCACGGGTTCTTTAGGGATTTTTTAGTGCCCGGTTTTATGCTGATGGGATTAGGGATTTTGAATGCAATCGCATTTATTGCAGTTTTATTGAAAAGGCGCAATGGTTGGCTTTTTGCAGGCGTGGCTCTGGGAGGACTGCTGATATGGTTTACTGTCGAGATCCTCATACTCCAGGAGGTTCACTGGTTGCACGCCATGTGGGGTTTGCCTGTGATCATCGGCATTCTGATGGTAATCCCGCTGATTTCCAGGAGACACTGAAAAGGATTGTAACCTATTTTCGGTAACTATTCATGTTGCAACCGTTGTTTAAATGCTAAAAACTAATTCAATGAAACTAACATCCAAACAAATAAATGATATAGTCCAGGATTTAGAGGCTGGCATGAAAATATTCATTAACAGGGCTACATTAGAATACAGAACAATTGAGGCATTCAAAATTATGGAAGATTTTGTAGATAAGTAAAAGATTCAAGACTTAAAGAAGACCTGATTAAGATTCTTAATCGCAAGAGTCCATTTGCAAATTTTAAAGCTGAAATCGAATCATCAGCTTATCGAAAGGAATGGTTTGCATTTCGTACAAAGAGACATGAGGAGTATGTAAAAGAACAATTGGACATAGAAGACATAGAATATGAATAAATCAGCCTGCTTACAAAAGGCTGCATATATATTAGCTCCATTTTAATGCACAATTTTGCTGCCATATAAAACTAAATCCTCTGACCATGAGAGGATTTATGTATTTTCAATGAGGTCGGTGGCGGATTCGAACCGCCGTAAATGGTTTTGCAGACCACTACCTAGCCACTCGGT
>JAFGOZ010000357.1 GCA_016926235.1 Bacteroidales bacterium | reverse complement strand
GGACGTTTGTTTGTTTCCAGAGACAATGGTAAGCATTGGGAATTGGTATTTGAAAAACAAAATTTTGATTTTGCTGAGTTGATTTTTAACAATGATAAAATCATTTATGCTGCTTGTGTAAATTCTGGGATTTTGTGCAGCAAGGATGGCGGATATAATTTTAAACCCTTAATCAATGGTCTCCCTGAAGGAGTTCCATACAATACTATTGCTATTGATCCAAATTCTTCCGGTAAACTGTATACAGCTCCAAAACGGAAAAGTTATAATACTAATGTGCCATTGGTTCCATTATATACCTCTGATGATGGTGGTGCAAATTGGCTCCCTTTGAGCAACTATTCATTAAATGATTTTAGTAAATACCCCGGTTACATTTTGAATGAAGAATACATCGGCTGGTCGATTGCACGTATAATGGTCGATGCAGAGAATCCCAACAGACTTTTTATGTGTAACTGGTATGGTGTATCTGTCTCTGAGGACCGGGGGAAAACTTGGTGTGGAAACTATTTTGCCGGAACGGAAACGGTTTGTTGTGAGAATCTAATAACAGATCCATTGATAAAAGGAAAGGCTTATTTTACATTGCCCGATCACCGACCGTTTGTAACTGTTGACGGTGGAAAAACGTTTGTTCAGTATCGAGATGATTCACCCTATCACAATAGTACTGTAATTGTTTCTTCTGTAAATAAATCCGGTCTTCTGCTTATTGGAGCGAAAAAGGATTGGAGCGGTTATGCTGGTTCTGCAATAATTCGCTCCGAAGATGATGGAAAAACTTTTGAAGTGGTGAAGGAATTTGTCGATGGGCTGACGGTTCAATCTATTAAAGAGGATTTAAATAAGCCTGGTAGGTTCTTTGCTTTTCTTGACCGAAAAATTTCTGATGGCGCAGGCATTTATTATAGTAATGATTATGGTTTAAGCTGGGAACGAATGGAGATGAATCTTCCTCACAGAGTTACTCAGTTTCCACAAAGGCAAATGCTGATCGAAAATGAAATCCTTTCAATTGTTTGGGGGCAACAGAAAAATGTATGCGGAACGAATCAGTTGCTTTGTGTTGATCCTTTCAAACAGAATACCATCTATTTGGGGGAATGGACAGAAGGTGTTTTTTGTACCAGTGATAATGGAAAAAACTGGCAGGATCTTACTGCCGGGCTACCATTTTTTAAGGATTCAACGGCTTTGTTGGTTTCATTAGCAGTTGATAAACATGTATCAGGTGTTTTATATGCCGGTTTTTTAAAAAATGGTTTGTGGAAAAGTGCAAACAAAGGAAAAACATGGAGGAAGATTTATCCTTCTGATGGTAAGTTGTTTAATGCCAGTTCGATTGTCGTTGGGGAGTATGCTGAAAATGAATTGATTGTTTCCAGTGAACCATTGTATTGGGCACCTTCTGAATCACAAATTATTTACAGCAACGATGGAGGAAAAGATTGGAAGGATCTTTATTTTAACGAATATGGCGCATTAAGATGGAAATCAATAGCAGAAGATGCTTTTTCGGGAACGCTTTATGGAGCTACGGCAGGCAATGGTGTGTTTTATTTTAATCGTAGATGATGATCAAAAAAAGAACAATTATAACAGCGGGGTTATTCATTCTCATTTTAACTTCTTGTATAGGGAGGCAACCCTATAAATATATTTTTAACCTGGAAGATTTGGCTAAAGGCAATAAGGATCTGCAAAAAATCGATACAATCGATAAATTTCTTTATACTCCTTCTTCCGATTCATCTGTTATTGAATTTGCTGCAAACAGTCAAGAAATTGAGTGGAATAAGGCAAACTATCTCATATGCAATGTTTATCACGACAATGATTATAGTGCACTTTTGTATTTTCAATTTTTTCGTAAAAAGGCAAAAGGTGAAAAAGCAATCATTCAGCAGGGCAAGATTGATACCGATAACCCTATCGAACAGCCCCGTATTGTGGCTAAAATTGGTGTATTACCCCAATTGCAAACCCAGGTTATTTTTCCGCTAAAACATCTTAACGGACAAACTATTTTTCTTCATAAATATCCGAGACAATTGAAGGGAACAGTCTTGGGTAGTCGTATGGATAAGGCTTCGATTGAAAAGATACATTTAGTCCTAGGACCTTATTCAAGCCCTGATTTTAGGCCATCGATTCGCATTTCTTCGATTTATCTTTCAGAAGAAATGCCCGGGGATCTTCCTAAAGAATCAAACCCGGTTATGGATGAATATGGCCAATGGACGGCCAAATCGTGGAAAAATAAAATCACAAAATTATCTGAGATGAAGTCTAAACAGGATAATTTGCAGGAGAGCATCAAGAAAGCAGACTATCCGTCAGATTGGAGTCGGTTTGGAGGGAATAAGAAATTGTTTTTTGGAGGTAGTGGATTCTTCAGGACGCACTATGATGGCAAACGCTGGTGGCTGGTAGATCCCGATGGTTATGCCTTTTTGAGCTCTGGTGTCGACTGCATTGGTTATAATGCTACAACCTTAATCAATGGTAATGAGGATCTTTTTGCTTGGTTACCTTCACAAAGTGATAGCACTTATGTTGAGTGTTTTTCTCAAAACAATAAGGGAGAGGGAACATTATTCAATTATTATTTGTCAAATTTTATCAATATCTATGGCAATAAATGGAAAGAGAAATGGACAGATTTAACACGTAATATGTTAAAAACCTATCGGTTTAATACCGTTGCTAACTGGTCAAATCTCGATTTTGCAAAAAAATCAGAAATTCCCTATGTGTTGCCCCTCCGTGGTTTTCCAACTGCTGAACCTTCGCTGTTTAGAGATTTTCCCGACATATTTTCCGCTGAATACGTGAAAAATGCAAACAAATATGCTTTGCAGTTAGAGGAATTTAAGGATGACCCATATCTTATTGGCTATTTCCTGGCTAATGAACCCAAATGGGCTTTCGGTGAGTTCAACCTGGCTTTTGAAATGTTTGCAACAAATCAGCAATCTGAAACTAAAAAGCAATGCATTTCTTTTCTTATTGAGAAATATGGAAATAATCTTAAACGATTTAACAAAGCATGGTGTATGAACCTGGCTAATTTCGATGAATTAACTGGGGTGACCTTAGGAAATGAAACAGATTTGAGTGTAGAAGCATCAAATGATTTGAACGAGTTCTCAAAAATCATGGTTCGAAAATACGTTAAGGTAGTATGTGATGCAGTTAAAGTCATTGATAAGAATCACCTGAATCTAGGGCTAAGATATGCGTGGATAAGTTCTGATTTATGTTATGTCGCTGGTGAGTTTTTCGATGTTTTTTCAATCAATGGGTATAATTTTCCTGCACCGCCTGAAACAAATGAAATCTATGAACGTAGCCATAAGCCGATTATGATTGGAGAGTTTCACTTTGGTAGTATCGACAGAGGTTTGCCTGCGACAGGAATTGTTGGTGCAAAGAATCAGCAAGCAAGAGCCGATGCATACAGATACTATGTGGAGCATGGATTTGCTCGTCCTGAAATTGTAGGAATACATTATTTCCAGTGGATTGATCAGCCTGTTTTAGGTCGATCTGACGGTGAAAATTATAACATTGGTTTTGTGGATATCTGTGGAAATCCTTACCAAGAGTTAACGAATGCTGCAACTTTCACTAACGAAGCTATGTATAAGGTGGCTTTAAAAGAGTTAGAACCATTTAATATTAAGATTGAGCGGATTCCCCAAATATATTATTGAAAACAAAATAATGGCCTTAATATAAATCGACTACTTGAATGATGTATCAATTGGGTGTTGAAATAGAAGTGGAATTATTGGTATTTTCATTTATTAATAATGAGCTAAAAATTTTGTTCATTCAAGATGATAAGGATAAATCTGTTAATAATTTTCCTACTCAAGAACTCTCTTTGAAGGAATCTTTTGATGAAATACAATCGGTAAAAAGATTTATTGATAAGTTGAAGATAGAGGAGGTATCCTATCTTTTTAAATTAAAACAATCCGTTAAGCATAAACCATCTGAAAAGCTAGAACTAAAACTAACCTATTTAGTCTTTGCCAGAAAGATAGACTCAAAACATCATACAATACTCAATAAATATATATGGAGTATTTATACTTCCACATTTCTTTCAAATAACCAGAGGTCTTTAATTGAACATGCAATTAAACACGTGAAAGAAAAATCAGTTACATTCCCTGTTTGGTTCCATCTGCTGCCCGAAAAATTTACCATTGCACAATACAGGAAAGTCATTGAGAATATATTTGATCTGCAATTGGATAGTCGAAATTTTCAAAAAAAAATTCTTCAGGCAAAATACATTATTCCACTTAATGAGAAGCAAAAACGTGTAAAACATAAGCCGGCAAGATTTTATTTTTTTAGTTGCGATGTTTATACGAAAACCCATAAAACAAAGGTGATTATTTAGAAAAGCAGTTTATAAATCTGAATAGTTAATTCAAATTAATTAAACAACTATTCTTCTATCCCAAAGTTAAATAGCATCGATGGAGTCCGTAAACTCAATTACTCTTTTTTGAATAATTTCAGGGGCGTATTGTTGCTTGTTTGCGCCAGCGTATCCATCCAATAAGATTTTTTTATCGCCGTCAAATAAATGCCATGGATAGTAATGATGAGCATTTCGTTGACAATTGTAGCCAAAAAAATCGTCGAACCCTTGATTTAAAGGGCTACCTTCGGAGTTTGGAAAACCTAAACCCCATTTTCCAAAAGCTCCTGTGGTGTAGCCTGCTTTCTTCAACAGTTCCGGAAATGTAATGATAGAGTCAGGTAAAGGTTCTTGCCCTATAGGAAAGATTTCTTTATTTCCCCGAATATAAGTGTGTCCGGTATGTTGACCAGTCATTAAAGAACTTCGTGATGGAGCACAAACAGTACTGCCGACATAATGCCTTGTGAATTTTATTCCCGAAGAGGTAAGTTTATCGATATTTGGGGTCTGAAATTCTTCCTGTCCATAGCAACTTATATCACCATATCCCAAGTCATCCGCCAAAATAACAATAATATTAGGTTGAGTTTGGATTTTACTATCTAATCCCTTTTTTGATGAACATCCCATTATTAATAGGATAGACATCAAAAAATATACGTATACTTTCATTACTTCTTACATTTTGAAAATTAAAAACTAATTTATTGTTATTAAACAATATAAAATACTCCTAATACAATATTATGTCCTTAGTCATCGAAATCGTTCCCGGTACTTTTGGTTGTTTTCCTCATTTTAATTTCTGTCTTTAAGAAACACTAAGTCTAATTTTACTGCAATCGAGTTTTTAGTGAGAATAGTGCCTCATACTTGATGTAAGATGAATTATTGTTAATAATGAGAAAAGATGACAATGAGATTTATGCCTAATTTTCAATTTAAAAAAATATCCTATAAAATTGGACTACTTGTTATTCTCACAGAATTTGTTGCACTTATATCTTTAGGTTTTTTTTACATCAATCGTTTTAGTCTGCAAATTGAGCAATCAATTGAAAAAAGTTTTCAAGCTCCCGGTTATTTAATGTCAAAAGGTTTGTTGCGCTATGAATCATCAGAAGATCAATTGATTATGGGAAAGATCGTTGGTGAAAAGCTTCAGGAATGTATGATTATTGGATCAAATGGTAATATTTATTATTCATTGGATCCTGATCATAAACATAAGAACAGGAAAGATGTTGCTATTCTCAATGATTTTAAGGAGTTAAATTTTGAACTGGAGAGTGATACATTTAAAAAAGTAAAGCATTTAAGCAATGAATATTTTGTTGCAATTAGTCCGATAAGACTAGAGGGAGGAAAATTTCTTGGGCACTTGTTCATGTTAGCTGAGATGGAGCGAACAATAAAACAAAAGAATGGTATTATTTGGATTTTTGTCTTTGGTTCTTTTTTATGCATCCTTTTAACATCGGTAATTATTATTCTGGCAAGCAAAATGTTATTAACCAATAACATTAGACATGTTTTACATCGCTTAACTGAAATTGAAAGTGGAAGCTTATCGAAAACGCCGTTACGGGTCAAAGGACAGGATGAAATTGCTAAACTCGGTCATGCGATAAATCATCTAAATGATAAGCTAAGAGAGATCGTACTGAATATTTCAAAAGGTGCTGAAAAAGTGAAAAAATCCAGTAATTCAATGGAAGAAACTTCCATGAAAATTGCGCAAGGAGCAAATCATCAGGCAGCTTCCGCTGAAGAGGTTTCTTCATCGGTTGAAGAAATGAGTACAGTGATTCAAAATAATTCGGAATCTGCTGAACAGACGAAGAGGATTTCTTTAAATGCTGCTACGGGGATAGAAAAGTTGAAAGAAAAGGAAGAGGAAAGCTTAAAATATATTCAAACCATTTCCAATAAAATTACCCTGATTAACGATATCGCCTTTCAAACTAATTTGTTGGCTTTAAACGCAGCTGTTGAGGCAGCAAGGGCCGGAGAGCAAGGTCGGGGTTTTTCAGTTGTCGCAGCAGAGGTTCGCAGATTAGCAGAGAATAGTAAAAGTGCAGCTGATGAAATTACCAAATTATCTCAATCTTCAGTAGTAATCACTTCAAGTGCTCATCAGTTTATGATGGAACTAGCCCCTGAGATAAAAAATACAGCAGATTTGGTAAGCAATATTTCTGTTTCAAGTGCAGAACAAAATAACGGAGCTTTACAGATCAATAATGCAATTCAGGAATTAAATATCATTATTCAAGATTATGCTTCAACTGCTGAATTAATGGAACAAAATGCCAAAACATTAAAAGACGATGCCATTGAACTGGAAAGAAGTATAAAATTCTTCAAGGTGGAAGTGTAAAAATAATTTATCAACTATATACACATGGTACAAAAATCATTTAAATACATAGCATTATTCGCATTATTAATTATAGTTGGATGTAAATCAGATCAGAACGATCAACTATATGGCAAACCTATAAAGCAAACAAGCTATTCAGACACAATCAATTTTATTGGACATTGGTTAAACGAAGGTGATAGAGAGTTATTTGTGAGAAATATGGCAAGATCCTACGAGTTCGAAAATCAGGATATCAATGTTAATCTGGTTTTCCCCGAAGATATTTATTATGATCCAAGTGTAAGAGGAGGCGATTTAACGTTCATTACTCAATTAATAAAAAATAGGGATACAAAATGGGATATTATTCGAATTAATGGCATTTATTCAGGCATTTCAAAACTATTAGGAGATGATGAATGGGGTAAGAAGTACCTGGTTGATTTTAGCGAGATTCCTGAGTTTTGCGAAAATACTTTGCCAAATTTACTTTCCTCAAAAGAAAAGGAGAAATGGAATGGAATTATCCCCGGACCATATATGGAAGGGAACTATTGGGCGCTTTGGGTTAACCTCGATGTGGCAAAGAAAATTGGTATTGAGGTTAAACAATATGGGATGCAGTTCGAAGATTTGTAACTATTCAGTCATCAACAAATATATGCTAATTGTTGCAAAGCAAGATATGGGTTTTGTTCATTTTTAATGGCAGTAT
>JAFGOZ010000038.1 GCA_016926235.1 Bacteroidales bacterium | reverse complement strand
TCATGATAGTATCAAAGCTGTCATTTCCCAATTCTTTTAAATTTATCAATGCCTGTTCGGTGCTAATGAAAGAGGAGGCAACTTTCGCATGTACTATTTCACCACTGTGTGTTGAAAACCCAATAATACCTCCTGCATGATCATCTTCTATTTCAGGTTCACCTTTTTGAATCTCGTTGTCGTTAACGGTTGCATAATAGGTAAATGGCTTGTCGAATACAATGACAAAATAGTTTTTGAAATTATCAGGGACACCTCCGCTATTGCTTGTTGAATATCCAATAATCTTATTTTCTTCCGGAATAATTTTAATAAAAGATCCCCTGTCAAAGGCATCAACAATAATATACGACTCTTTACTTTGGGGAAAAGTAAACCGGAATATAGCAGCCCTATCTGTGGGGGATATCTCAGTTGTTACGTCGTGGTCGGCTAAATGTACCTTATAGTAATAAGGTTTGGCGATTTCTGATTTATGAGAGAACCAACTGGCACGTTTCTCCTGATCGAATGTACGTTTCCCGGTGATTGGCATAATTGAGAATTGACCATAGTCATTCATCCACGGGCTGGGTTGATGGGTTTGTTTAAACCCTCTTATCTTATCAGCAGTATATGTATAAACCCATCCATCGCCCATTTTCCCAGTTTGCGGTGTCCAAAAGTTCATTCCCCATGGTAGTGCAATTGCCGGATAGGTATTACCTGTAGATAATTCGAATTTCGACAAAGATCCAACTAAGGTATTAACATAATCAACCGGAGTTGTCTGTTGCTGGGCATAAGTATCTCTGTAAAATAGCACGCAAAGCAACAATAGAAGAAATTTTATACTATGATTATTGTATTTTATCATGTTTATTTATTTAGTAATTACAAATTTATATAAAAAAAGGAAGGGTGAACAAAGCACCCTTCCCAATTATTACAACATTTTTATTTTACATCAGGATAACCATCATTTTGCTTAAGATTTTTATTTACAGATAATTGAGCAAAAGGAATGGGGAATAGTTTAAGATGTGAGCTTAAAGTTGGTTCATGGTCCCACCAGTTTCCAGTCAGGAATTTATCGAATCGTATCAGGTCTGTTCGGCGTTTTCCTTCAAAGATAAATTCACGTCCTTTTTCGGCAAGCAGTTCATCCATTGTCAGCGTTGAAGTTGTATATGTATATGCTTCAGAATCCCAGTCTTCAACGGTAAATGAACGTTCACGGCATTTATTTATAAGATCAACAGCCTCTTGTGTAGCAATTCCGTCATTGTTGCGCATCAGAGCTTCGGCTTTTATGAAGTAAATTTCTGTTAAACGATACAAAACCCAGTCGTTATTGCAATATTTTTCATCTTCATAAGCACCGGGACGATATTTATTAAACCTGGCACCGCTGTTTTCTTCTCCTGTATACATTGTTGACTCTGTCCCTCCTGATTTGTTCAGGCGGATGTTATTTACGAATACCAATGGCTCCCCGCTATATTCGAACGATCCAACGACTGGTATTGTAGGGTCTACATATGAGTATTGTGAACCGATTAACATCCATTCTTGCTTTCGAAGGTCATGGTCGTTAAAAGCATCATAAGCACTGGGAATAACAACAACGCCATTGTTTCCGTTTCGGTCTCCTCCGTTAATGTATTTCTGTCTGAAATGATAGAAGTCGCCCGACCAGCCACATCTGTCACCTGATGCCTGATAATCGTACGATAAAACCAGGATGTTTTCGTTTGAAGTCTCGGTATTTTCATTACAGAAAGGGGTAAGCAGGTCTTTATCTAATTCCATAACGCCATGTTGTGAGCCACCTTCACCTGCAATAACCTTGTTACAATAGGTGATACAATCATCCCAGCGTTCAGTGCCTGTCCACTCTTCGGCATTCAGATACAAATCGGACAAAACAGCATAACCTGCAACTTTTGTGAAACGACCTGAATTGGCACCAGACATTTCTGGTAGATCGTCAATAATATCCAACATCTCAGATTCAATAAAGTTAAAAACTTCCTGACGACTATTGGTTGCAGGGTATTCAGGTTCAGCAACTTTTGTCACTATTGGCACATTGCCAAAAGTATTGATAGCCCCTAAGTAATAATAGGCCCGGTTTGCCCTTAATTCGGCAATAAACGCAGCTTTTTCATCTTCAGTAATGCCCATCGAAGCGGCATCGCGTGCCTGCAAGCCTTCAATGCCACTGTTACAATAGCCAAGACCCTGGAAAATCAGGTTCCAACAATCTTTTAGTGACGAATGTGTATAGTCCCAGGTATGATAATGAAATTGAATCCATTTGGCATTATCGTATCCATGTATCCCTTTTTGCGGCCATGCTAACTGATCGGCCGGGAACTCATTTAACCGCCAGCAGTTATCGCGCGATTGAGCCGCAAATACTGCCCTGCTATGTGTATATGGACGTAATACTGCCGACATAACTTCATTTCGGGAAGTGTAAAAGTTTGTTGTGGTTAAATCGCTATATACTGTTTCATCCAAATCAGTACACGATGCTAACGGCAATAGTCCACAACCGGCTATCAATATTGAAACGAGTAGATTATTTTTATGCTTTTTCATGAGAAAAATATTTATATTAAGTTATTGGTCTCGTGGAATATCCATTTAGAATATTTCATGTTCTTACAATGAGCCTTGGCTCATGGATTTTTCATTCGTATGTAATTTATTTTGATGGTCGTATGGAAGTTGCATGATTTATATCCTTTTGTGTGCCATTGTTTATGCAACTTTCATCTGGTTATATTTTGTTT
>JAFGOZ010000356.1 GCA_016926235.1 Bacteroidales bacterium | reverse complement strand
CATTATCCTGGATGAATGGCAGGTAATGCCAAACCATATTCATTTAATAATTGAATTAGGGGAATACAATTACAATAATGGTATTGCTAACGTTGACGATGATAATGTGATTGAAATAAAACAATACCGAAAACAACGTCGTAAAATGTTTATTTCCAAAATGATGGGCAAATTGAAAATGAAAACCCCTCGTTTAACTTAAGCGTAACGAGGGGTAGCATGATTTTATTTTTGCAATAAATAATGTTTAATTTTAAAAAAACTTCTTTAATATGACTCCTATTCCTATAAGAACAAATAATCCAACAACCCACCAATATTTAAAAGGAACGGCAGTTCCCAGAACCGCATTCCCATTATCGCTTCTGAATTCAATTGTGTAACTGCCGGTTTCATCATTGTCAAATGAATGCATAACCAGATAATAAGTTCCGGTTGGTAAAGTAATATCAGAAAATTGAGATAATAATCCATCGCCTCCATCATCATTGGTATATATGCAGTTATCTTGTGGGACCATAGGATCAAAAGAACAGTATAATGCCAGATATGAATCTTCGGGAAAGCTGGTAACCTCAATGTCAAAATCACCGGCATCAGTCACTGTAAATTCATAGGTATCATAGTATACATTAGTTCCCACTCCTGATAAAGAACCTTGAGTAATACAACCAAGATTAAAGGTTGTTCCAGTTAATCTGTTATAGGTAGGATCAGATACATCAAGACTTTCTGAAATGCTGAACAATGGTGTGGTGGCCGTTAAAGCTCCTGAAGAGGACGACTTAATAGCATTCATAATTCCATTTACCTGATTTTGAGTTGCAGCAGAAATTGGAATGCCATTTTGTTTATTTGTAAAATAACTTAGGAGCAAGTCCTCTGCGTTTTGAGTTTGAGCAGAATTCAAATTCATAACAGCCTGATATTGTAGGGCTAGTTCTGATGCCTTGTTTTGAAGTTCGCCAGCGTAAGTTGTTAATGCAAGAATAACAATCGCAAATGTGTAAATAATTCTTTTCATCGTATTTAGATTTAAATTTTATTTTAAAATAAAAAAATATTATTTTTTAAAAAAACTTCCGAATAACTATACCCAAAATAATGAGAATAACAGCACTAAAAACCCACCAAAATGATATTGGAACAGAAAATGGAGTGCCGTAAACTTGTACATTATCTAGTCCCCAATAGTCAGAATTAGTTCCCAATGGCCCTCCGTCGGTTTCGTGATAACGTATTGCAAACCTAACAGAACCATTTGATTCAACAGTTTCGCTATATTGGCTCCATCCATCAGCTATCTCAGTTCTATTGCGTAATAATACAAACTTACTCAAATCGGAGCTTCCATTTGGAGAATAATAAATTTGAAAATGATCGGCAAATGGTGAAACTACCGAACTTGCCATAAAAGAAAAAGTTGTTGACCCAATGCTATGAATAATTGGAGTAATTAACCACTGATCAATTAAAGCGCCTCCATTGAAAGCTCCATTGTAATTTTGCCCCAAGTAACTATTGTTTGCGCCATTAAACGAATTTAAAACCGATTCGTTTCCTTGAAAATATGTTGTCAATCCTAAACCGTCTTCATCGTAAAAAATCCATCCTTGCGATTCTAGCAAACTGATATCATCCATGTTTTCCTCAAAAATTAGCGGAAACCCGGGATCGGTTAATTGAATTGACTGTGGGTTTGCAACAACTGGTGTAGTTCTGGAGCCTTGAATTCCAGATGATTGTGCAAAAACAATGTTTACAAAAAACAAAAATGATATTACGGTTGAAAGCCTTAAAATATTCTGCTTTTTTAATGATTCGCTTAGTTTCATTATTTTTATTTCTGTTAGTTGATTATTATTTTCTTAGTTAATTGATTGTTGTTATCAACTACCATTACAAAATAGATCCCTGATTTTTTCGATGCTAAATTAATTGTTTTACTGTTAGTATCAACAGCCGATTGAAAAACTTTTTCTCCAATTGCATTATATATCAGCAGCAACGATGGAAAAGATACATTCTCAAGTACCACATTAAATGATCCATTATTGGGATTAGGATATACTTTTAGGTTTGCCAACTCAAAATTCTCGCTATTTTCCTCGTCGGTTGTAATATCTGGGGCACCTTTTTCATTGTCGGGTTCATAATTTTCAACAATACTACTAACAGGAGGTTCACAGAATGATCCATTGCTTGTTATTACAGCAGACACATAGCTGCCCGCATTTGCAGAAAAACCCGGTAAAAACCGAATTTTTTCTCCGGCTATAAATTCTGCATTTGCTCCATTGTCAATCACAACATTTGTTCCATTGCCGGCAACAACTATTGTATTAAGGGCATTAAAACATTCAATATCGCCTGAACTTAAGTTAGTATCAACAACTTCTTCTTTGTTAAAAATATTACACCGCACAGGCGAAGTATAAACTGTTGTTTTTACAATACTATCGCAACCATAAACTGAACTAAGATAACTTGTGTGTTCAACTGTTGATATAATATTGTCTTGCACAGTTCCATCAGGAAAATAATAGCTATCGTTATAACACACATCATCGGTTTCACTAACATTGTAATTGGGGTAAATATTAACAAAAGCATCTATACTTTGAACGTCTCGCCCCAAATCGCTGCCAACTATACAATAATAAGTGCCTGAATTATTTGGCAAAGCTTCAATAATAATAGTTGCATCAGTTGCTCCTGTGATTTCACCAAAAGGGCCGTACCATTGATACCTGATTGGGCCATATCCGCCACCAGTTACAGATAATGTAATTGCAGCATCACCTTCACAAGTTGAGGCTTCCGAAACTGGTTCATTTTCAATTGAAGTAATTACAAGTTTACTTTGATGAAAACCCTGAGTTGCAATATGGTTGCTATTTGAAATGGCTCCAACTACAGCTTCTCCAATAGTCCAGCTTAAAGTCATCGAGGTTGTTTCGCCATAATCAGCAACAGCCGATATGGTACTCTGGGCTTTTATTTGTGCAATTATGCCTGTAAGAAATATGAATAGTACTAATGTTCTCATTTTATTCTTTTTTAGAAACCTGTCTTACTCTATTCGATAAACAAACTTTGTTATAAATATCACAAAAATCATTTCTATCACTTACTTTTAAGTTTTTATAGTCAAAAAGTATTATGTACTTATATTTTTTATCATACTGTTAATAGCTATAGCGACTGAATAAGATCAGTTACCACCCAACCACTTGCAGTATAAAGCATTTTTGCACTTTCATACTGTCCAAGAGAGAAGTTACCACCCCCTGGAACTGCTATGCCAATAGAGATTATCTTATTTGTAGGGTGTTCATTGATAAGAACAATTTCTTTTCCCAGAATTCCACCTATTTGCATATAAAAATTTATATTACCTCCTGTAGGATTTAATATAATAACCGATTTGTTTGTCACATCATAGAATAAAAGTCCACTTGTAGAAATGTCCTCTTTATGAACAGGAAAACTAATTGATTTTGAAATTACAGTTCCTTCTACTATAAGATTTTCGAAAGAGCAGGTTCCATTGACCTCTAGTTTAACTGATGGAGAAGTACCAATACCGACATTTCCATTTTTGTCAATGATTAAGCAATCCGTGTTTTTAACAGAGAACTCAATTTGCCCCGATTCATCAGCGTCATCATCGGCTGCAATGGTTGTCGAGCCTATGTTTTCAACTTTACCTGTACCAGATGCATTAATACCGTAGAACTTAGAAATACTTCCTGTAAAATTACCTTTTACGATTCCATTCACCTCTAGCTTTTCGCTCGGGGTTGTTGTACCAATGCCTACATTGCTACTATTGGCAATATTAAAAACAGTATCAGGTGTAGCAGCATCAATTTTAAAAGGGACACTTCCTTTTGTAGCATCTACTATTGCAAAATAATTATCGCCACCCTCTTCAATGTCGTTTGTTAATATTTGCCAGTCGTTATAGGGAAAAGAAGATGAATTGCTTGTATCATCATACTTAATACGTATAATGTTGCTAGCCATCACCATTGTGTGGTCTCCCGCATTACGGTCGACCGATGCACCATTACCAACTACTAAACTTTTATTAATTTCAAAATCATCGGCTATTACATTATAACCATTGTTTTTAATGCCTCCTCCTTCAAGAACTCCTGTGTCAAGTGTGTCTTTTACCCCATTTTCATTATAGTAGCAAAATGAACCATTGTTAACTGTTGGGTCGTAAAACAACATGCCCGGAGCAGGGTTTACAGGTACGCCATCGTATAATATTGCACCGTTCACCAAGATTCCTGCTCCATTAAATTCACTTGGGATCGGTACGTTTATCCCTACACCTCCTGGATGAATCATGTTTCCTTCAACCGACTTCCATGCTGTGTTGCCCTCTGCAATAGTTCCTGCTTTTGTTCCAAAATCGGGAGTGCCAACTAAAGATCTCGAAGCTATGTTTTGAGATTCCAAATCTTGAAAGTTAATCGCATCAGTCACCATTAAAGAATCAACTTTATCAGATTCAACTTGGGTTATGTTACGTGTTGGGATATTTTCAGTTAGTGAACCATAGTTGCCATCGAAGTAACTGGTAGGCTTATTTGATAAATCGTTATAGTTTATGTGCTTTGCCGTTTTTGCTATTTGAACTCGCTTTACAAATGGAACTACCAAAACTTTCTCGGTACTTAAAATGCGGGAGTTTTCTTTAACTTGAATAAAATAGTTATTGTTGCCCCAATTAATATCAGAAATTGAACCAATACCATTTTCTAAAGCACCAATGGTAAAAATAGCAGTTCCATTACTACTGGTATTAACGTTGTGGGTTTCGCTAAAAACAACTGTTCCGTTAACATTCCCTTGTAATACTTCAATATTTAAAACTATTTGTTGCGATGCAATAGGGGAATAGTCTTCGGCACGCACAATCAGCTGATATTGTATGCCTTGATGGATTTGTGCAAAGAGCTGAAAGAAGCAGAACAGCAATGCGATTGTATGAATAATTTTTCGTATCATGTTTTTATAAATTTTTCTTGAAAAATATCGTTATCACAGTAAACCTGTTTATTTGTTTCATTATACTGTGATAATTGTTATGATATTAGTCGTTTACAGATTTAATTGATTGTTGGAATTCAATTTAATCCTATACAATACCACACACTTCCATCACAAATAAACCTAGCACTTCCGTATAGTGATAATATAATATCAGTACTTGCTGGAAGCTTGATTTGCTGTGTTCCAGTTCCTTCGTTTTTAATTACAACTGTTTTTTCTGGGTTTTGATTGATTAATAATACCTCTTGTCCGGTTATTCCTTCCTGAAAACCTTCAATTGTAATATTACCAATATTAGCACCAAAAGTTATTATGTGTTTTTCTTTAACACTGTAGTTTAACGAAACATCAACAGTTGTGGTATCACTCTCTATTGAAGCCAAATAGTTCTTCAATTCGATATTACCGTTAATAAGCAATTCGTTAAATTTTGCGGTGCCGGCAACTTCTAGCGCATATGTAGGGGAGGTGGTGCCAATTCCCACTTTCCCACCATTGGTAATTGTCATTCTTGTAGTATCCTGAGTTTGAAATACAATCTCACCAACGCCATCCTCATCAGTATCGGCAGCTATGCGAGTTGTATCGGCATTGGTTACTCCTCCTGTTGCGCCTGTTATCCCTGTTAAACCACTTCCATCACCAATAAAGGCTGTTGCTTTTATGTTTCCATTCACTTCGAGTTTTTGTGCCGGATGAGATGTATTTATACCAATATTGCCATTAGCTGCTATAACAAAAGCATCGTTGCCTGCGCCTGCCATAATTTTAAATGGAGTTGTTTGTGCTGTTTCATCACGTATTGCAAAATAGCTATCACCTCCATTATTTGAATCGTTTGCTTTCAATAGCCAATCGTTATATGGAAATCCACTTTCAGGCTCATCTGTATCATCCAACAATATTTGTAAGTTGTTTTCTTTGAGGATGATGGTGTTGAAACCAAAGTTTTCATTTGCAACTGCATCAAATCCAATAGACATACTTCCTTGAATAATAAAGTTGTCTTTTGTGCCAACACAGTCAAGCGTATCATAATTGGTAGCAACAAATTTGATGGTGTCCAACCCAAGAACTTTTTCTTCAAGATTGTTATTATAATATCTGAAAGAACCTTCTCCCAATGGATTATAAAATAACATGCCTGGCTTAAATGCAGTTGGATAACCCTCATACAAAATACCTCCATTAACACGAAGCGCTTCACCTTGAAAAACCTGAGTTTCGGGAACATTTGCGCCCACTTTCCCAAGGTGATACATATTTCCGTTGCTATAAGTCCAACGAGGGGTATTGCCTTCAAGAGCAGTTCCAGCTGTTGTTCCAAAACCAGGGAACGAAACTTTTACGCTATTTGAATCGACACTGGCTTTCAATGAATCTAAATCTATTGCTTTTGTAAGTGTCAGATAACCAATTTTCTCTATTTGTTCAGGAGTAATGGTTTGAGGTTTGTTTGTAAGCGAATTGTAATCACCATCAAATAATTCAGGAAGATCGGTCAGATCATTATAATCAAATGTAGTTACTGAATCAGCTACATCGGCATACAATGCATATGGTACGCTCATTAACTGTTTTGTTCCCAATACAGAACCGTTCAAACTAACTTGAACGAAATAAATTCCGGTACTCCAATCAATTTCTGCAATAGTACCTGTACCATTAAGCAGAGAGCCAATGTTTAGCTCAATAAGCCCAAATTCGTTTGTTGTAACGGTATGGCTTTCGCTAAAAATTGCTGTGCCTGTATCGCTATCCTGTAAAATTGATAAATCGATTGTAACAGTTTCATTCTGTAGGATTGCCCCAGTCATATCACGCAAAACAGCCTGATATTTAAACTGATTAGGTGTTTGTGCATGCAGATTATATGCAAAAATTAACACCAAAAAAAGTGATAGAATTATTTTCTTCATTAGCAATGGTTGTATATTATTGATAAGTTTAATTTTATTGATCAAAGCACTAACAAGTAGCAATATTTATTTGTTTCAAGTGATGTGTTTGTTCCTGTTTTTTTTATAAATCTAACTGTTTAAAAAATAAAATATTTGTTGAACAAATTAGGGACATTTATTAGAAATAGCAACCATTTATTTAGATATTAGAAAAATAATTAAACACAACACTTTTCAATTGTGCTTTTCCAATGGTTAAGAATGTTTATAGGAATGTATTTGTAAGATTAATAGTTTATTAAACAAATAATTTATCGAGTTATAAGTTCAATATAGAAGTGAAATAGTGATACTTTACAACTTCTTTGTTCGATGTTAAACTTTGATATACCTAAAAATTCAAATTGTAGTTTTATTCATTGATTACCTTCGTTGCTTTCTCAAGTATATCTTGTGGTATTTGTAATTTTTGTGCAGTTGCTGCTTTTTGGTTAATTATGAATTCCATTTCGGTAATTGGTTCAATCTTCTTGTTCAGGGTTCGGCCTTTTAGCAGCTCAACGGCTTTTTGTCCGCTTAAGTATCCCCAGCGCTCGTAATTTACCCCCATACCAACTGCTGCACCTTTTTCGGACTGATTGGGGTCGGTTACAAATAAAGGGATTTCTTTTTCATCGGCAATATTGGCAAGGGCATTCAAGCCTAAGTAAACGGTGTTGTCGGCTGCAGCCAAGAGTGCATCAACATTTTTGTCGGCAAGGTATTGTCCGGCATTGAT
>JAFGOZ010000355.1 GCA_016926235.1 Bacteroidales bacterium | reverse complement strand
CTTGTTCCCGATTTTACTGTATTCTTGTTCCCGATTTCACTGCATTCACATTGCCGAATTCACTGTATTTTTAATTCCCGGTAACACCTTGCAAAAGAAATGAAATCCCTGCCGTCGCTGCGCGCCGGTGGGTCTTTTGCTTTTTGACCCGGCCTCAAGCGAGATTGGGCCTGGCCAAAAAGCAAAATCCCCAGGCTTCGCCAAGGGATTTCATTTCTTTTGCGGAGGAAGAGGGACTTTTTTCACCCCATCCATCGCGCTGTATATCTTTATATTAGCCTAGTCAGAAAATGCAAACCCACCGAATCGCCACCTCACTTTAATGCACTCATTTTCTCTTATGCGAAAATACACATTATTTGTGGATAAAAAGATGTTAATGAGCAGCAGTAGTCAAATCTTCGATATATGTATCTTAATCATTATTGGATTATAAAATTCCAATATTTCTATTATTACCTTAAAAACCACCTTAAAACACGCTTGACTATAGATTGACGTTTATCCGATGATTGACGTTTTTCATAGTACAATTTTCTTTGTAATTCTTCTTCTTTAAAGCATCTCTTTATCTGTTCTTGCGACCATTGATAAGACCATACTATTTTTCCTTTTTTAATCCAATAATGAGATCTACAAGGTAGTTGCCAATTACCAATCGATGGGTAAAGTGACGCTTTATTCCCAAACTCAGTGAATGTCCAATCATTTGGACCAAGTGGTGTAATAATTTTACTTCCACATCCACAAGGACACAAATGACCAGCTACACAAAACTCCTCGGAAACATATAAAATTCTTGGTTCTAGTTCCTTTGGCAAATAATGCACTCGAAGCAATTTAATACTATTCATTATTCCCTAGCAGAATGAAGACTGTCTATTGTAAATAACATATGATAAATTCCGTTATCATCCGCGTAGAAACCCCTTAATTGTTTATACTTTATAACCGCCAGGCATGCATTCAATGCATTGAGTTCTGATATTTGAATATTATTTTGATATATATCTTTGGGAAGGTCAATCATAGGTGCCAATCCTTTTAACTGTAAATCATGTGCATTTTCTTTACTAAAAAATGTCGTCCTTAATGTGCCGCTTATTGGACCTTTATCTCTATCTAGTCCCATCCCAACATCGATAAATGGAATATTCATTTTAATAAGTAAATCAAAGATTTCTGCTCTGGAAGAGCCTTTATCTACACAAACAAAAGCAAACGTTACGCCCTCTAAATCATCAGTTGAACCTGCTAAAATAAACTTGGAATGAATATTGAGACCAGAACGGAAATCATTATAACGCTTTTGGTAAACTTCTGCCTTGCTTTTCCCTAATTCGTCTCCATCTAACTTACCTGGAGAACGAAATGCATTATGAACATGAAAGAAATCTAAGTCAAATGCACGAATTTCTTTAACCGGTGTTTTTACTATGAAATCAAGAAGGTATGAACCTGTTCCACCAAGCCCAACTATTGCAATAATATCACTTTCAAACTTCAAAGAAAGATCACCGATCTCAGCTCTACTTGTTAAGGTGTCCCGATATTTAAATACTGATTGAGTATTCTCTTCAACCAATCTAAATGTATATGGATTTGCGTTATGCAAGTTGATTGCCGGACCGGAGATGATTGTTAAATAACTTTCAACTTTTTCAAAAAAATCCCGGAATCCGGTCGGAGGTTTGTTAGAAAAGGACCTTTGAACAAATAAGTCAGGTGATACCAGTTGAAGTGCAGTTGGACCTCCGCCTAAATTTAGAATGGCACTTCCATCAATATGACAGGGATGAGATCCACAAAAGAAAATTTGGTGATCTTCAAGTTTTACATGCACTTGATCAATAAAAATCATCTTTGATACAAAGGCACCAATTTGGAGATTTCTATTATTATCAAGATATGGAATATCACGAATGACAAGATAATTGCTATCAATTGAAACTGCATAGCCTTTATCAACCAACCTTTTTATGTCATCGTTATGACTGGCCAGTGTGTTTAACATAAAAAATCATTTGATCCTTGACCTTTACTGTACCACCTGGTGACAATATGCCTTCTGGCTTGTTTCCATGTCCTCTTTGGTAGGTTACCGAATAAGTTCTTTCAGGATGTTGAGGGAAATCAGGGAATCCTAAGGTTACAACTTCATTGTAACTAATTTCGTCCTTTTCAATATCATGCGGCGTTCCATTTATTATTATGGTTACGTCTTTTTTTACACTTTCAGCCATTTTTAATATATTATGTGAATTTTTAGAAAACATTGATTCTAAACCTTAGCAAATATAAACAAATATTTAATATTAACCAAATAGGTTAAAACATAATATGCATTTATGTAATAAATTGTTTATATTCGTAAAACATTTGACCACTTTGGACGTATCAATTGATGACAAAGAACTTAGAAAGCTTTATGAGACAGGAAAATCAAGGAAGCTTAAATTGCCCGAATTAGTAATCGATAAATTTTTTGCAGTGATACAAAAAATTGAATCGGCAGAAAACATCTACGACTTTTGGAGCAATAAGGGTTTACATTTCGAGAAATTGAAGCGAAATGTAAATTGTTACTCTTTAAGACTTTCCGGACAATACCGTATGGAAATACAAATCAACTGGAAAAATAAAGAAAAAAATCAGGGAGAATTTGTTTTATTGAATATCTCCAATCACTATGCTTGATAAAAGCCTTAAACATTATGATGAAAACAACAGACCTCAGAGCAGCCCGAAAATTCGGACCAGGATATTTTATTCGCGAACAAATGGAATTGCGCCAATGGACACAGGAAGATATGGCTTCTGTGTTGGGTGTGACAATTAAGCATGTGAATAAAATTCTTACTGAGAAGCAGCCCATAACACTCGAAATGGCCCGAATTTTCGCAGAAGTATTTAATACCTCTGCACAATATTGGATTAATCATGATACTGGATATCGACTTTGGTTGCAACAGGAAAAATCTCAAAAGGAAAAAGAGGCAGATATAAAAGCAAAGATATATGAGCGTATGCCTATAAATGATATGATTAAAAAAGGGTGGTTACCCAAATGTACTTCAGTAAAAGAATTGGAAAAAAATGTACTTGAATTTTGGAATTTGAAAGAACTTGACTTTTCCGGACTAGGTAAACAATTACCCTGCCTAACTAAAAAATCAGATGCATATAATCAATTCAATGATTGGTATGCACTCACATGGTATCAGATGGCTCGTAAAGTTGCATTGGAAAGAAAAATGAACGAATATAATAAACAAAATGTGACAAAATTGTACAATGGTCTGCATAAATTTACCGTTTTACATAATGGAATTAACAAGTTCCTATCGCAATTATCGGATTGTGGTGTTAATTTCCTTATTTTGCCCCACTTGCAAAAAACCTATCTAGATGGTGCAGCATTTCTTTTGAATAATACTCCTGTAATTGTTTATACTGCACGTTATAAGCGTATCGATAACTTCTGGTTTACGGTCGCTCACGAGGTTGCACATGTGTTGAAGCACCTTAATGATGAAACTACTTTAATATTCGATGATTTCAAAAATGGTAAGCGAACACAGATGGAATACGAAGCTAACCAGCTGGCTGCAGAAAAACTAAAACACAATGAAATACTACAGTACTTGAAACCCTATTTAAATTATTTAACTTCAGCCAAAGTAGAAGAATGCGCTGCAAAATATGAAGTTCATGAATCAATTATTGTTGGTAAACTTGCTCATGATGAAGTAATTTCATATAGAAACCAGACACTTTTTAATGAAAACGTGTTGAAACTGATTGATGAGAAATATATTGCAAAACCAATCATTTAGCAAAACTCATTAAAAGGTAATAATTTTCTGATAACGCGAATATTGATTTAATACAATATAGTGTTGCCATGGTCTTACAAAGTCAGTAAAGGTTTCATTGTGAAAACTTGGAAAAGTTTTGTCGAAATTGATTAATAATAGTGAATTGTGTTGATAGAAATGTCGGCAACCCTGGAACTGGTGCACAGGAATTATTATTTGACTAGCAGATTGATTAACTCTTTCTTCAGAGTTATCTATTCTGATTAAAGGATTTTGTTACCGCATATTTATTTAATACTTTAATGGGTCAAGAGATTAATAGAACTTAGTTGTTGGCAATGTAAATTTACATTTATTTTGTTTTATTGCTTGATTATTAAATATTAATCATTATATTTGCATGATGTAAATATGCAATACAATGAGTGACACAGGTAAGAATTTCGACGCAGAAGATCTTCTTAATAAACTTTTTAAAGAACCAAACTTTGTTGAAATAGGTAATTTAAAGGGATTATTTGAAAAAAGACTGGGTGAACTTGGAATTTCCAAAACAAATGCGTGTGAAATTTTAAATATACAAAGTCGTACTCTTAATGGCATATTGGAGGGTACACAGAAATCCGTCGATTTTACATGCCTTATTAAAATAGCCTCATTTCTTCAGATATCGAAGGAGAAGGTAATCAATATGTATATTGAGTCTCTAGAAGAAAACTTTTCAGAAGAGGTATCATCTCCTATAGCGCCAGAAAAAATTGAATTTATAAAAGAGAATTTTGATTTGGCCGTTTTAAAGAAGGCAGGATTTATTAATAATATTACTGATTTTAAACAGGTTGAAGAAAGAATTATTAATTTTTTTGGCTTAAAGACCATTTATGATTATAAAAGACCACCCATTGGTGCTGCCTTTAGTGAAGGAAAAATAAAGCCAAAGAATGAATTAAGCCGGTCCTTCTGGATTAAAGCTGCATATGACAGCTTTAAGGCAATTAATAATCCATATATTTATGAGAGGCAAAATTTAATTGATTATTTCCCTGAAATTAGATGGCATTCAACTAATACAGAATTGGGATTAAAAAATGTGATAAAATCACTATATAAAAGGGGTATAACAGTATTGTATTTGCCTTCACTACCTTCTCTCCATTTAAGAGGAGCTACCTTTGCAGTTAATGAAAAACCATGTATTGTATTCACAAATATTGCGGGCTTTTATCCGACTCTTTGGTTTGCGATAATCCATGAGCTATTTCATGTGCTTTTTGATTGGGATGAAATAAGAAATAATAGTTATCATTTATCAGATGAGGATAAGGACATTGAACTGTTATCAATTAAGGAAAGAGAAGATGAAGCAAATGATTTTGCCCGTGAATATCTTTTTTCAAAAGAAAAAAGTTCAAGAATAAGATCCTTAATTCATAATCAGGAATATATCAAGGAATTTGCAAAGAATAATCATGTTCACCCAAGTTTTATCTATGTATTTAATGCCTATGATGTTGGTGTTAAGGATCGAATGGCTTGGGCAAGAGCAAAAAAGCAATCTCCAAATATTGATGACTCAGTTAGGTTTTTAAATAATTCATGGGAGAATCCAAAGACGATTCTTGATTTTGTAAATACCATAAGAACAAATATTTATAATTAATTTGTGAACTCATGAAAGAGGTAAAAGTAAAATCATATAGAGATAATGCGGCGATACCAAAGATTAGTGAGGATCGAATTGGCTTACAACAGTTAATTCTTCAACTTACAGAACAAAAAACTGAAAATCGCTTTTCAGATGTAAACCTCGATAGGGAAAATGAGAAAATTAAACTTATAAGTGGGAAGGAAATAACTATTGCTGAGGTTAAGAAGACAATCGCCGAAGCTGCAGGCCCTTATTTTCCCATTTTTAAAAACGAGACTGAATATTATTCAGAAATATTCCGTCTTAATAATTGGAAAGAAGAAGATCCCAAACAATATTATAAACCGCCAATCGTGGGAAAATATACTAACGAAATCATTTATCAAAGATTCTCTAATGGTATTTTACCTATGCTGCAACATCTTAATCCGTATATCGGTAACAGATGGAATAGAGAATATAGACATTTTCAATGGTTGACGGAAGAAGGCAAAGAAAAAGTAGAAATCTTTATTAGTGAAGCTGTGAAGATCATGAAAACTTGTGATAATTGGTATGAGTTTAGGGTTAAATATTATAAAGAATATGGCATACCATTTCAAATGGATGCATTTAAAGATACAAATCAAATGATTGAAAAAATAGTTTCTCATCCTTCAGATTATTAGGCAACTCTTTTTTGCAGCTTTCCTATCAATTACTTTATATTGTGATACGGAGAGTTAATAGCTCTGGGTGAATTTTGTTAATAACTTTCCCTCCTCTGCAAACCCTTGTTAATCCTTAATTGTTCTTTGTAACAGATTTGCAATCAACTGCATTCAGATTCGCTTGGGGTATTTTCTAATATCCCTACTCTCATATAATTTTGAGAGATGCGCAATAAACTCCACCAACAAACCGACCTTCTTATTTATGAAGAGATTGTAACTGGCAGGCTGAATCCACAGTTGCCTTCAAATGGTGAATTGTCTGTACTTCAAAATCTTGTCAAAAATGCAAATACCAAAACCTTTTGCACATGCAGCATCGAGGATGACCCGGCAAGACTGATTAAAGGCTTTGACATAACTGAGTTGGGGTACCAATTCAAGGAGGATGCTGAAATAACGGTAAAAGAGGATCCTGAACAGAAAGTGTGTGAATTAATTGCCTCACCAAAAAGGGTATATCCCCTGGAAGATCATTTCAACCTTCCGGAACCACCTGATAATAAGAGTGCTTATTTCCTAACATTGATTGCCGATGAATTCGAAAGGGTGAAGATCAGGGCCAATAAAGTACTTACTTCCACCGGCAAGAAGAAACACCTGGCCCTTTTTGCCCACAAAAACATACAGCGGGCAAAGAAAATCCAATACGACGTCCGGTACATGCTTACCAAAATCCACAAGCCCTGGTCTTCAGTAAATGATAATCCGGATGCATATGTGATTTTAGTTCTTGACATCTTCCTGGAAAGGATTATTATTTACTACCAGCAGTTGTTTCAACCATTTATCATGGCCTTCCCCAAAGATGAGCAGACCCAAAGCGCAATAGCTGCCATTCCTGTGCACATAAAATACCCCTGTTTGTTCCGGGATATTCCAGACAAACCGGATGGATACAACCTGCGTATGGATGGTAGTATTTTCGATCACCAATTCAAAAACCAGGTTGATAAACTGAAAGACATTGCTGAACCAAATCCTGGATATACTATAGTCACCAATAAACAACCCCTTGAAAAAATGCCTTTACAGCAAAATCAGCCCATAGGAGAGGGTATCCGGTTGAAATGGCACGGACAGCTGAATGTCCTCGTCGATGTGATGCTGCAACTCACATCCAGCCACAAAATAAATGGCAGGCCAGTTCTGGAAGCCACACCGGATGAGTTGAGACTTTTTATCCGGGAGAATTTTCTTGATAAGGATGGCCGTGAGATAAGCCCTTATACCCTCAATACCTATCTGAAACCCTATCGGGACGATAAAAGACTGCATCCTGACAGTCCTAAACGCATTGATATGTCAGCGTTCTTCAACACTTCTGAAACCGAAAAGGAGTAGTTTTCTTCCAATTCTTCTCAAAGACTTTTTAAGACCGAAAAGACTTTTTAACATCTCTTTCATTTGCATCAGTTCTTCGTTGCAATCGGAACATCAACCCTATTGTTTCACTTTTAACATTGATGTAAAATGGAAGTATTAACTATTGAATGCGAAGCTTTCAATTCAATCGTATCCAGGATTGAAAACATAGAAAAGCTTATTGTCGAGAAAAAGCAGCCTGCCCTGTTCAATAATGTCGATTTTATCCAGATGATGGGCATTTCAAAACGCACTGCCCAGGATTGGCGGGATAAGGGGGTAATCGGGTTTTCCCAGGTAAGCGGTAAAATATATTACCGTTGGGAGGATATCCAGGAATTTCTTAAACGGCATTATAACAGACCGTTTAAGACTGTTACCGGTAAACCCTTTGAGCTCATTCCTTAATTACTGTGAATTATGGCAGATATGCAGATTTCAAACAGATCTCAGTCACCCAAAGTATCCTTCTTTAAAAATTGTGTTACACCTGCACCGGAGAGCGAAATCTCATTTGATGAATTCCTGCATCACATCAAAACCGGTACGTATGGCAGGTTAGTAAGGCAATATCTTGAATTAAAGGATAAAAAGGGTATTGCTGACCCGGCGGTAAAGCTATTCAAACGCACTAAGATCCCCGCAATAACTTATGCGGGGATTTTTACCACCAGGTCCAATAACAAACTGATCACACCGAGCAATATAACCATCTTCGATGTGGATCATTACCAGGAGCCAGGTAAATTGAAAGAAAAGCTAATGGGTGACCAGTATGTTTTTGCAGCGTTTGTAAGTCCCAGTGGGGATGGTTTGAAGATTTTGGTTCAGACTCAATTCGGAAAGGATCCGGAGGAGTATAAAAAAGTGTACTTTTCGCTGATTGATTATTTCAGCGAAAAGTACCGTATTCCGACAAAGGATGAGAGAACGAACCATACTGAAGAACTCAAATCCGGGATTGACTTGAGCTGCTCTGACCTGGCAAGGCTCTGTATCCTTTCTTCCGATCCGGACATCTATACAAATCCGAAAGCGGTTTTTTTCAAGCCCAAGCCTGTTAGTTCTTATTCACCCCCATCAAGTTTACCGGTAAACCATTCCCAGGAAGATGATATCCGAAAAGTGGTTGAGCAAATTGAACAGGCTCACCTGGATATTACCAATGGATATGCAAACTGGCTAAATATTGGGTTTGCCTTGCATGATGCACTGGGTACATCCGGAAGGGGATATTTTCATAAGGTTAGCCAATTTAGCAGTAAATACAAGGCCTCAGATTGCGATAAACAGTATGATCAGATTGAAAAATCCCGCAATTCAGGCATAACCATAAAAACCTTTTTCCAATATGCTAGAGAATCTGGGATTGATATCCGTCCTGCTGGAAAGGGTTCCCGAAAGGAACCGGCACAAAAGCCCAAGTCACAACAAAAAAAAACGGAACCGGATTCCGAAGATGAGACAGGGGACCAGGAAACAACGAACAAGAGAAAACTGACCTCGAATAAATTCATCCTGGCATCAGCGTTCATCAAAGAACATTACCAGATTCGCAACAACATTGTTACCAATGAATATGAATGCAGGGAAATCGGGGAAGAAAACTATGAAATGCTGAATGAGAACAACATCTTTATTAAAATGCAGTTTTCAAACCTGAATATCAGCCTGAACAACCTGGTTGCCCTGCTCAAATCAAACTTAATTGACCGGTTCGATCCTTTTAAAGAATACTTCGGCAATCTTCCTGCCTGGGATCAAAAGGTGGATTATATTACAACCTTGGCACAATTTGTAAAGACAAAAGACAGGAATCGTTTTGATCTCCACTTTAAAAAGTGGCTTGTAAGGGTGGTTGCGTGTGCCCTGAACGATAGTTTTTTCAACAAACAGGCATTTATACTGGTTCACGACAGACAAAACAGCGGCAAATCAACTTTTTGCCGCTTCCTTTGTCCTTCTGCCTTATCGAATTATATCGCTGAAAACCTATCCATTGATAAGGACAGCCGTATACTATTGACCCGGAACCTGCTGATAAACCTGGATGAACTGTCAACCCTCTCCAAGGTGGAGATAAACTCGCTGAAAAGCCTGTTCTCGAAAGATAAGATCAACGATCGTTTGCCTTATGACCGGCGAAATTCCATCATTCCCCGGCGTTGCAGTTTCATCGGATCTACTAACCAGACAGAATTTCTGAATGACGAATCCGGTTCAGTTCGTTGGCTTTGCTTTGTTATTGATGAAATTGACTGGGATTATAAAAACCAGGTGGATATTGACCTGGTTTATTCCCAGGCTTATCACCTGTACCGGAATGGATTTGAGTTTAATCTTACCCAGGAAGAAATTCGGGAAAATGAAGAATACAATAAGCAGTTCCAGCTTATATCATCAGAACGGGAGTTGGTTTCAAAGTTCATCCGGCCAGGTTCCAGGGAAGTCAATGATTTCTTCATGACAGCGACCGATATCCTAATGAATCTTACCACCCGAACAGAGAACAAGATTAAGTTGAGTGCCATGAACATTGGTAAAGCCATGAAATTTTGTGGAATTGAGCGGGTTAAACACAGCACCCAAAAGGTATATGGTTATTATGTAAAAATTGAAGGATGAAAACTGCCTACCACTTTACCACCGTTCACAAAAACCTTACCACTATTGCAATGTAATAGTGGTAAGGTTATTTATTCTCTTACCATTTAAGTTACCACCTTACCACTATTGAATATCGGAACGAGTGGTAAGTGGTAAGTAAGAAAAAGTCCTACCTAAATCTTTACCCACCAGACCCGGCTTGAAAATGGTAAGGTGGTAACGAGTAAATCAAGAAAAGGAATAAATATTTTGAAGAAATAATGAGTATCTTGTGAATAAGTTTGAATCCAAATCAATTAATTAATCATAAATAGACAGTAATTTCAGGTTGAATTTGATAATTAGTTGATTGAAATCGAGTTGAAAACAAATTAATATGCCAACAAAATTTTTTACAAATCAGGATGATAATAGCCTTATTAAAAAATTTGAGGGAGTATTTACAAATATTGACAGTATTCGACATTTTGATGCGTTAGTCGGTTATTTCAGAACGTCAGGTTATTTTAAAGTACGCGCTTTTCTGGATAAAATCCCCAAAATAAGAATACTTGTTGGCATTAATGTAGATCAACTTATTAAGAAATATCATGACAAGGGACAATTATACCTTGAAAATCCAGAGGAAACAAAAGCAGACTTTCTTGAAGAAATAATAAAGAATATTCAGGAAGCCAACTACGACGAAGTTACAGAAAAAGGAATATTGCAATTCATTGATGATTTGGTTAATAGTAAAATTGAATTAAGAGCACATCCAAAAAAGAAAATTCATGCAAAGGTTTATATTTTTAGACCTGCAACATTCAATGAATATGCACCTTGTGAGGTGATTACCGGCTCATCGAATCTGACTGATGCTGGACTTGGTGCAAATCCTGACTCAAACTATGAGTTTAATGTCAGCCTACGCGAATATGAAGATGTGAAATTTGCAACCGAAGAATTTGAAAGACTTTGGGCTGAATCTGTTCCCATTTTACAGGCAGAAGCAGAAAGGATAAAGAACCAAACGTATTTGCGTGATGACTTTACACCGTTTGAGCTGTATATCAAAATGCTAATTGAATATTTCGGGAAACGCGTTGACTATGACCCATATAATATTGACCTACTTTTGCCACCAAAATACATTCGGTTAAAGTATCAGTCGGATGCGGCCAATCAGGGATATGCAATTATGATGAAGCATAATGGTTTTGTGTTAGCCGATGTAGTTGGTTTAGGTAAAACCATTATTGCCTGTATGATTATTAAAAAATTCATTTACGAAAATGGCACCCATACAAAAATTTTAGTTGTTGTACCTCCGGCAATTGAGGATAGTTGGAGAAGGACAGTTAAGGATTTTGAACTTGATAATCATTTCACATTCATCACACTTGGTAGCTTGCATAAGATACTCGACCGAAATATTTATTCTTATCCGAACCCTGAAGAGATTGATTTAATTGCAGTTGATGAATCCCATAAATTCAGGAATGATTATACTGAAATGTATATAGCATTGCAAGAAATTTGTAAAATGCCACGGTCAAGAGCTGCTGAAAATGGAGATTTAAGAAAGAAAGTAATTTTAATTTCAGCAACGCCTTTGAATAACCGACCTCAGGATATTGAAAATCAACTTTACCTATTTCAAGACAGGAGGAATAGTACACTGGAAAATATTAGAAATCTTCAGGAATATTTTAAACCAATAAATGAGCAGTATAAAAAGCTTGCTTACGAGAAAAAACTGAACATTAAGAAGCTGAAAGCATTGTTTCAGAAATTACGGGATGATGTTGTTGAACCGCTTGTAATCCGCAGAACAAGGACTGATATTGAAAGCAACAAAGAATATCTGGAAGATTTGGATGTCCAGGGTATTAAATTTCCCAAAGTAGGTGACCCAACGGCGCTTTATTATGAACTGGATGGTAAACTAAGCGAACTGTTCTTTGAAACTGTTTCTCTTATTACAAATCTTGATGAAGATGGGAACAAAATTGATGGATTAGGTTATTATCGTTACCGGGCTATTGAATTCCTCACAAAAGAAGAGGACAGAAAAATTTATGGTAATGTGGAATCCATATCAGGAAGGTTATCAGCTATTATGAAAACGCTTTTAGTGAAACGCCTTGAAAGCAGTTTTTATGCATTTACCCAGTCTTTATCAAGATTCCAGAAAGCCATTGACAACATGCTTGGAATGTTTGATGATAACCGGGTTTTTATCGCACCTGACCTGGATATAAATAAACTTTTGGAAGAAGGTTTAAGTTATGATGAAATTGAAGTCAAAATCAATGAAAAAGGAGGCAACAATAAGGAGTATAAGAAAGAAGCTTTTGATAAAAAATTTGTTGCCCTGTTAAAACTGGATAAAGGAAAAGTTGATGACTTAATTGAACGTTGGAAGAAGGTAAAGAAAGACCCGAAACTGATAGAATTTACAAAACAAATTCAGGAAGAATTCTTCAAACCCAAGCAAAATATCAGTGGAAAGCTGATTATTTTTTCTGAATCAAAGGAAACTGCTGAAGAACTCACAGCTAAACTTTCGAAGATTACCAAGAAAAAAGTGTTGACCGTAAGTGCCGAAAATAGAAAGTATGTTGAAAATACCATCAGGGATAACTTTGATGCAAACCTCGAGGAAGAAAAATGGCAAAATGATTACGATATTATCATCACTACTGAAGTTTTGGCAGAAGGAATAAACCTACACAGGAGTAATGTAATAGTAAATTATGATGTACCGTGGAACTCGACCCGTTTAATGCAGCGCATCGGCCGTGTTAACCGTATTGGCTCAAGAGCTGATAGAATTTTCGTGTACAACTATTATCCTTCTGCCCATGGTGATGCTCAAATTCACTTAGTTAATAATGCTTTGAGAAAACTACAGGCATTTCATACAGCATTTGGCGAAGACAATAAAGTATTTTCAATATTGGAGGAAAAAGGCGAAGGTGCATTATTTGGGAATAAAATTCAAAAAGAGGAAAGTGAAATTCTAAAGTACCTGAATGAATTAAGAGATTTTAGGAAAAAGCATCTGAAAGTTTTTAACGATGTATCCAAAATTCCAAATAAAGCAAGGTGCGGAAGGCAATTACCTGAAAGTAAACAACTGACTTTACTCGACACCGTAACAGGAGAAATAAATTATCCATTGCAAAATACTTCTTTGACCTATTTAAAAAGTGAAAATCATCCGGGTATCTTTTGCCTAATTACTCCCGAATTGAATATTATTGAGATGAACTTTTTACAGGCGGTCAAACTATTTAAGGCACCTGATACTGAGAAGGCAATCGCTCTTCATGAACTGCATCATAAACAAACTCTTGCAGGACTTGAATATTTTAAATCGGAAAAAAATCAGGAAAATGTTCAAACTGTATCCCGGAAAAATCTGAGCCCGGCAGAAAATAAAGCCATTTCAAACATCAATGCAGTAGTGAAAATTGCACCTACCGAACAAAAACGAATGTCATTATTGCGAGCGCTGGACATTATTAAAAAGGGAACATTTGCCTCAAAGGGATTACCAAAATCAATCAATGATTATTTCACTTCAAATGCAAGCTTGCTTAAAGAACCCGTTAAATTTATTGACCAACTCTTTATAACCGTTCTCGACAGGTACGACCTTTCTCCTGGTTCAGAAGAGGCACAACAATCAGATAAAACACACAGGGGAATTGTGAATCCTCAAATCGTACTAACTCAAAGTTTTAGTTAAATATGGCAGCAAATAGAAATCAATTACAAACCGCTTTACATAAACCATACGATAGAGTGCTTTTTGCAAAAGAAGTATTAAATCCTGTTTTTGGTTCCAGTTTTTCACTTGGTTCAAATTTAGTATCTGCACAAGTTATTCCCAACAAATCAGAATCGGCTGCAATTGATAAGGTTTGGATTTATGGGAATATACAATTGGACGATGATACAGATGTAACTTGTTACGAAATACTACTACAACCAAAAGTTAGAATTGAACATAGCAAAGTTGCCATACAGCATTATGTAAGAAAGCTTTTAACTGCTGGTCAGGCAGCATTGATAAATTTTGTTGCTCCGGTAAACAAAAATATATGGCGTTTAACTTTAGTTGCCAAGGACAGCGAACTTACCGAAAAAGGGGTAAAGGAAAAAATTACCCATGCCAAACGCTACACATATTTGTTAGGACCTAACGAAACCTGCAAAACAGCTGCAGAACGTTTTGAAACACTTAGCATAGAAAAAGAAATCACTTTTCAAACATTGGTTAATGCCTTCTCGGTTGAAAAGCTCAGCAAGGCATTTTTTGATGAATATACACTACATTATGCCAATTTTGTTGATTTCCTGACCAAATCAAATTATAAGAAGTCAGCTTTCAATGGAGATGAAAAGGCAATACGCGACTTTTCTAAAAAGTTGTTAGGCAGAATTGTATTTCTCTACTTTGTTCAAAAGAAAGGTTGGCTGGGTGCAACAGATACTACCTACAAAGAAGGTATGAACGACTTTATGAAAGCGTTTTTCAAAATGTCAGGCGGTAATGAAGGGTTTTACAGTAACTGGTTAACGGTTTTATTTTTTGAAACGCTGAATAAGGAAAGGCCGAATGATGATTTCAAAATGCCTGATGGCAAAAAAGTAAAAGTCCCTTTCCTGAATGGTGGCTTATTTGAGCGGGAGGAATATGATGAACATTTGCTCACATTCAAAACAAAACTATTTCATAATGCTGATTTCGAAGATGCCATTCTAACCGAAAAGAACAGAACCAATAGTAGGGGATTTCTAGATTTTCTGAATGCATTCAATTTCACTGTTTACGAAGACAGTCCCGACGATCATACCGTAGCTGTTGACCCTGAAATGCTGGGTCATATTTTTGAAAACTTGTTGGAAGACAATAAGGACAAGGGAGCTTTTTACACACCCAAAGAAATTGTCCATTACATGTGCCAGGAAAGCTTGATTGAATATCTGACAACCCACCTTAGTAAAGAATATATTGTTTATAAGACTTTTGGTGACAACCAGATCGAAATCTTTGGCAATGAATCCCGAACAGGGCAGTTAAAAATGGTAGAGAAGCTTGGTGATAAGGCATTGAACCGTGCAGATGTTGAATACATTGTTAAACAAAAAGATATAAGCAAATTAACTCAACAGCAATTAAAACGAATGGGTGAATTGCTTGATACAGTAAAAATTTGCGATCCTGCTATTGGTTCAGGCGCTTTCCCAATGGGTTTGTTACAAGAAATTTTCAGCATCAAGGAATTGATAAACTATGAAAGAGATTTAGAATGGAAACCTGCAAATATTAAACTAAATATTATTCAAAACTCAATCTATGGCGTTGATATTGAGAAAGGAGCTGTTGACATTGCCCGACTGCGTTTCTGGCTCAGTTTGGTAGTGGACGAAGAAAAACCCAAAGCCCTTCCTAACCTCGACTATAAAATTATAGTGGGTGATAGTTTAGTAAGCAGGTTTGACGGTGAAATTGTGGAAATTGATTGGACACGTAAGTTAAGCGTTGGTAAAGCCGATGAATATGTAAAAAATGTTCAGCAATTATTAGTTGAAGTGTCAGAAAAACAAAGTAAATATTTTAAACCGGATAATAAAAACAAGAAAAAGCTGTCTGCCGAAATACGCAATCTGAAATTAGAATTGTTGGTTAATCAATTAGCTTTCAATAAGGAACAGTATATTAATAAAACCGAACATAAAGGCGGTTTTATGCCTACCGCAAATGACATAAAAAACAATAACGAAAGGAAAATACAAATTGCCGGTTTTGATAGGCTGATAGCCAAATTGAAAGTTCTACAAAAGAATCCCGATGCACCCTTTAAACATTTCGACTGGAAACTCGATTTTCCTGAAGTGTTGAATCCTTATTTGGTGAATGAAAATGGAGGGTTTGATATAGTAATTGCCAATCCACCTTATGTGGATATAAAAAGTCTACCACCTGATTTCGTTAATGTCCTTTTTAAAAATTTTATAACTTCTGAAAATAGAATTAATCTATATTCGGTATTTATTGAAAAGGGCTGGGAATTAGCTAATAAGAGAGGGAATTTATGCTACATAAACCCAAACTCCCTTTTACTTAATAGCTCCTACAAAAAAGTGAGAAATCTATTGATAAACAACTTAAGTAAAATAATCAAACTTCCAGATAACATTTTTATCAATGCTATTGTTGAGACAATTATTATTCAAGCTCAAAAAGATAGAGTATCTGAATATACTTTGGGTGCATTTTATAAAAATGATGAACAAATAAATTTCAGCAAACTAAGGTTTAATCAATTCAAAATTTCAGAGTGGCTTAGTGATAGCGGTTTGAGATTTAATATTTTTATTTCTGCGGAAGTAAGCAAACTGATTAATAAAATTGAAAAAAATAGTATTGAACCAATTGAAAATTACTTTGACTTTTCACTTGGCATTACGCCCTATGATAAATATAAAGGGCATTCTAAAAAATTAATTGAAGAAAAGGGGTTTCATTCCAAGAAAAAAATTGATAAAACCTATGTACCATTAATTTCGGGTTCTAATGTATTGAAATATTCAGTTTTAAATCATGTCGATGAATTTCTAAAATATGGTGATTGGTTAGGTGCTCCAAGGCAAAAGCGATTTTTTACATCACCAAGAGTTATTGTAAGACAAATAATTTCAGGTAATCCTCCAAGCATTTATGCTGGATATACTGAAGAAGAATTGTACCATACTCAGATTGGGTTTTCCATAATTAAAAAAACGAACGGAAAATATTCTCCAAAATTTCTGTGTGCATTTTTGAATTCAACATTAATAAACTTTTATCATAGATATAAATATACTGACCCTGAGAAAAATACTTTTCAAAAAATACTAATTGAAAATTGCAGAGAGCTTCCTCTTAAAACCTCAATACCTATTCTTTTAGTTTCACAAATAGAAACAATTGTTTCCTATATTCTTTTCCTTAAGCCCCAAACCCTCACAGCTATTACCGATCAACTCATGTCCACTTACCTTGAACAAGTAATAGACGGCATGGTATATGAAATATATTTTCCAGAGTTACTTAAAAAGCATAATAGGGAAATCATTAAACATTTGGGTGAATTGCCAGAATTTACCGAAGGAATGAGCGATGAGCAAAAAATGAAGATTTGTAAGGAAGTGTTTAACCGGCTGAATGAAAAAGAACACCCGGTAAGAATAAATCTGTTTTATATGAATTCAATCCCCGAGATTGCAATAATAGAAGGTAAGAATGAGAATAACTGATATATACATCAAAAACTATCGGGCATTTTACGGAGAGCATCACATTTGCCTCGATAAAGATGGCAAAAACCTGATGGTTTATGGTGAAAACGGTAGTGGAAAAAGTTCACTTTTTACCGCCCTTCAGGATTTTTTGAAATCATCGGTTGGCACAATTGAGGTTGAGGAAAATATCTTCGTACCAGCCTCGCAAAAGAATACTGCTAGCATCAGGGTTGATATTAAAGAATCGCCCGAAACATCTAAAACCACAAGCTTTGAGCTTAAAATAACCGATAAGGAACTTATCAGTGCTGATAAAACACTGATAGCTGATGCCAATAAAATAAAGGGATTCTTTGATTACCGCAGTTTATTGCGCACCCACATGGGGCATAAAGAAAAAGTAGATTTGTTCGACTTATTAATCGGTAAAATAGAATATTCCTTTGGTGGCAGTTTACTTTTAAATGAAACAGGTATTTTACAAAACTCAATTAATGAGTTTTCAACTAAAGAGTTTGGAAAAGAATGGTTAGCAATCTACAAGGAAACTTATACAAAACGGCAGGACAAGAAACAGCAAGAGGCGACGAAAAATTACTTGTCAACCAAATTTAATCCCGGTCTGAGAAAATTACTTAATGATATTGAACAAGACACAAATACATTTATGGGCTTTTTCGGAGCTAATGTCAAAATTAAGCTTGAATTCGATGAAGTAGAATATCATGGTCGCAGAAAACTCAGTGGTAATAACATCAATCTTAAAATTGATTTCTTTGAAAAACCAATTCCAAAACATCAGCTATTTCTCAATGAAGCACGTTTATCGGCACTTGCAATCAGTTTGTATTTGGCATCCATAAAAGTAAATCCTCTTTCAGGTGCATTGAAGATGATTGTCCTTGATGATTTGCTTATAGGTTTGGATATGAGCAACCGTTTGCCATTGCTCGATATTTTGAAGAAGCACTTCATCGAAGTTGATAAAGACAAGCAATTTCAGGTGATAATGACGACATACGACAAAGTATGGTATGAATTGGTGCGGAATCATTTTGGTTCGGAAAAATGGAAATACACTGAGATATATACTAAATCGCTAAAAGATAATGACTTTGAAATTCCTGTAATCTTTAATGAAAATGGCTATTTAGAAAGAGCAAAGTATTATCTAAATGAAAAAGATTACAAAGCGTCCGCTGTTTATCTGAGAACTGAATTTGAGCGAATTATAAAAACCATCTGTGACAAGCTAAAAATTCCGGTATGTTATCATAAGAATCAGAGAGAAACAACCAGTGAGGACTTCTGGACTGCAATCGAATTACAAACTAACCTTGACCCAGCATTAATAAAAGAAGTTATAATTCACAGAAGCGTTGTAATGAATCCATTTAGCCACTATGACCTTGAAAAACCCGAATTTGAAAAGGAATTAAAAGAAACCATTGTGGCAGTTGAGAAATTGAAAGCAATTGAACCTAAGAATATAAAAAGGATAACAATTGAACAACTTAAAAGTGCATCTAAAGAATTGCAATTGGAAATTGAAAAGAAAGATAAAGTAATCAAAGTACTGAAAACTAAATTAAATGGAACATAATTTGGAACAAATATTTTCCAGAAAAACGCATAGGTAATGGACACATTTCTAATACCTGAAAAGATCCAATCTCTAGTTTATAGGAAGAGAAAGGCCCAGGCATTGTGGTTACTTGGCAAGTTAATTAGCGATATCGATTCGGGTATATATGCTGATTATTACAAAGAATATGTGCGATTTATTAATATGTACCGTATCAGGCTCTTTGTAGATTGGGGAATGTACCGCGATGCCCTTGCCTATGTTTGTCTTGAAAGCGACTTATATCCTGAGGATCCAAATTCTGGAGCCTATAACGAATTTTTAAAAACCCGCATAATAAACTTGCCTAAATCAAAAGGTGATAGAACGGTTTTAAAAAGTCAATCTAAAAACTGGAAAGGCATTGCTGGTATGCGAGAACTGAAGACAATTTTTGAACGGGACATTATTCTTCCTTTTACCGAGCGTGAATTATACGAACGCTACAAAGTGCCCCTTCCAAACGGTGTATTGCTTTATGGCCCTCCGGGTTGCGGTAAAACTTTTATTGCAAGAAAACTTTCAGAACAGGTTAAGTTTCATTTTATGGATATTAAACCTTCTGGTTTGGGCAGTATTTATGTTCATGGAGCACAATTAGAAATAAAGAAAGTATTTGAAGATGCTGAGAAAAATCAACCCTCAATCTTATTCTTGGATGAAATAGAGGCTTTGGTTCCAAACAGAAGTAATTCAGATGTTTCATATCATTATAAGGCGGAAGTAAACGAATTCTTATCACAACTTGACCAATGCCATAAAAGAGGGATCTTAGTTATCGGCGCTACAAACCTCATTAAAAATATTGATCCTGCAATTCTCCGCCCCGGCCGTTTTGACAAAAAGGTATTTATAGGCCCACCTGATTTGGAAGCCCGCATTGAAGCTTTTAAAATGCACATGGAGGGACGTCCTCAAGAAGAAATCAAATGGCTATACTTAGCGGAAATGACTGAATACTATACTTTTGCTGAGATTGAGCATATAGTAAATGAAGCCGGGCGCGTTGCAATATCAAAAAAGTCACTGATAACGACAAATATCTTGGGTGCCATAATCTCAAGTATTAAACCCGCATTGGATAAAGAAAAGATGAAAATATATTTCTAAATAGCATTTGCCATAAATTATATAATGATTGTAACAACTAATTTTAATAGCCTTCTTACAAATGAAAAAGCCCCCAAATAGACTAATGGAGCTTTTCCATACAAATTATAAAGATTTGTCCGTATTTGCTGCGAATGCTCGTTTACTGCAAAGCATTTACCGTCATGAAAAGAATTTACCTATAGAGAGAAGAGTGATAACAGTAAAAGGAAAAGAAAAGGAAAGTATTTTCGGTAATTATATTGATTATCCCTTTGCAAAGGAAACATTAGCAAATCTCATTTCAGAAAATACAAAAAAAGTGGTTAGAATTGAAATGGCGGATAATAAAAAACGGCAAGGAAATGAAATCAAGCAGATTAAGGAGAAACGGCTTTTTGGCAACCTCCTGTCAAGTCAACCCTTGGCATTTAACCTATTCAGTGAACTGTCAGTAAATATCCCGTTAGCCAATCAGGTCTTTCAAACCATATTTAAAGATAGGATTATTCAGATTGAATCAATCAATTTTGAAATCTCACCAGGAAGGGGTGATTGTAAGTATACTTGCGATCATTCAGCATTTGATGTTTTTATCAGGTATAAAGGCGAAAAAGGAGTCGGCTTTATTGGTGTAGAAGTAAAGTATTCAGAGGCATTGAAAGATAATCCTGCAAAATTCAAGCCTAGATACAAGGAAGTAGCTGAGTTTTCTGGCGTTTTCACTTCAAAAGGAATAGAAATGTTAATGGAAATGCCAATGTCATTGGAACAGATCTGGCGAGATCATTTATTGGCGCTTTCGATGATACCTCCTGTAAATTCAGATTATCAAGAAGGTTTTTTTGTGTATCTCTATCCTAAAGATAATACTCAATGCTATAATGCTCTGGATAGATACTTTTCATTACTAAAATCGACCAACTCAAAAGAGATTGGAATTTACCCTCTCATCTTGGAAGATATAGTAAGTGTTATTAAGGCAAATACTAATGCCCTGTGGATAAAAGATTTTGAGGATAGATATCTGGCATTTGATAAAATTGAAAAGATTAAATAATTCTAACAATTAGTTAGGATCTCAAAAATGGTATAATTCTGTTTATTCATTATTCAATAGGACTTAATCATGGGCATTGAATTCTTTAGTATAGAAATAGGGAAAGTTTTAACAAAAATTTTTGTGGCAATATTAGAGCTTCTTTTCCCAAGACTGTTAAGAACTAATAATAGAATTTATCATGGCTACTATGTCACGTCTTGGCAAAAAGCTAATAATCAACCTCAAAAAGATTTTATTCGACTCAACCGATTATATAATAAAGTCTTTGGTAGAACCCTTTACACTGTGGATCCAGAAACAAGATATATTATATCTGGTAATATTTCTGATCAAGATGTTTTTTTGGGAAATTGGGAAAATCAAAAATATAGTTACAAATTCGGTGCCATACAAGTTAGGCCTATTGATGAGTCAAATACAACAAATGATGGCAAATGGATTGGCAGTACAATAATTGATTCAAGAATTGAAGTTTTCGGTGGGGAGTTTACCTTAAATTCTCGTGAGATAAACAACAAAGACCCCTTTCATAATTTAGTATTTAATAAAAGAAAATTCATAAAGAATGTAGGCGAAATATTAAATAACCATTTATCCATGTATTCGGGAGTAAGACAGACACATGACTTAAGAATTTCATTTCCGGATATTGATTCCATCTTAGATTTTCAATTATATAATGGCGTTTTTAATCCTAACCTTGGACATTTCTCTAAGAAATTATTAGAATATTCATGCAAATATGAACCTAAAACTGTTTTAGACATAGGTACTGGTTGCGGTTATTTTGCAGCTTACTTTTCATTAATTAAAAATGCAAAGGTTGTCGCAACAGATATTGATGCAAGAGCAATTGAATGTGCACGACAGAATTTTTATTCTCTAAATATCAATATTACGGAATTAATTGGCAACCTCTATGAGCCAGTATATAAGAAATTTAAGTTAACTAAGAAATTTGATTTGATTATTGCAAACTTACCTTTTTCTAAACGCAGATATATTCAAAAAGCCTCTAAAAGTTCGAAATTCTCTTCTAAAAGGTTAAAGAATAATTATATAGATATTTTCGCTTGTACTTATAATACTTCAATAAGGGATTTAATTTTAGGTGCAGAATATTTTCTTAATCCTGGCGGTCATTTGGTCTTTATATACGGTGGCTCTGGACACCATAAATTATTAAGGGAAGGTATTAATATTTCTCATCTAAAGAAGGAACATATTAAGGATATAACAACCAATGAAAGCTCTGAGAGCTTAATGATTTTTGATCTTAAATTAAGTTAAGAAATTTTGGCTCTTTATTTCGTTTTTATTACGTTTAGTGTGTCTTAAAATCATTATAATGGATATCTTATCATCAGAACAAATTTTCCCAATAATAACTTCAATTTTCGGTTTGATTATTGGTGTAGTATTAAAAATTGTATTAACTGAACCAATTCATTATATTATTGCCTCAAGATTTAGTTTCTTAGTTCCCAAAAATAAACGGAAACTTAAAGGTATCTGGAAATCAAAGTATAAATACTTAGCTGGTTCTAATTCAAAAATTGAACAACATCTTATTAAGATTGTACAATTTGGAGATTATATTTTCGGCGAGAACCTAACCGCAAAAAAACATTGGTATAAGATTATGGGTAAATTAGAGAATGGGATTTATTTAACTGGAAAATGGAGAAATTCGAAAGAGAATGATATACATCATGGAGCTTTTCAATTTTCTGTTAAACCAAATGGGAATGAGATGAATGGTATGTGGATTGGATTCGATGATAAGTCCATTGCTCAATCAGGAAATTGGAAATGGATAAAAGTAAGTACAATAATTACCAAAAGCGAAATTGATAAAATAACTATAGAAAGCGAGAGTAAGGGATATTATAATGAAATTGAATTATAATTGAACCTTAAATTGCTTTTGATCAGATAGGAACTGTAATTCATATGAATTACTAAATAGCGTTTTATTTAATCAAATACGGCTATTCCTCTATTAATCCCAAACCTCCCATTCGCCCTCGCCACGCCATTCTCCACCTCAATTATCACATCCACATCATGAGCAAAATCCTGTTTGCCCCGGAAGTTGCCTTCCTTGGTGGTGTGGAAGATATAGATAAATGCTGTTTTCGGGTTTTCTTTTCGGAGGCGGGTAAGATCATCGGTTGATAACCCGGCTTTGCTTACGGAATCTATGAAAACGAACTGATATAGTGACAGATAATCCGGGAGCTTTTCGGCAACAACCAGGTTGGGATGGATAGCATTTAGTCGCTCAAACTTTTCTTTCAGGGTGTAGCCGAAGCCTTCTTCGATGGCTATATATAAAACTTTACCATGATGTTCGGCCAGGTGCCGGGCAAAGTCGATACAAAGGGTGGATTTACCGCTTTTTGGGAGCCCAAAAACCATGGCCGAAAAACCTACCGATGGATCTCCTAACAGTTCACGATATTTTCCCTGCAGGCCAATGGTTTCAAATTGCATCCCGGCAAGATCGATGCTGCTTATGATGGTTACCGGCGTTTCGTCTTCGTCCGGACTTTTTTTTTACCGCCGAACCCGGCGATACCCATTAATCCATTCAGTGTTGCAGAATTGATTTCCGGAGTAGTTGTTTTTCCTTCCAGGTACGCCTCCAGGGACTTGATCACATCCTGAAGCTCACTAAAATGGGGATCAGTTTCTATAATCCTTTCAGCCTCTATTGCTTTGTTAATCCTCTCAATCAGTCCCTGAGCTTTTTCTTTAACTCCCTTTTTGCCATGTACACCAATGAATTGCCTGATAAAGGAAATGGATTGCATTGTCTTTTCACTATGTGCAATTGCAGAATAGGATTCCAGGGTCTTTTCATCAATCTTAATCATAATGGATTCACCCATTTTTTCATAACAAGCAATTATCTGTTCCTGGATGTTCCCAATTTCTTTGGCATAGGGCGAGGTCTTACGGATCCGTTTTTCAACAATGGCCCTCTGCAATCCATTGATGAAGCTGAGAATCTGCTTACGGTCTTTTGTTTTGCCATGCAGACCCACATAGCGTTTTATAAAGGCAATTTCAAGCGTGACCTTTTCCACCGGTGTAGGCTCATCAGGCTTAATATCCTGTTTTTCAATAGTCAGTTTTGGTCTCTTCTTTTTGCCAGGTTCCGGTTTTGTCTTTTTCTTTTCCTGGTTGGGTGATTTATGTTTTCCGACCCATTCATCGAGCTTTTGCAGGTAAGCATCTACAACCCGTTTGATGTTTTCGTTACTGTTGTATGCCGACCAGTCGTTCTGTGCTGCTCCACGGGTGAGCTTGTCACCGTTCTTTAATGCCTCCGGAAGATTGGTATAATCAATGGTATTGATTGCTTCAAAGTAATTGCCTGTATTGATCATGATATCATGTTTTGTTGATTTCTAAATGTTTAATAATTCAAGTTCTACCTCCAATGCCAGGGCTTCAAGCTCCAATACCGAAATATCCCGATTGCTTTCCTCCGGCAGGCTGGTTGGTACTTCCACCCTTGGTGCTTCCTGGTCTCCGGCTTTATATGCCAGGAGGTAGTTCAATGTTGAGAATTCTGCTGCCCGGTCAACCGGTGTGCGGCCTTCTACCATCATTGCTGATTTTTTCTGCCGAATTTCTTCTTTAAGAGTATTCCATCTTTCAGAATTGGCATCTCCCTGATACAGCTCTGCCTTCTTCTGGATACCATTCTTTTCAAGCTCATACTCGGCCATCACTTTGGACAGATCGCTATCGATCGTATAACCCTTAGGTTTTAGAATTGTCCTTTCTGTTTTGCGGACTTTGGAAACATATTCTTTAAAATACCGGATGGCCCAGCTATTCTGAAAATACAGGCCTAGGAGGTTGTAACTGTTTTCTATCCTGCGACCGGAAGCCAGGATATCCTTATCCTCAAAGGTTGAATTCTGAAGAAGTATGTCTATGTCATCCTTCAGTTCCCGGGCTTTCTTAGTAAACTTTGCCTTGGGATCCACCGGATCAGGTTCCGAAGCTTCCGTGCTTTGTGATTTAAGAAATGAGGAATTGATCAGGGTATTATAGAAGTTTTTTATAGCATTTATGGCTTCTTCCCGGTACCGGTTGTATTCTTCAATATCCTCCCGGATTTCTGAGATCATCTGGATAGCCCTGTTCACTTTGCTGAATTCGCGCTGCAGCTGTTCCTTCTCCTGGTCAAAGAACATCTTTACCAGGCGGTCGACATCGGTTATCAATGCCAGCTTGATTTCCTCAGGGTTCAGGCTTTCCAGGTCTAGCACATTGCCCCGGTCACCCTTGAACCAGATATCGTTGATCCGGGAAGTCTTTTCCTCCAGCTTCTGGAACACAAACACATCCATCGAATCCTGCACCAGGGGCATCACGATCCGTACATACCCGAATTGATTCCCCTGCCGCCAGATACGGCCTTCCAACTGCCGCAGATCGGTGGGATTCCACTCCGGGTAACAGTTGTAAATGACTGTTCCCCTTTTTTGCAAATCAATCCCTTCCCGTATGGTAGCCGTTCCGATAATCACTTTTACGATTCCTTCCAGGAAAGCTTCTTTGATGGTCTCTTTCCGGTTATCGTTGATTTCAGAACTGATAATCTCCACTTCATCCACCCTGGTTTTGTCGAATAGTACACCAGTCTTAAACCCGATTTCCTCCAGGAGGTACTTCTTGATCATCGGAAAGAATTGCTTTCCACGGTTCATATAGATCACCTGGCCGGATACTTCTTCCCCCTGGGCTTCATGCCAATGTTTTACACTCCGGATGCACTCCATCACATAGTTGATTTTTGGGCTTTCATGCACAAATTCCCTGAAATCTTCCGGACTGCCATTAACGATAAAAGGTGATAATGCGTTATCCAGGGAATAGGCCAGCGCCCTGAACAGGTTACCCATATCCAGTCGTCCATTGGTAGAACTTTTAGCCAACTCCACGATCTTATTCTGATTGATCCGCTGCTTTGCAGTCATGCTGATGTAGGTCAGGATTTGCTTTGCATGCGGCAAACGCTGACGGCTTTTAGCCTGGAAATCATACAACATGGGCAGGTTGATCTTGGTGGGTCGCTTTACTCCGGCTTCCTCCCCGGTTTTATACAGGATGTGATTGTAAATGAGTTTTTGAAGGATACGCCGGTTGGTAAAGGATTTGATCACTTCCTTTTCAACGATCTCCTCTTTGTAATTGGCGGTCCATTCCACAGTAGGAAGAACGAAAAGATCAAAGAAGGTATCAATATTATTAATGCCACCTTTAACAAGATTTTCGTGTGCTACCAGGGAGAGCATGGAATAAATTTCCAGGGGAGAATTAGTGAAAGGTGTTGCTGTTAAAAGCATTGTATTCCTGCCAAATTTTCGCTGAATATAGTTCAGGATCAAAAAGGCTTTCTGGCCGGTCTCAGAGGTGGCCGACTGTAAATTATATCTCTTGTTCCCGTCCTCGTCGGCTTTTACTTGGGAAAATACATTTTTGCACCGGTGCGCTTCATCGATCACCACAAAATCAAATCCCAGCAGATCCAAATCGGCCACCGTATCTTTCAAACCTACACCGATCATCTCCCTGAATTTCTGGTATTCGATCTCCTTGTCACGGGCTGATTTCTCGCTGCTTTGTCCCAGGATATTTACCAGTTCGACAAATAGCTCATCGGATACACTTTCACCGAATCCCAGCCTTTTAAAGCCTTCATAAGTTACCAGGGTAATGGAGTTTTCCGG